>NZ_JBQJIM010000005.1:0-442413 GCF_052078295.1 Crossiella sp. CA198
GGCCACTGGCACGCCAGCGTCGATCATCCTCAGCAGCGTGTCACGGTGCTGGTGAAGGTCCTCCGAAAACGACATGGTCGTTGCAACCCCTCAGATCGAGGTGTTGCAACGACCACGTGAACCCGCCAACGTTCCCCGGGGCCTTCTTCATGTCACTGCTTGTCGGGATCGATCACCGGCTCGAACAGCGACCGGGACCGCTCACCCTGCGGCGGCGCGGGCGGTTCGGCAGGCGCCACCGGGGGCGGCGGCTGCTCGGCCGGGGTCACCGGCCGCGGCGGCGCGGGCGGCACCGGCGGCATCTGACGCGGTGGTGCGGGCACCGAGGGCGGCACCGGCTGCGGGTTGCCGGGCCCGCCTGCTGCGGCCAGGTGCTGGAAGTAGGCGGTGTCCCTGGCCTTGAGGTCCTGCGGCGGCAACGGCCGCGGCGGGAACTGCGGCGGCGCCACCCGCTGGGCAGGCCGCGGCGGCCGGGCCGGCCGGTGATCGGCCAGCTCGGTGTCGGTGACGTCCAGCTCCGGCGGCGCGCTCACCTGCGGCGCGGGCGGAGCCGGCGCCGGGACCGGGCGCTGCGCCTGGCGGGGTTCCGGGTCCTCGTCCAGGGCGTTGAGGATCTCGTTCTGCGGGATGCCGTAGGCCGGAGTCTCGGCCTCGAAGAAGAGCGGGCGGTCGTCCTGCTCCGGCTGGGACTCGGATTCGGCGGGCCGGGCTTCGGCGGCGGGCTCGCCGACCGGGGCGAAGAGCGCGGTGGTCGGCTGGTCCGCGCCGCGGGTGACCGGGGCCGGGGGTTCGGGGTGGGAGACGGACCAGGGCTGCTGGTCGTCAGCCTCCAGGTGGGACGGGGCGGGCTCGTCGGCCGGGGGCTGGGCGGACCACTGCTGGGTGGGCGCGGGCTCGGACCGGCGGAAGTCCTCATCAGCGCGCTGGGCCGGCCACTGCTGGGTGGCGGCCGGTTCCGGGCGGCGGGAGTCCTCGGCGCGATCCGCGGACAACTGCTGGGTGGGTGCGGGCTCCGCGTGACGGGAATCGTCGGCGCGATCGACGGACCACGCCTGCGTCGGCGCGGGCTCCGCGCGGCGGGAGTCCTCGACCTGGTCGGCGGACCACTGCTGCGTGGCGGCGGACTCCGCGCGGCGGGAATCCTCGGCGCGCTCGGCCGTCCACGCCTGGGTCGGTGCGGGCTCGGACCGACGGGAGTCCTCCGCGGACCGCTGCGGGGCGGGCTCCGCGCGGCGGGAGGAGGTGTCCTCGTGCCACTGCAGGGCGGGTTCCTCGTCCTCGGCAGGCGGGGCCGACCACTGCTGGGTGGGGGCCGCCGGTTCCGGGCGGCGGGAGTCTTCCGGGCGCGGAGCGGACCACTGCTGCGTTGGCGCGGGTTCGGCGGGCTGGGACCAGGTGGGTTCGCGGCGGCGTTCCCACGGGGCCTCGGCCTGGGTGGTGGGCTCGTCGGCCGGGGTGAAGATCGAGGTGCGGGGTTCCGGGGTGGACACGGGGGTGAACAGGGCGGTCTTGGGCTGCTCCGCCTTGGGCTGGGCAGGCAGGACCGTGGTCTCCTCGCCGGTGGCGATGGGGCGGACCGGCTTCG
The DNA here is from genome assembly GCF_052078295.1 of Crossiella sp. CA198. NCBI lineage: Bacteria > Bacillati > Actinomycetota > Actinomycetes > Pseudonocardiales > Pseudonocardiaceae > Crossiella > Crossiella sp. CA198. The sequence continues at coordinate 1,586 of NZ_JBQJIM010000005.1, forward strand.
GAGCGGGGAGGGGCTCGAAGACGATCTCGTCGTCCTCGTCGTGGCGGATCACGGTCGGGGCGACCGGGTCCGGGCGGCGGGTGGCGCGCTCGTCCTCCAGCGCGGCCAGCTCACGGCGGGCCGGGGTGACGAAGAGCACCCAGGTGGCCAGGCCACCGATCACGAATGCGAGCAGGCTCCACAGCCAGACCTGCCCGAACAACGACGACACCGCGACATCCCTCCGGCCTTTTCCACTTTCTTTGGCGCTTTCCGCGCGCAGGTGAAACCTTGCCGAACCCTAACCCGCAGGGCCGTCCGCCGCGTCCGGTTGACGAGGTAGCGGAAGTTGATGTGACGAAGTTACTTGTCGAGCCGACAATGCCGCGGCGTAGGCTCGATCCGTGCCGTCGTCGCCTTCCTCCTCGGCCGGCGCGGCCGGCCTGGCGTGCGGGGCGGGCGCGTACGTGCTCTGGGGTTTCTTCCCTGCCTTCTGGCCCCTGCTGGCACCCGCCGGTCCACTGGAGATCCTGGCACATCGCCTGGTCTGGACCCTGGCGGTGATGGCGTTGGTCACCCTCGTGCTCCGCCGGGGCAAGATCCTCTGGCGGCTCTCCCCCGGCGGCTGGCTGATGGCCGGGACCGGGGCGGTGCTCATCGCGATCAACTGGGGCGTCTACATCTACGGGGTGACCAGCGGGCAGGTGGTGGAAACCTCGCTCGGCTACTTCATCAACCCGCTGGTCTCGGTGCTCTTCGGGGTGCTGGTGTTCAACGAAGGCCTGCGCCGGGCGCAGTGGGCCGCGGTGGCCGTTGGCGGCGCCGCGGTGTGCGTGCTGACCTTCGAGCACGGCAACGTGCCGGTGATCGCGCTGGTGCTGGCCGCCAGCTTCGGCACCTACGGGCTGATCAAGAAGACCTCGAAGCTGGCCGCGGTGGACTCGCTGACCGCGGAAAGCCTGGTGCTGGGCCTGCCCGCGATCGGGTTCCTGCTCTGGCTGGGCGGGCAGGGCACCTTCAGCACCGGGCTCACCGGCCACGACCTGCTGCTGATGGCCTCCGGGCCGATCACCGCGCTGCCCTTGCTGCTGTTCGGGATCGCCGCGCGGCGGGTGTCCATGACCACACTGGGGATCCTGCAGTACCTCGCGCCGATCCTGCAGTTCGCCTGGGGCGTGCTGGTGCTGCACGAGCCGATGTCGCCTGCCCGCTGGGCCGGGTTCGCGCTGGTCTGGGTGGCCGTGATGGTCTTCACCGTGGACGGCGTGCTGGCCGCCCGGCGGGTGCTGCGGAGCCGGGCCGGGCCGGCTCCGCAGGTCATCGCGGGCTCCTGAGCTACTGGGAGCGGGCCACCACGAAGTTCGCCAGTGCGGACAGCGCGGCCCGGGCCGGGCAGTCCGGCAGGTCCACCAGGGCGGCGTGCGCGCGCTCGGAGTACTCGCTGAGGGTCTTGCGCGCCTCTTCCAGGCCCGAGGACGCCCGGAGCAGTTCCAGCGCCTCCTCGACCTCGGTGTCGGTGTCCAGCGGCCGGGACAGCAGCTCACGCAGCCGGGCGCCGGAGACGTGGCCCTCGGCCAGCGCGTAGAGCATCGGCAGCGTGCGCACGCCCTCACGCAGGTCGGTGCCGGGGGTCTTGCCGGACTCCACCGCAGGTGAGGCGATGTCGATGATGTCGTCGGAGATCTGGAAGGCCGCGCCGATCACGTCGCCGTACCGGCACAGCGCCTCGACCTGCTCAGCGGGCACCCCGGCGAACATGCCGCCGAAGCGGCCCGCGGTGGCGATCAGCGAACCGGTCTTCTCGTCGATCACCGACAGGTAGTGCGTGACCGGGTCCGCGCCCTCGGCCGGGCCCACGGTCTCCCGCATCTGCCCGGTGACCAGTTCGGCGAAGGTGTTGGCGATGATCCGGGCCGCGTCCGTGCCCAGATCGGCCACCAGCCTGGAGGCGTGCGCGAACAGGAAGTCGCCGGTGAGGATGGCCACCGAGTTGCTCCAGCGGGCGTTCGCGCTGAGCGCGCCGCGCCGCATCGGGGCCTCGTCCATCACATCGTCGTGGTAGAGCGTGGCCAGGTGGATCAGCTCCACCACGACGGCGGAGGTGAGGACCTCCTTGCGCCCAGGGTCGCCGAAGTGGGCGGCCAGGAGGGCGAAGAGCGGGCGGATTCGTTTTCCGCCCGCCTCCATCAGGTGCAGGGATGCCTCGGTCGCGAAGTCGAGGTCGCTGCGGACCGAGTCCTGCAGCAGCTCCTCGACCGCGGCCAGCCCGGCCAGAACCGTGGCCTCCAGGTCGGGGTCTGCCAGCACGATGCCGGCGCCCCGACCGGCCTGCTCACTCGTCGTCACACTTGCAGCCTACGTAGCACTCAGAAGGCGAACACTCCGAGGTCCGCCCAGTCGAGGGCGAACTGCGGCACGACTCCGAGCAGCAAGGTCACGGTCACACCGAGTGTGATGGCCATGACCGTGAACGCCCCCGGCACGGTGACCGTGGGACCGTCCTCCGCGGGCTCCTGGAAGTACATCAGCACGATGATCCGCAGGTAGAAGAACGCCGCGATCGCGCTGGTGACCAGGCCGACCACGACCAGCGGGGCGGCCCCGTCCTCGATCGCCGCCGCGAACACCACGAACTTGCCGATGAACCCGCTGGTGAGCGGGATGCCGGCCAGTGCGAGCAGCAGGAAGGAGAACACCGCGGCCACCAGTGGCGACCGCTTGGCCAGACCGGCCCACTGGGAGATGTCGGTGGCTTCCCCGTGTGAATCCCGGACCAGGCTGATCACGCCGAAGACCGCCAGCGTGGTGAAGCCGTAGGCCAGCAGGTAGAACATCGTGCCGGACAGGCCCTGCGGGGTGAGCGCGATCGAGCCGACGAGCAGGAAGCCCGCGTGCGCCACCGAGGAGTAGGCGATCATCCGCTTGATGTCGCTCTGCGTGAGACCGAGCACAGCGCCGATGACCATGGACACGATGGCCACCGCCCACAGCACGTACTGCCATTCCCAGCTGCTGGACTTCAGCGCCACCTGGAACACCCGCAGGATCGCGCCGAAGGCCGCCACCTTGGTGCAGGCGGCCATGAACGCGGTCACCGGGGTGGGCGCACCCTGGTAGACGTCCGGACTCCAGGTGTGGAACGGGCCGACCGCGGCCTTGAACAGCAGGCCGACCACCAGCAGGCCGACCCCGGCGAAGAGCAGGGTGTCGGAACGGTCGTTGCCAGCGGCCGCGTTGGCGATCGCGGCCAGGTTGACCGAACCCGCGTAGCCGTAGAGCAGCGCCAGTCCGTAGAGGAAGAAGGCCGAGGCGAACGCGCCCAGCAGGAAGTACTTGACCGCGGCTTCCTGCGAGATCAGCCTGCGACGGCGGGCCAGCGCGCACAGCAGGTACAGCGGGAGGCTGAGCACCTCCAGCGCGATGAACATGGTCAGCAGGTCATTCGCCGCGACGAAGGTCATCATGCCGCCGAGGGCGAACAGCGCCAGCGGGAAGACCTCGGTCTGCATGCCGGTGGTGGCCGCCTGCGCCCGGTCCTGGATGGTGCCGGGGCGGATCGCGGCGTGCGCCACGAAGTAGCCGCCGCGTTCCACCGAGCGGTCCGCGATCAGCAGGATCGAGCCGAAGCCCAGCGCCAGCAGGGTGCCCCACAGGAACAGCGTGGGGTAGTCCACCGCCAGCGCCTTGGCCATCGGCAGCACACCGGTGCCCGCCTCGCCAAGGCCCTTGGTGACCAGCACCGCACCGGCCGCGGCGATCGCGAACAGGCTCAGGAACACCTGTACCGACCAGCGCAGATGCCGAGGCAGCAGCGCCTCGAAGAGCACCGAGACACAGGCCGCGCCGAGGATGATCAGCACCGGCACCATGTGCTCGAGCAGGAAGTCCGGCAGTTCCAGCAGCGGTTGTTGCTGCGGCTGCGCCAGGTGAATCAGGGACACCACGTCACTTGCCTTCCTTCACCAGGTCCTGCTGCCCGGCCTCGGTCATCGTCGCCGTGACGGACGGGTTGATCACGTCGAGCACCGGCTTGGGGTAGACCCCGAGCGCGATGATCAGCACCACCAGCGGAGTCAGCACCGCCAGCTCGCGCTTGGACAGGTCGGCCACCTTGGTCTTGGCCGTCTCCGAGGCGGGATCCACCGCGGAGCCGGGACCACCGGCCAGGCCCACCAGCGCGTTGCCGCGCACCGGGCCCTGCATGACCCGCTGGTAGGCCCACAGCACGTACAGCGCGGCCAGCACCATGCCGACGGTGGCGATGATGGTGAACACCGGCTCCCTCGGGAACGACCCGATCAGCACCAGGAACTCGCTGACGAAGGAGTTGGTGCCGGGCAGGGCCAGCGAGGAGAGCCCGGCGATGAAGAACATGCCGCCGAGCACCGGGGTGAGCTTGGCCATACCGCCGTAGTCGCTGAACAGGCGGGACCCACCACGCGCCATGACCATGCCGACCACCAGGAACAGCATGCCGGTGGAGAGGCCGTGGTTGACCATGTACAGCACCGCGCCAGAGATCGACTGGGTGCTGAAGGCGAAGATGCCCAGCGCGATGAAGCCGAAGTGCGCGATCGAGGTGTAGGTGACGAACCGCTTCATGTCGGTCTGTCCCGCGGCCAGGATCGCGCCGTAGATCACGCCGATCACCGCGAAGGTGAGCACCCAGGGCGCCAGGATCCGGCTGGCGTCGGGGAACATCGACAGGCCGTAGCGCAGGAACCCGAAGGTGCCGACCTTGTCGAGCACGCCGACCAGCAGCACGCCGACGCCCACCGGGGCCTCGCCACCGGCATCGGGCAGCCAGGTGTGCAGCGGCACCAGCGGCGCCTTGATCGCGAAGGCGATCAGGAAGCCGAGGAACAGCCAGATCTGGGTGCCCTGCGGGATGTCCTTGGCGATGCTGACCAGGGTCGCCCAGTCGAAGGTACCCTTGCCCAGCTTGCCGCTGGCCACCACGTACACCCCGATCACCGAGGCCAGCATGACCAGGCCGCCGAAGAGGGAGTACAGGAAGAACTTGACCGCCGCGTACTGCCTGCGCGGTCCGCCGAAGCGGCCGATCAGGAAGTAGGCGGGCACCAGCATCGCCTCGAAGAAGACGTAGAACAGGAACACGTCGGTGGCGGCGAAGACCCCGATCATGAAGGTCTGCATCACCAGCAACAGCGAGAAGAACCCGGCGACCGTGCGGCCCTCGGGCAGCTTCTCCTCCCAGGAGGCGCCGATCACGATCGGCACCAGCACCGCGATCAGCGCGATCATCACCAGCGCGATGCCGTCCACGCCGAGGGCGAAGCGCACCCCGAAGGCCGGGATCCAGTCCACCCCGAAGGCGAGCTGGATCCGGTCGCCGCCGGGGGTGAACCCGGCCCAGGCCACCGCGGCGAGCACCAGCTCGGCCAGGGCGAACCCGAGCGCGGTCAGCTTCGCCGCGCGGTCGTTGCCACGCAGGAACGCCACCACCAGGCCGCCGAGAAGCGGCAGCAGCAGAAGTGCGAGCAGCACGAGGCCGTTCATCCCGCCAACCTCACCATCAGCAGGGCGGCGATCAGCAGAACCGAACCGCCCAGCATGCTCAGCGCGTAGGAGCGCACGAAACCGGTCTGGAGCCGGCGGACCCGGCTGGAGACGCCCTGGAGCAGCACGGCCGTGCCGTTGACCACCCCGTCGACGCCCTTTTTGTCGAAGAAGAGCAGGAACCTGGTGAGCAGGAAGCCCGGGTTCGCGATGAGCCCCTCGTTGATCGCGTTGGCGTAAAGGTCCTTGCGCGCGGCCCGCACCGGGAAGGAGACCTTCTCCGGGCGTTCCACCGGGACCGGCTTGCGGCCGAAGATCAGCCAGGCGGTGAGCGCGCCGAGCGCGGCCAGTGCCACGGTGAGGATCGGCACCAGCGAGTGCGGCAGCACGCCGTGCTCGGACTCGACCAGCTTGCCCAGCGAGGGCTCCAGCCATTCCGCGAGCCGGTGGCCCTGGCTGAAGAAGAAGCCCGCCCCGACCGAACCGACCGCCAGCACGATCATCGGCACCGTCATGCTGGCCGGGGACTCGTGCGGGTGGTAGTCGCGACCGTCGGCCGACTTGAGCTTCTGCCAGCGCTTCTCACCGAAGAAGACCAGCAGCATCAACCGGGTCATGTAGAACGCGGTCAGCCCGGCGCCCAGCAGGGCCGCGCCGCCGAAGACCCAGCCGCGCCAGCCGCCCTGGCCCAGCGCCGCCTCGATGATGGCGTCCTTGGAGTAGAAGCCGGACAGCAGCGGGAAGCCGATCAGGGCCAGGTAGCCAAGGCCCCAGGTGACGAAGGTGACCGGCATGTGCCTGGCCAGGCCGCCCATCCGGCGGATGTTGCCCTCGTCGTTCATCCCGTGCATCACCGAACCGGCCCCGAGGAAGAGCCCGGCCTTGAAGAAGCCGTGGGTGAGCAGGTGCATGATGCCGATCGCGTACCCGGCCGGGCCGAGGCCGACGGCCAGGATCATGTAACCGATCTGGCTGACCGTGGAGTAGGCCAGCACCTTCTTGAAGTCGTCGTAGGCGCAACCGATGATGCACCCGATCACCAGCGTGATGGCGCCGATGATGACCACGACCAGGCGGCCGTCCTCGGTCAGGTTGTAGATCGGGTTGGACCGGGCCACCAGGTAGACACCGGCGGTGACCATGGTCGCGGCGTGGATGAGCGCGGAGACCGGGGTCGGGCCCTCCATCGCGTCCGGCAACCAGGCCTGCAGCGGGAACTGGCCGGACTTGCCGCAGGCGCCCAGCAGGAGCAGCACCGCGATCGCGGTGACCACACCAGGGGACAGCTCGCCCGCGCGGGCGAAGACCTCGGTGTACTGGGTGGTGCCCAGGTCCCGGAACATCAGGAAGATGGCCAGCGCCAGGCCGACGTCGCCGACCCGGTTCATCAGGAAGGCCTTCTTCGCCGCGGTGGCCGCGGCCGGCTTGTGCTGCCAGAAGGCGATCAGCAGGTAGGAGGCCAGACCGACGCCCTCCCAGCCCAGGTACAGCGTCACGAAGCTGTTGCCCAGCACCAGGACCAGCATCGCCGCGACGAAGAGGTTCAGGTAGGCGAAGAACTTCCGCCGGTCCGCGTCATGGCTCATGTAGCCGATCGAGTAGATGTGGATCAGCGAGCCCACACCGGTGATCAGCAGCACGAAGGTCATCGACAGCGGGTCGATGCGCAGGCCGAACTCGACCTTGAGCGCGGCCACGTTGAACCACTCGAACACCGGCAGGTCGGCGACTCGCGAGCCCGCGTCCTTGCCGATGGTCTGCACGAACAGCACCGCGCCGTAGACGAAGGACAGGATCGCCACCGCCGAGCCGAGCAGGTGACCCCACCCGTTGACGCGCTTCCCGCCGACCAGCAGCACGGTGGCGCCGATCAGCGGGAGCAGGATCAGCAGCCAGGCGTACTGGGCCGCGCCGGTAGCCTCCACCACCTCGGCGGCGGCCATTACATTTCCCTTCACCGTCTGCACCTCAGTACTTGAGCAGGTTGGCGTCGTCGACCGAGGCCGAGCGGCGGGTGCGGAAGATCGACATGATGATCGCGAGTCCGACGACCACCTCGGCCGCCGCGACGACCATCACGAAGAAGGCCATCACCTGGCCGTCCAGCGCGCCGTTGATCCGGGAGAAGGTCACCAGGGTCAGGTTCACCGCGTTGAGCATCAGCTCGATGCACATGAACACGACGATGGCGTTCCGCCGGACCAGCACGCCCACCGCGCCGATGGAGAACAGCAGCGCGGACAGCAGCAGATAGTAGGTGGGGGTCATGCCTTCCCCTCCTCAGCACCGGGCTTGGTGTCGTCCTTGTCGGACTGCCCGGTGAGCGCGTGCGCGTCCGGCTGGGCGCCGGTGCCCGCGACCTCGGTGATGTCGTCGGCGAGGCGCTCACGCGAGGTGGCCTCGATGATCTTGGACAGCGATTCCGGCGCGACCGAACCGTCCGGCAGCAGTGCCGGGGTGGCCACCGAGTTGGCGGTGGCGAACACACCGGGACCGGGCAGCGGCGAGGGGCGGTCGTGCTCGCCGCGCAGGCGGGCGCCGACCAGCTCGCGCTGGCTGCGCTTGGTGGAGTGTTCCTTGTCCACGAAGGCCAGCAGCATCGCGCCGAGCGCGGCGGTGATCAGCAGCGCCGAGGTCAGCTCGAAGGCGAAGACGTAGTCGGTGAACAGCTTCTGCCCAATGCCGACCACGTTGCCGGGGCCGCCCTCGCCGTTGACCTTGCTCAGGCCGACCGAGGGCACCGAGGTCAGCGCGCGGGCCAGCGCGGAGACGATCAGCGCGGCGAAGCCGAGGCCGAGGAAGGTGGCCGCGAGCCGTTGCCCGCGCAGCACCTCCACCACCGAGTCCGAACTGTCCCTGCCGACCAGCATCAGCACGAACAGGAACAGCATCATGATCGCGCCGGTGTAGACGATGATCTGCACCACGCCCAGGAACGGCGCCTGCTGCGCGATGTAGAGCACGCCGAGGCTGAGCATGGTCAGCACCAGGAACAGCGCCGAATGCACGGCGTTGCGGGCGAAGAGCATGCCCAGCGCGCCGGCCAGGGCGACCGGCCCGAGCACCCAGAACAGGATCTGCTCACCGAGGAACATGGTGTCCGGCGCCGCCGGCGGGGCCTGGGCGAGGAAGGCGATGACGGAACTCAACGCACGGCCCCCTCGGCGGGCTTCTCGGCGGGCTTCTCGCCGCGAGCCAACTGGGGCCCGTTGACGTAGTAGTCCTGCTCGTTCTCACCAAGGCGCATCGGGTGCGGCGGCTGCTCCATGCCTTCCAGCAGCGGCGCCATCAGCTGTTCCTTGGTGTAGATCAGGTTCTGCCGGTTGTCGTCGGCCAGCTCGAACTCGTTCGTCATGGTCAGCGAACGGGTCGGGCAGGCCTCGATGCAGAGACCGCAGCCGATGCAGCGCAGGTAGTTGATCTGGTAGATCGCCCCAAAGCGCTCGCCCGGCGAGAAGCGGGCCTCCTCGGTGTTGTCACCGCCCTCGACGAAGATCGCGTCCGCCGGACAGGCCCAGGCGCACAGCTCGCAGCCGACGCACTTCTCCAGGCCGTCCGGGTGCCGGTTGAGCTGGTGGCGACCGTGGTACCGCGGCGCGGTGACCTTCATGACCTCGGGATATTCCTCGGTGACGACCTTCCGGAACATGGTCGAGAAGGTGACGCCGAAGCCCTTGATGGGATCAAACAGTCCCATCGCCAGCCTCCTTTCCGCCTTCGGTGCCGATCGCGGCCGGCGTGGAACTCTGCTGCGCGGCGGCCACGGGGGTCCGGCGCTTGGGGGGCTTGGGCACCGCGAGGTCCAGCGGCGGGATCGGGTAGCCGCTGCCGGCCACCTGGATCCGTTCCTCCGGCACCTCGCGCTCCGGGATCAGGAAGACCAGCAGGATCAGCACTGCCAGGCCGGCCCCACCGAAGATCAGGTACTGGGTGGTCGAGATGTCCGGGGTGGTGTTGATGTACTTCACCACGGTGACCGCGACGAACCAGACCAGCGCGCTGGGGACCAGCACCTTCCAGCCCAGCTGCATGAACTGGTCGTAGCGCAGCCGGGGCAGGGTGGCGCGCAGCCACACGAAGAAGAACAGGAACGCCAGCATCTTGCCGAGGAACCACAGCACCGGCCACCAGCCGGTGTTGAGGAACCCGTCGCCGATGAGGTGCAGCCCGAACGGCGCCTGCCAGCCACCGAGGAACAACGTGGTGGCCAGCGCCGAGACGGTGGCCATGTTGATGTACTCGGCGAGGAAGAACATGGCGAACTTCAGCGAGGTCGAGTACTCGGTGTGGAAGCCACCGACCAGCTCCGACTCGGCCTCTGGCAGGTCGAACGGGGCCCGGTTGGTCTCACCGACCATGGAGATCACGTAGATCACGAAGCTGGGCAGCAGGGTGATCACGAACCAGACGCCGTGGGACTGCGCGGCCACGATGTCGGCGGTGGACAGCGATCCGGCGAACAGGATCACCGAGACGATGGACAGGCCCATCGCGATCTCGTAGGAGATCACCTGCGCGGCCGAGCGCAGCGAGCCGAGCAGCGGGTACGGCGAGCCGGAGGCCCAGCCGGAGAGCACGATGCCGTAGACGCCGACCGAGGCGCAGGCCAGCACCACCAGGATGCCCACCGGCACGTCCGCGATCTGCAGCGCGGTCTCGTAGCCGAACATCTCGACCTTCGGCCCGAACGGGATCACCGAGAAGGCCAGGAAGGCGGGCACCGCGGACAGGATCGGGGCCAGGAAGTAGACCCACTTGTCCGCCATTACCGGCCGGATGTCCTCCTTGAAGGCCATCTTCAGCGCGTCGGCCAGGGACTGCAGCATGCCGAAGGGGCCTGCCCGGTTGGGGCCGGGCCGCTGCTGCATGAACCCGACCACCCGGCGCTCGCCCCAGACCAGGCCGATCACCAGGACGACCAGGAAGATGAAGACGGCGAGCACCTTGATCAGGCTCAGCCACCACGGATCGTCGGCGAGCAGCCGTCCGACTTCGCCCGGGTTCATGCGTTTCCTCCGTCGGTGACGGTGACGAGAGCGCCGTGACCGGCGCCAAGGGTGCGGCGCACGGTGGCGGTGCCCGAGTTGCCGGGCAGCCACACGACCTGCTCGGGCAGATCGGCCAGTTCCAGCGGCAGCGTGATCGAACCGGTTTCGGTGGCCACGCTGACCGGGGCGCCCTCGGTCAGGCCGAGCTTGTCCGCGGTGGCCGGGGCCAGCCGGGCCACCACCGGACGGGCGGTGCCCGCCAGCGCGGGTTCGCCGTCCTGCAGCGAGGAGTTGCCCAGCATCTGGGTCCAGCTCGCCAGCACCAGGTGACCGTTGCCCAGCACCGGGGCGCCGGGGTCGGCGGCCGGGGTGAACACCGGGCGGGCGCCGCGGTGCGTGCCCAGCCGGGCCAGGTCCGCGGCCGCGGCGGCCGGGGTCTGGGTGAACAGGTCGGAGTCCATCTCGATCGCCAGGGTGTCCAGCACCCGGCAGTCCGGGACCACGCCGGCCACGTCCAGCGCCGCCTTGAACTCGCGGCGGCGGCCCTCCCAGTTGAGGTAGCTGCCCGCGCGCTCGACCGAGGCGGCCACCGGCAGCACCACATCGGCGTGCTCGGTCACCGCGGAGTGCCGAAGCTCAAGGGAGACAACAAATCCGGCTGCCTTGACGCCGGCCAGCGCGGCGGCCGGGTCACCGAAGTCACCCGGGTCGACGCCACCGACGAGCAGCGCGTCCAGCGCACCGTCGGCCGCGGCGGCGAGGATGCCCGCCGCGTCCCGGCCCGCGGTCGCGGGCAGCGAACCCGCGTCCACGCCCCAGGCCAGCTCGATCTCGGCGCGGGCGTCCGCGTCGGTGACCGGGCGGCCGCCGGGCAGCAGGGTGGGCAGCGCACCGGCCTCGACCGCGCCGCGCTCACCGGCGCGACGGGGGATCCAGGCCAGCGTGGCGCCGGTGGCGGTGGCCAGCTCGACCGCGGCCGAGATCAGGCCGGGCACCTCGACCGCGCGGGCGCCGAGCAGCAGCACCGCGCCCTTGTTGCGCAGCGAGGTGTCCGCGTCGGCGGGCAGCGAGCGCAGCGCGGCGGGTTCGCCGCCGGGCACGGCGGGGATCAGCGTGCCGAAGGTCTTGCGCACCGCGGGGGTCGTGTACTGGCCGAGGTGGAAGACCTTGGTCCGGCCCGTGCGCGCCGCCTTGCGCAGGCGCAGGAACAGGATCCCGGCTTCCTCCTCGGGCTCCAGGCCGACGCAGAGCACCGTGGGCGCGGCCTCGACCACGCTGTAGGTGACCCCGGTCTCCGGGGTGACACCCACGATCGAGGAGGACAGCAGCGCCAGTTCCTCATCGGAGTGCGGCCGGGACCGGAAGTCGATGTCGTTGGTGCGCGCGGCGACCCTGGCGAACTTGCTGTAGGCGTAGGCGTCCTCGACGGTCAGCCTGCCGCCGGGCAGCACGCCGACGCCCTTGCCGTCCCTGGCCTTGGCCAGGCCGTCGGCCGCCACCCGCAGCGCCTCGGTCCAGGACGCCTCGACCAGCTCGCCGCTCTCATCGCGGACGAGCGGGCGGCGGATCCGGTCGGGCAGGGTCGGGTAGACGAAGGCGAAGCGACCCTTGTCGCACAGCCATTCCTCGTTGACCTCGGGGTCGTCCCCGGCCAGCCGGCGCATGACCTTGCCGCGCCGGGTGTCCACCCTGGTCGCGCAGCCACCGGCGCAGTGCTCGCACACGCCGGGGGTGGAGACCAGGTCGAACGGCCGGGAGCGGAACCGGTAGGCCGCGCTGGTGAGCGCGCCGACCGGGCAGATCTGGATGGTGTTGCCGGAGAAGTAGCTCTGGAACGGCTTGCCCTCGGCGATGCCGATCTGCTGCTGCGCGCCGCGTTCGAGCAGTTCGATGAACGGGTCGCCGGCGATCTGGTCGGAGAAGCGGGTGCAGCGCTGGCAGAGCACGCAGCGCTCGCGGTCCAGCAGCACCTGGGTGGAGATCGGGATCGGCTTGGGGAAGGTGCGCTTGGTCTCGACGAAGCGGGACTCGGTGCGACCGTGCTTGAGCGCCTGGTTCTGCAGCGGGCACTCGCCGCCCTTGTCGCAGATCGGGCAGTCCAGCGGGTGGTTGATGAGCAGCAGCTCCATCACGCCCTGCTGGGCCTTGTCGGCCACCGGCGAGGTGTGCTGGGTGCGGACCACCATGCCGTCGGCCACCGTGAGCGTGCAGGAGGCCTGCGGCTTCGGCATCGGTCGGCCGCCCATCTCCACGTCCACCAGGCACTGGCGGCAGGCGCCTGCCGGCTCCAGCAGCGGGTGGTCGCAGAAGCGCGGCACCACGATGCCCAGCCGTTCGGCGGCGCGGATGACCAGCTCGCCCTTGGGCGCGATGACCTCGCGCTCGTCGATGGTGAGCCGGACGTGCCCGGCTGGCACCGGGGTGGTCTCGGAGTTCTTCTCGGGTGCGACGGTCATGTCAGTGCGCTCCTGCTCCGGCCAGTGCGGCCTGCGCGTTGCCTGCGTTGCTCGCACACAGTTCGAGGAACTCGTGCCGGAAGTACTTGATGGCGCTGGTGATCGGGCTGGTCGCGCCGTCACCAAGGGCACAGAAGGACCGGCCGAGGATGTTGTCGCAGATGTCCAGCAGGGTCTCCACGTCGGCGGGGGTGCCCTCGCCGCGGACCATCCGCTGCAGGATCTGCACCAGCCAGTAGGTGCCCTCCCGGCAGGGGGTGCACTTGCCGCAGGACTCGTGCTTGTAGAACTCGGTCCACTTCATCACGGCCCAGGGCACGGACACGGTCTCGTTGAAGATCTGCAGCGCCTTGGTGCCCAGCATCGAACCGGCCTCGGCCGCGCCCTCGAAGTCCAGCGGCACATCGAGGTGCTCGGTGGTGAACAGCGGGGTGGAGGAACCACCCGGCGTCCAGAACTTCAGCGGGATGCCGTCCTTCATGCCACCGGCCAGCTCCAGCAGCTCGCGCAGCGTGGTGCCCATCGGCGCCTCGTACTGGCCGGGGTTGGTGACGTGCCCGGACAGCGAGTAGATGGTCGGCCCTGGAGAACGCTCGCGGCCCATCTCGCGGAACCAGCCGGAGCCGCCGTTGACGATGTAGGGAACCGAAGCGATGGTCTCGACGTTGTTCACCACGGTGGGCGAGGCGTACAGACCCGCGGTGGCCGGGAAGGGCGGCTTGAGCCGGGGCTGGCCGCGCTTGCCCTCCAGCGAGTCCAGCAGGGCGGTCTCCTCACCGCAGATGTACGCGCCCGCGCCCGCGTGCACCACGATGTCGAGGTCGAACCCGCTGCCCAGGATGTTCTTGCCGAGGTACCCGGCGGCGTAGGCCTCCTGCACCGCGGCGTTGAGCCTGCGGATGCAGTGCAGGACCTCGCCGCGCACGTAGATCGCGCAGAAGTTGGCCCGGATCGCGTAGGAGGTGATGATGCAGCCCTCGATCAGCGAGTGCGGATCGGCCATCATCAGCGGGATGTCCTTGCAGGTGCCCGGTTCGCCCTCATCGGCGTTGATCACCAGGTAGTGCGGCTTGCCATCGCCCTGCGGGATGAAGCCCCACTTGAGGCCGGTGGGGAAGCCGGCGCCACCGCGACCGCGGAGACCGGAGTCCTTGCACAGCTGGATGAGCTGGTCCGGGTGCGCGGTGAGCGACTTGCGGAGGGCGGTGTAGCCCTCCAGCTGCTCGTAGGTGCGCAGCGTCCAGGATGTCGGCGAGAGCCAGCGCTTGGTGAGCACCGGCGTCAACGGCTCGGGCATGCCACCCTCACTTCTTCTCTGGGACGGCAGGCAGCGGGACGTCCTCCGGCATGACCGGAGCGGTCCAGCCGCGCTCGTGGGCGATCTTGGCTCCGCGCAGGGTCTCCACCGCGGCCGACGGGCCTGCCACGTCGGGCTCGCGGCCCTCGAAGAACCCGGCGAGCTGGAGTTCGGCCTGCTTGAAGTCGGTCAGCGGGGCGCCGCGGGTGGGGTTGGGCTTCTCCCCGCGCTGCAACGCCTTGACGAGTTCCAGTGCCGTTTCGGGCGTCTGGTTGTCGTAGAACTCGTAGTTGACCTGGAGCACCGGGCCGAGGTCGCAGGCGGCCAGGCATTCGGCGTGCTCGATGGTGACCGAGCCGGGAGTGCCGGGTTCACCGGCGGTCTCCTCGTGGCCGACGCCGAGGTGCTCGCGCAGCTTGCCGTAGATCGCGTCGCCGCCAAGGGCCGCGCACAGGGTGTTGGTGCACACACTCACCAGGTGCTCGCCGCAGGGCTTGCGCTTGTACATGGTGTAGAAGGTCGCGACCGCGCTGACCTCGGCCTTGGCCAGGTCGAGCTGCTCGGCGCAGAAGGCGATGCCAGCCTGGCTGACGAAGCCCTCCACCGACTGCACCAGGTGCAGCATGGGCAGCAGCGCGGACCGGCTCTGCGGGTAGCGCGCCACGATCTGCTGAGCCTTGTCAACGATGTCCGCGAACAGCGAGGTATCAGCACTGTCCACTTCGGACACTCGTTCCGGGGTTGTCGTCATCGGTCCACACCACCCATCACCGGGTCGATCGAGGCCACCGCGGCGATCACGTCGGCGACCAGGCTGCCCTCGCTCATCGCGGGCATCGACTGCAGGTTCACGAAGCTGGGTTCGCGCACGTGCACGCGCAGCGGGCGGGTGCCGCCGTCGGAGACCAGGTGGTAGCCCAGTTCGCCGCGCGGGGACTCCACCGGCACGTACACCTGCCCGGCTGGCACGTCGAAGCCTTCGGTCACCAGCTTGAAGTGGTGGATGAGGGATTCCATCGACTGGCCCATGATCTTGCGCACGTGTTCGAGGGAGTTGCCCATGCCGTCGGAGCCGATGGTCAGCTGCGCGGGCCAGGCGATCTTGCCGTCCGCGACCATCACCGGGCCGGGCTCCAGCTTCGCCAGGCACTGCTTGACGATCTTGAGCGACTGATGGATCTCCTCCACCCGCAGCAGGTAGCGGGCGAAGCAGTCGGCCTCGGTGGCGGTGGGGACCTCGAAGTCGTATTCCTCGTAGCCGCAGTAGGGCTCGACCTTGCGCAGGTCCCATGGCAGCCCGGCCGAGCGCAGGATCGGCCCGGTGATGCCCAGCTGCATGCAGCCGTCCAGGGGCAGGTAGCCGACGCCTTCGAGGCGGCGGCGCCAGATCGGCTGGCCGGTGAGCAGCTTGTCGTACTGGGGCAGCCGGGAGTCCATCACCTTGAGGAAGTCGGTGATCTTCTCGTGGTAGTCATCCGGCAGGTCCTGGGACAGCCCGCCTGGCCGGATGAACGCGTGGTTCATCCGCAGGCCGGTGAGGTGTTCCAGCAGGTGCAGGACTTCCTCGCGCTCGCGGAAGCCCGCGGTCATCGCGGTCAGCGCACCCAGTTCCATGCCGCCGGTGGCCAGCGCGACCAGGTGCGAGCTGACCCGGTTGAGTTCCATCAGCAGCACGCGGATGGTCTGCGCGCGCCGGGGCGCCTCGACGCCGAGCAGCTTCTCGATGGCCAGGCAGTAGGCGGTCTCGTTGTGCAGCGGGGCCAGGTAGTCCATCCGGGTCACGAAGGTGACGCCCTGGGTCCAGTTGCGGTACTCGACGTTCTTCTCGATGCCGGTGTGCAGGTAGCCGATCACCGAGCGGGCCTGGGTGACGGTCTCGCCCTCCAGTTCCAGCACCAGGCGGAGCACGCCGTGGGTGGAGGGGTGCTGCGGACCCAGGTTGATGACGATGCGCTCGTCGTGGGTGGCGTCTTCGAGCACCTCGTCCCAGTCACCGCCGCTGACGGTGTAGACCGGGCCTTCGGTGGTGAGACGGCTGTCCGCGGCGTACGGATCGTTTGCACCGGCCTTGGTGTCGGCGCTGTCGCTGCCTGCGGGGCTGGTGTCGGTGCCGTCGGTGACGTCGGCGAGACGTTCGTGGCTCATGAGTAAGACCGCCTCTGGTCCGGCGGAGGAATTTCCGCGCCCTTGTACTCGACCGGGATCCCGCCGAGCGGGTAGTCCTTGCGCTGGGGGTGGCCGTCCCAGTCGTCCGGCATGAGGATCCGGGTCAGCGCGGGGTGGCCGTCGTAGACGATGCCGAACATGTCCCAGGCCTCGCGCTCCTGCCAGTCCGCGGTCGGGTAGACCTCGACCACGCTGGGCAGGTGCGGGTCCTCGATGTCCATCGCCACTTCGAGCCGGATCCGGCGGCGGTAGGTCATCGAGGTCAGGTGGTAGACCGAGTGCAGCCGCTGTGGCACGTCCACGCCGTAGTCCACGCCCGAGACCGAGCTGCACAGCTCGAAGCGCAGCGCCTGGTCGTCGCGGAGCAGCCTGCACAGTTCGAGCAGGTGCTCGCGGCGGATGTAGAAGGTGATCTCGCCGCGGTCGACGGTGATCTGCTGCACCGCGTCGGCCGGGATGCCCTTCTCCGCCATGGCCATGGACAGCTCGTCGACGAACTCGTCGAACCAGCCGCCGTAGGGCCGCTCGCTGGGCGCGGGCGCGTAGGCGGGCAGGACGAGACCACCGAAACCGGAGGTGTCGCCCGAGCCGCTGACGTTGAACATGCCCTTGCGGTTCTTGCCGGCCACGACACCGCCTGCGGCCAGGTGCTCCTCGTGCTCGGCCTGGGTCATGTCCGCCGAGCTGTGGGCGCTGCCCTTGGGCTCGGGAAGATTCGCGTCAGTCACTGCCGATCACTTCTTCTTGGCGTACCGGACGGAGGACGGGATCATCTCGGTGCGCGCGCCGCTGGCGGCACGCAGCGCGGCCCGTTTGGGCCCGAGCGGCTCGTCCATGATCTTGGCGTGGATCTTCAGGATCGCGTCCAGCAGCATCTCCGGCCGCGGCGGACAGCCCGGCAGGTACATGTCCACCGGCACGATGTGGTCGACGCCCTGGACCACGGCGTAGTTGTTGAACATGCCGCCGGAGGAGGCGCACACGCCCATCGCCAGCACCCAGCGCGGTTCGGGCATCTGGTCGTAGATCTGGCGCAGCACCGGCGCCATCTTGTTGGTGACCCGGCCCGCGACGATCATCAGGTCGGCCTGGCGCGGGGAGGCGCGGAAGGCCTCCATGCCGAAGCGGCCGAGGTCGTAGCGCGGGGCGCCGGTGGTCATCATCTCGATCGCGCAGCAGGCCAGGCCGAAGGTGGCGGGCCACAGTGAGGACTTGCGCGACCAGTTGACCAGTTTCTCCACGCTGGCCAACAGGATTCCGTTGGGCAGCTTCTCCTCAAGACCCATGACTCAGCTCCAGTCCAGGCCGCCGCGCCGCCACACGTAGACGTAGGCGAAGCCGACCGTGCCGATGAAGAGGGCGATCTCTACCAGGCCGAACAGACCGAGCTGGCCCGCGGTCACCGCGAAGGGGTAGAGGAACACCATTTCGATGTCGAACAGGATGAACAGCATCGCCGTCAGGTAATAGGCGACTGGCATCCGCCCACCGCCGACCACTGGCTGGGGCGAGGGCTCGATTCCGCACTCGTACGCGTCGAGCTTGGCCTTGTTGTACCGACGGGGCCCGATGTAGGGCGCCACGGTCACCGAGCCCAGGGCGAAGACCAAGGCCAGCAAGAACATCAGCACGAGGGGGAGGTATGGGTGGAGCACTGTCCCGCCGCCGTCCTTTCCACATCCGCGCTCGTCAGCAGCCTTCACGGCCGCCGTCCGATGGCACCCTAGGCACCCGGTGCGGCACCCCTTGTAGTAAGGTTCACCTAACTACTTCGGGAGCCGCTGCCGGAGCTTGTGAACTCGTTCACTAACTCCAATGGGCAAGTGTATGACCTGTCCCACCGCTCTCGCGCGCCGGGACCACGCCGTCAACCCCGCTCGCCAGGCCTACTCCGTCAAGATCAGTAGGTACCACCGAACGGCCCACCCCGCAGCGCAAGTTGGCCCAACTCGTACGGCCACTTGGGCACAGTGGGCGTACGAGTTGGGCCAACTCGGCGGGTGGGTCAGGCGCTGGGCGCCAGCTTGGTGGCGGCGTTGATCACGCGGTCCATCGCGTCGCCGTCCTTGGGGTCGTACAGGCCGGCCAGCAGCTTGAGCACGAAGCGCATCAGCGGCTTGATCGGCATGCCGTACTTGGTGGCGGTGCGCATGATCGTCGGGTTGCCGATGAGCTTGCTGAAGATGTTGCCGAGCCGGTAGTAGCCGCCAAGGGCCTCGGAGACGGCCACCGGGTAGCGGTGCAGGGCCCGCTCGCGGCTGAGCCCCTCCGGCCGGGCCAGGGCGTGCACCACGCATTCGGCGGCCAGCCGGGCGCTTTCCATGGCGTAGCCGATGCCCTCGCCGTTGAACGGGTTGACCATGCCGCCGGCATCGCCCACCAGCAGCAGGCCGTTGCGGTAGTGCGGGGTGCGGTTGAAGCCCATCGGCAGTGCGGCGCCGCCGACCTTGCCGATCGCGTTGGCCTCGCGCAGGCCCCACTCCTCGGGGGTGCCGTCCAGCCAGGAGCGCAGCAGCTGGCGGTAGTCGACCTTGCCGTAGGCCTTGGAGGTGGACAGGATGCCCAGCCCCACGTTCACCGTGCCATCGCCCATGCCGAAGATCCAGCCGTAGCCGGGCAGCAGCTTGGGCTCGCCGGGCGTGGCCTTGTCCCACAGCTCCAGGTGCGATTCGAGGTAGTCGTCCTTGCTGCGCGGGGAGTCGTAGTAGCGGCGGACCGCGATGCCCATCGGGCGGTCGTCCCGCTTCTCCAGGCCGACCGAGAGGGCCAGCCGGGCGGAGACGCCGTCGCAGGCCAGCACCAGCGGAGCGCGGTAGGTGACCGGGGTCTTCTCCTTGCCCGCGTTG
This sequence comes from Crossiella sp. CA198, assembly GCF_052078295.1. Taxonomy (NCBI): domain Bacteria; kingdom Bacillati; phylum Actinomycetota; class Actinomycetes; order Pseudonocardiales; family Pseudonocardiaceae; genus Crossiella; species Crossiella sp. CA198. Next base: position 20,838 of record NZ_JBQJIM010000005.1, read on the forward strand.
GCGGTCACGCCGATCACCCGGCCGGTGCGCTCATCGGTCACCGCGCCGGTCACGTGCGTGTTCTGCACCAGCCGGGCGCCGGCCAGCTGCGCGGTCTGGGCCAGCATCTCGTCGAAGTCCTGGCGCGGGCGGACCACGCCGTAGGGCGGGAAGGTGGCCAGGTCCGGCCAGTCCAGCTCCATGGTGACGCCGCCGCCGACCACCCGCAGGCCGCGGTTGTGCAGCCAGCCTGCCTCTTCCCTGGTGTCGATGCCCAGGTCGATGAGCTGCTTCACGCCACGCGGGGTGAGGCCGTCGCCGCAGACCTTCTCGCGCGGGAATTCGCTCTTCTCCAGCAGCAGCACGTCCAGGCCCGCACGGGCCAGGTAGGTGGCCGCGGTGGAGCCGGCGGGACCGGCGCCGACCACGATGACCTCGGCGTCCTCATGGGGCTGACGTCGGCTGGTCGCGGTGGTCATCGAGGCTCCTCAGTCATTCGGGGCAAGCTTGTGAACTTCTTCACGAAGTCCTGATCGGAGTGTAGTCGGTGGTCAGGGCTTGACCGCGCGGTGCAGTGCGACCACCCCGCCGGTGAGGTTGCGCCAGGCCACGTCCTCCCAGCCCGCCGCCGAGATCAGCTCGGCCAGCGCGCGCTGCTCCGGCCAGTCCTTGATGGACTCGGCCAGGTAGGAGTACGCGGTGGAGTTGGAGGAGAACCGGCGCGCGATCACCGGGAAGGTGCGCAGGTAGGTGTGGTAGCCCAGCCGCATCGGCGCCCAGGTCGGCCGGGAGAACTCGCAGATCACCATTCGCCCGCCGGAGCGGGTGACCCTGGCCAGCTCGGCCAGCGCGGTGGCGGTGTCCTGCATGTTCCGCAGCCCGAAGGAGACGGTGACCGCGTCGAAGACCCCGTCGGCGAAGGGCAGCCGCAGGCCGTCGGCGGCCACCATCGGCAGCCCGCGCCGCTTGCCGCGCTGCAGCATGCCGAGGGAGAAGTCCGCGGCCACGCACCAGGCCCCGGTGCTGGCCAGGTCCGCGGTGGAGGTCGCGGTCCCGGCCGCGAGGTCCAGCACCCGGTCGCCCGGCTGGAGATCCAGCGCGCGGGTGGTCTTGACCCGCCAGCGCCGGTCCATGCCCATGGCGAGCACGGTGTTGGTGATGTCGTAGCGCCGCGCGACGCCGTCGAACATCTCGGCTACTTCGCGCGGGTTCTTGTCCAAACCAGCCCTGACCATGAGGGCAGCCTAGGGCCTGTCCGCGGAGCCCCGTCTGTGAGAGTCGGGATCGAGGTGGTTCCTGGTGGCGCGGCCGGGCCGCCCCCATACCGGGCGTATTCGGGCGGTCCGGCCGTGTCACCAGGGGCCGCCTCGGCGCGGCTATCGCGGGCGGGGCTTTGCGGACAGGTCCTCGCTTACGGGCTTACCTGCATCGCCGCCAGCATCCCGTCGACCGCCCTGGGCCAGGGGAACTGCTCGGCTCGGGCGCGGGCGGCGGCGCGGCGGCCGTCCTCTGGCTTGTCCAGCAGTTCGGTGACCGCGCCGGCGAAGGCGCGGGCGTAGTCGGGCACGGCCGCGCCGCAGTTCGGGCGGACGATCTCGCGCAGCGCGGAGGACTGGGAGACCACCACCGGGGTGCCGGAGGCCAGCGCCTCCAGGGCGGCCAGGCCGAAGGTCTCGTGCGGGCCGGGGGCCAGCGAGACGTCCGCGGTGGCCAGCAGGTCGGCCACGTCGGTGCGCGAGTTCACAAAACCCAGGAAGGTCACCGGCAGGCCGGCCGCCCTGCGTTCCAGGGACTCCCGGCGCGGGCCGTCCCCGGCGATCACCAGGCGCACGTCGTGGCCGGACTCGTGCAGCTCGGCCAGGGTGTCCACGCTGCGCTCCACGTGCTTCTCCACCGACAACCGTCCACAGTGGACCAGCAGGCTCTCCGCGCCGCCCGCCAGCTCGGTGCGCAGCGCGGCGTCGTGCCGGGCCGGGGTGAAGGTCTCCAGGTCCACGCCCAGCGGCACCCGCAGCACGTTGTCCGCGCCGATCCGGTCGAACTCCTCGCGGGCGAACTCGGTGGTGCACACCACGGTCTCGTAGCCCGCGGCCATCCGGGTGTTGGCCCAGTCGGCGACCCGGCGGGCGGCCGGTCCCGGCAGGAAGAACTGCTCCAGCAGCCGGTCGAAGCGCTCGTGCGAGATCACCACGTTGGGCACCCCGCGCTTGCTGGCCCAGCGGCCCATGCCGCGCAGGGTGATCCGGTCGGAGACCTCCAGCCGGTCCGGCCGCAGCCTGCTCAGCAGCGACTGCACCCGGACCGGGTCGACCACCCGGTAGCCGCCCATGAACGGCACCTTCGGCGCGGGCAGGGTGATCCTGCGCACGCCGGAGGCCAGCAGCTCGTCGTCCCGGCGCGGGCCCGGCACGATCAGCACCACCTCGTGCCCCGCGGCCACGTACCCGGCGCCCAGGTGGTTCAGCGCGGTGCGCAGGCCGCCCGAACGCGGGCCGTAGAAGTTCGCGAGCTGCACGATCCGCATCGGGCACCGGTCCTTGTTAGTCGGGAGCTGAACCCCTCCAGGGTGCCCTACGCGGCGTGGCTGTCCGCCGCCGGCAGGGATGTGACCTCGGCGTAATGGCCGAGGAGTTCGTCACACACGGCCGGCCAGGTGCGCCGGAGCACCGATTTCCGGGCCTCCGCGCCGTACTTGGCGCGCAGCACCGGGTCCCGCAGGGTGTTGATCGCGGCGCACATCGCCTCGGCGTGCGCGTCGGCGTCGAAGGGCGGCAGCAGGAAGCCGGTGCGGCCGGGGGTGACCAGGTCGCGCGGTCCGCCCGCGTCCGGCGCCAGTGCGGGCACGCCGGAGGCCAGCGCCTCCTGCACGGCCTGGCAGAAGGTCTCATACGGTCCGGTGTGCACGAACACGTCCAGGCTGGCGTAGGCGGTGGCCAGTTCGTCGCCGCCGCGGAAGCCGAGGAAGTGCGCGTCCGGCAGCAGCTTGCGCATGTGTCCCAGTTCGGGACCGTCGCCGACCACCACCACCTGCACACCCGGCATGTCGTGCAGCGGGCCCAGCCGGTCAACGCACTTCTCCAGCGCGACCCGGCCGACGTAGCCGACCAGCAGCTCGCCGTTGGGGGCCAGCCGCGCGCGCAGGGCGTCATCGCGCTTGCCGGGGTTGAACCGGACCGTGTCCACGCCGCGGGCCCAGCGGTGCACCCGGGGGATGCCGTGTTCCTCCAGGGCCTGCACGGCCCAGGTGGAGGGGGCCAGCGTGCGGTCGGCCATGGTGTGCAGCCACTTCGTCCACTTCCAGGCGGCGCGGGCGGTGAGCCCGAGGCCGTAGGAGGAGGCGAAGCCTGCCACGTCGGTCTGGTAGACCGCGACCGCCGGGATGCCCAGCTTGCGCGCGGCCACCAGGCCGCGGGCGCCGACCACGAACGGCGAGGCCAGGTGCACGACATCCGGCCGGAAGTCCTGCAACGCCTTGAGGATCTTGCGGCTGGGCCAGCCGATGGGCTGGGCCTTCAGCACGGGCAGCTGTAGTTCGGGCACCCGCACGACCGGGTAGCCGCAGTATTCGGTGACGCCGTTGCCGGGCGCGATGACCAGCGCCTCATGCCCCGACCGACGCAGATGTTCCAGTACCCGCATGACGGAGTTCGTCACGCCGTTCACCTGCGGCAGAAAGCTCTCGGTCACGATCGCGACTCGCACGGGACTCACGGTGCCGCCAGCTCCGGCCCATGGGCCGACACCGGCATGACGCCCCGCGGAACTGTTGTCGAACTCCTCGTTGTCCTGCTCGCTCACGGTGCCGCCACCTCGCCTGCTCAGTCCCTTCCGAACTACCCGCCGGCAGAAGGCCGAATCGCAGTCTTGACCTGGTGATCCCCGACACGTCACCTTCGCTTCGCGTCACTGACACCGTACGCGGTCAGGCTAGGTCGGCATGACCGTCGTGCCCCCAGCGCCACCACACCCCGTCGAACCAGGGCTTTTGTCCCGGGCGCTGGAGGTGGCGGGCCGGCTGGCCAATGACGCGGCCGACGTGATCACCGCCACCGCGGGCCGCGGCGCGCATCCGGAGACCCTGGCGAATCCATTCGACTGGGTGACCGACACGGATCACACCCTGGAGCGGCACACCCGCCGGGTGCTGGCCAAGGAGTTCCCCGGCATCCCGGTGATCGCCGAGGAGTTCGGCGCCGAGGCGCACCCGCCCGGCGCGGAGTACCGCTGGCTGGTCGACCCGGTGGACGGCACCGCCAACTATGTGGCTGGCATCCCCTGGTGCGCTTACAGCCTGGCGCTGATGGACAGCGCGGGCCCGGTGGTCGGCGTGGTGGCCGATCCGTACCGGGGCCAGATCTACGCGGCGGCCAGGGGCCGGGGCATCCGGGCCAACGGCGCGCCGGTGCGGCTGGACCCGCACGCCGGGGTGGCAGGCGGGATCGTCTGCGCCGAACTCACCCGCGCGGGCCCCTGGCCGGGCATGGGCGAGTTCATCACCGCCGCGGCCCAGGCGCACACCGGGGTGCGGGTGCTGGGCTCGGCCGCGCTCGCGGTGGCCCAGGTCGCGCTCGGGCACGCGGTGGCCGCGGTGCTGGACAGCTACCGCGAGTGGGACGTGGCAGGCTCGATCGCGCTGGCGCTGGAGTCGGGGGCGGTGATCCTGGACCGGCACGGGCGGCGGCGCTCGCTGCCAGCGGACGGGATGCTGGTGGCCACCCCGGCCGCGGCCGCCGAGGTGCTGTCCTGGTGGCAGGCGGGTGTCAGTCCTTCGAGCCGCCCTGGCTGACGCCGCCGCCGACGTCCCTGGCCTGCACCGACTTGCCGTCCACGTTGCCGCCGACGAAGTTGAAGCTGCCGCCGGTGTTGTCGATGTGGTTGTTGATCACCTGGTTGGCCCTGGCCTGGAACTCGACCACGGACAGGCCGCGGGCGGTGAGGAACTCGCCGACGGCGCGGAAGGCGCGGCCCTCCAGCAGTTGGAGGTAGCGCTCCAGGTCCTTGCGCTGGAAGTAGTTGGCCAGGTCCTCATCGGCGGTGAGTTCGCGCAGGCTGGCCGCGGCGCCATACTTGTCCGGCACCAGCATGCCGTGTGGTTGCGGCAGTGGGCGCAGGGTGCGGAACAGGGCCTGGACCCGGCGCGGGGCGGTCACCGGCAGGCTGAGCAGGCTGCCGATGGCGTGCCGGATCGGGGCCCACGGGGTGGCCGGGCGGCGGTCGGCGATCCGGTAGTGCTCGGCCACCGGGCGCAGCACGCACGGGGTCCACTCCAGGTAGAGCATCCGGTCGTCCGCGCCCAGGTGCAGGTAGATGGAGACGACCAGGTTGCGGTCCCAGGTCTCGACCTGGAAGCAGCGGTAGTAGCGCATCCACTCCAGTGGGCGTTCGCGTAGTTCGGCGACCTCCTCGGCGGTCAGCGTCCGCTTCGGGGCGGCGTCCACATCGGGCAACACCCAGCCAGCGCGCTCGTCGTGCAGGTGGTCCAGGAGGGTTTCCGCGGAGACCACGACCTGGTGCCGGGGGGTGAGGCCGCCGAGGCGGCGTTCCGGGGACAGCGAGGCCGAGCCGCCGAGTTTGCCCAGTTCGGTGGTGACGTGCTCGTACAGCTCGGTGAGGGTGAACGCGGCGGGCACGGTCTGGCCTGCCGGGTCCAGCGGCAGCGCGATGGACCAGGGCTGGAACGGGACGCCGCTGCCGACGAAGGGGTGGTAGTCCCGGTACACCAGCACATCGCTGTCCTGCTCGGCCTGCTCGAACCTGGCCAGTTCCCGGCGCATCCGGCGCGAGCCGAGGCCGCGGAACAGCTTCTCCCCCGCCCAGGTGTCCCGGCTGGGGCTGGCCTGGAAACCAGGTCCGGCGCGGAAGCTACGGCTGAGCAGCGCGGCCAGCACGAACTCGTCGGCGAGCACCACCAGCAGGCCGGTCAGCACGAAGAACCAGGGCAGCAGGCCACCGTCGAGAAGCTCCGGGGTGGCCGCGGCCCGGCGGGTCTGCGTGGAGGCGAACTGGTTGGCCGCCAGCAGCGCGGCCAGCACCAGGAACAGGATCAGCACCCAGCGCCGGGTCCGGCGCACCACCTCCAGCTTGACCACCCCGCTCCACTCGCGCAGCAGGGTGGAGCGCTGGCCTGCGGCGTGCCGGGGCGCGAGGTAACTCCAGGCGATGGCGTAGAGCAGCCACAGCACGAACAGGTAGGTGCCGGTGTAGAGCACGCCGAGCAGGCAGATCAACAGGATGGCGTCCCGGATCCGGCGGCGCATCCTGGCCGCCACCGCCTCGCGCAGCACCGCGCCGAGGTTGACCCCTGGGGTCGGCGGCACCGCGCGCAGCGGCTCCACCAGCGTCTCCCGGATGGCCTGATCGGCGAACTCCTGGTCCAGGTGGGCGGCCGAGCACAGGTAGCGGGTGGTCTCGTCGGCCCGCCGCCAGGGCGCCCGGTCCGCGTGGCGGGTGGCGGCACTGGCCCAGGGCAGCACGCTCTCGGTCACCGCTGACCTCCGAATCCACCGAACGGGCCGGTGGTCGTGGTGGGCTCACCCGAGGTGGTGCTGAACCAGCCGGGGGTGGTGGGCGTCGTGCGGCGGGTGGTGGTCCGGCTGGTGGTGCGGAAGGTGGTCGGGAACGGTTCGGTGGTCCGCACCGAGGTCTCCACCGGATACTCCTCGTAGCTGTCGCCGGTCAGCGTGACCAGCGCGATCGCCGCACCGCTCGCGGTGAGCCAGCCGAGCGCGAGTAACGCGCCCAGCGCCAAGGAACTGAGCTGCCTGGGCTTGCCGTCTGGAGGCACTCGTGGAAGCTAGCCCCGGCGGAGCAGCCCCACTGCGTCATAGGTCACAGAACATTCGACCGTTATCGCGACACTTCACCCATGACCACCGAAGTCCAGGCGGACCGGCTGCGGACCATCGTGCACAGCAAGTGGCGACCGGGCGGGTCAGCTGACTCGCCCGCGCGGGAGCAGGTGCTGGCGGCCGACGAACTGGCCATGGCCGGGGACCACGAGGGCGCGCTGACCGGCTACCGCACCGCGCTCGCCCAGGACCCGGGCAGCGAGGTCGCGGCGCTGGGCGAGGTGGTGGCGCTGCTGGCCACCGGCGCCACCCAGCCAGCGCTGTCCATCATGGAGTCCCGTTTCGCCCAGCAGCACGGCGATCCGGTGACCCGCTTCCATCTCGGCCTGGCGTTGTGGGCGCACAGTCTTGATGTCCGGGCGCACACCCGCGGCGGCGCGCCGATGATCATCTCCCGGTCGCAGGCGGCCACCTGCCGGGCACTGGCCGACCGGATCCTCGGGCTGGGCCTGGCGGACGCGCCGCTCACCGAGGCCGCCACCGCCCTGCGTGCCGAGGCCGAGGCCGGCGAGTCCTGGGTGTGGAGCCCCGGCGTGCGCTACGCCCCGGTGGTGCTCGGACTCGGGGTGAGCCTGCTGTTGCTGGCGCTGGGCAGCTGGGCCGAGGCGGTCGGCCCGATGGTGCTCGCCGGAGTGCTCGGCGCGGTCACGCTGTTCCTGCACGTGCTGCTGAACCGGCGGCAGCGCCTGGAATTGCGCGGCCGCCGGTACGCACGTCTGCTGACGCACAAGGGGACCTAGATCCCGGAGAGCACCAGCTCGGTCGCCTGGTTGACCGGTCCGCACGGGGCAGGCGGCACCGGTTTGCCGGTGGCAGGCTTGCTGAAGTCGATGGTCAGGTCGGCCTCCACCTGGACCAGGTGGGCGCTGAACTTCACGTCCTTCTCGCCCGGCTTCACCGTGAGCGAGGTGAAGCAGCTGCCGCCCCGGCCCACATCGGCGGAGGTCCGCCGGATCCCGGACAGGCCGCCCATCTCGATCTTCTCCACACGCTGGCTGCCAAAACTGGTCAGGCTGGGCTCGTCGTCCCGGTCCCAGCTCACGCTGACCAGCAGCTTCAGCGGTTCATCGCCCTTGACGAAGCGGATCCGGCAGTCGTAGGGGCTGACGTACTCCACGGCCTGCAGCTGATACTCCGGGTACAGGCCGACGATCTGGTCCTTCTTCGCGCACGGGTCCTTGCCCAGCAGCCTGCCGTCCGCGGCCGCGGTGCGCGCGGGCGGGGACTCCAGCTTCGGCGCGAGCAGGGCCAGGTAGGCGCCTGCCTGCTGGCAGCGCTCCGGCCAGGGCGCGGGCTTGCCGGTGTTGGGCACCATCCGGGCGCGCAGGGTGGCGCCGAAGTCGGTCTGGCCGAGCTGGATCTTGGCGTGGCAGGTGTCGTCGTTGGTGCCGCTGATGGTCGGGAAGTAGATCTTGCGGCCGCCGACGTCCTCGGACTTGTCCTTGTTCCGGTCCTTCGGCTCATACGGTGCGCCGAGCACCAGCTCGAACAGCCAGAAGTGCTCGGCGTTGGGCGTGCCGCCGATCCCGGCGCAGCCGTTGAAGCCAGGCCCATTGGTGCTGACCACCTTGGGCCCGAACTTCTTCAGGAACTCCTGGTCGTGCAGGGCGCAGATGTCGGTTTCCTGGATCTTCTTCATCAGCGCGACCACGGTTTCGGAGGACTTGTCCGCCTCCGGGGGCGCGCCCGGCCGACCGGTGCTGCTGGGCCGGGCGGCGCTGGTGGGCGCCTGCGCACCCGCCGTCGGGGTGCCGGAGACGGTGGTGGTGCACCCGGCCGCGAGCACGGCTAGTGCGAGCACTCCGGTGAGCAGGCGAAACTTGGCTGACATGAGGTCCTCTGACGCACTCGGTCCGGTCCTCCCCCCATTCGGCCGAACCGTAACAGCGGGACCGGGCCTTGCGCCGGGAAACGAACTGATCAGGCGACGCCTGCTCAGTCGGCCGGACGCAGGTGCGGGAGCTGCTGCTCCAGCAGCTGGAGCTGGTTGTCCACCCGCTTGAGGTCGGGCTGGGCGAGGAGCTGGGTGATCACCTCGCCGATCCGCCGCTCGGTGGCGGCGAACTCCTGGGTCGCGGCGTAGAGCCTGCGGTAGAGCGGGTGCTCGTTCAGCCGGGGCTGCCGGTCCGGGTGCAGCCTGCGGCCGGTCTCGGCCAGGCCACGCGCGGTGGGCAGCTCGGCCCGCATGGTGGCCACGATCTGGCCAAGCCAGTCCTTGGCCGGTGACGGCGGCACCGCGGCCAGTGCCTGGTCACAGCGTTGCACCGGCTGCTCGCAGGCCTCCAGCAGCCGGGACCAGGCGTCGTTGACCCGCGGCGGCGGCAGCGGCATCCGGTAGGGCTGCTGCGGCGGCGGGGGCAGTGCCGGACGGTTGCGGTCGGAGATCGAGGTGACGCCCATGACCACGCCGCCGATGAGCAGCCCGGGCAGCCCGCCGACCAGGGCCGGGCCGAACAGCAGCGACAGCACCGCGATGACCGCCGTGCCGCCCGCGAAGGACCCGCTGACCACCAGCAGCAACAGGAACGGCAGGAACACCACGCCGTAGCCGATGAGGAATCCGATCAGGACCGGATTGCTCGGCCGGCGATTCCGGTCAGTCATGGTGGTTCTGACGCAGCAGCGGGAGCTGTTGTTCCAGCATGCGCAGCTCATCACCCACCCGATGTAGCTCGGGTGCTCCGGCCAGTTTCACGATGATCTCCCCCAACTGCCGTTCGGCGGCGGCGAACTCCTCGACCGCCGTGGCCAGCCGCACCCTGGCCGGATGGTCCTCGCCTGCGTGCAGCCGCCGCCCGGTCTCAGCCTGGGCGCGGGCATCGGTTCGAGTTCGGGTTCCGCTTCGAGTCCGGGTTCGGCCGGGCCCACCGGGACCGGGCCGGTCAGGCCGAGCAGACCCAGCGTGGCCCCCGCCAGCATGCCAGCCCCCGCGCCGATCAGCCCGGCCAGGAACAGCATCGCCAGCACCGAATCCCCGACCACCGAGACGGGCATCAGCAGCACCGTGGCCAGCACGCAGATCAGGGCGCCGCCGCCCGCGCCGAGCAGCATCGGGGACCGCAGCCGCGGGTCCCGCGCCTGGGCCAGCGGACTCGGCGAGACGCGCTCGGGCAGCCCCGGGATGCCGGGCAGTGTGCTCACCCTGCCAATTTACGGCCGCGCGCAACCCGGTCAGGCGTCGAAGTCCACCGTCACCTGATCGGTCACCGGCAGCGCCTGGCAGGTCAGCACGAACCCGGCCTCGACCTCGTGCCGCTCCAGCGCGAAGTTGCGCCGCATCCGGACCTCGCCGACGGTGACCTTGGCCCGGCAGGTGCCGCACACCCCGCCCTTGCAGGCGAAGGGCAGATCGGCCCGCACCCGCTGCGCGGCGTCCAGGATCGGGGTGTCGCGGGGCAGCGCGAGCACCGTCTCCCTGCCGTCCAGCAACACCACCACCTCGGCCGCGTCACCGTCCACAATGGACTCTTCCACCCGGTTCAGCTCGGGCGGCGGCTCGTCGACGTAGAACAGCTCCTGGTGCACCCGCTCGGCGGGCACCGCCCGGTCGAGCAGCACCTGCTGGGCCGCGGTGACCATGCCGTAGGGCCCGCACAACCACCAGTGCGCGATCTCGGCCACCGGCACCAGCAGGTCCAGCAGCTTGCCGATCCGCCCGGCGTCCAGCCGCCCGGCGAACAGCTCCACATCGCCGCGCTCCCGGCTGAGCACGTGCACCAGCTGCAGGCGGCCGCGGTAGGCGTCCTTGAGGTCGGCCAGTTCCTCGGCGAACATCACCGTGTCGCTGCGCCGGTTGCCGTAGAAGAGGGTGACCCGGCTGTCCGGGCAGTCGGCCAGCAGGGTGGCCGCGATGGAGAGCACCGGGGTGATGCCCGAGCCCGCGGCCAGCAGCACGTGATGGCCGCCGAGTTCGGTCGGGCTGAACCCGCCGGAGGGCGGCAGCACGTCGATCCGGTCGCCCGCGCGCAGTTCGTCCACCAGCCAGGAGGAGAACAGCCCACCGTCGACCCGGCGCACGCCGATCTGCGGGGCCCGGCCACGCGGGGCGCAGATCGAGTAGGAGCGCCGTTCCTCCACGCCGTCCTGGCTGATCCGGCGCAGGGTCAGGTACTGGCCGGGCCGGAAGGCGAACTCGGCGCGCAGGTCATCGGGCACCACCAGGGTGACCGCGACCGCGTCCGCGCAGAGCTGGTCAACCCTGGCCACCTCCAGGGTGTGGAAGGCCGCGCGAGGGCGCGACATCGCCGGAGCGGCCATCAGATCTCCTTGACGTGCTCGAAGGGTTCGGCACAGGCCGAGCAGCTGCGCAGGGCCTTGCACGCGGTGGAGGAGAACCGGGACAGCTCCACCGTGTCCCGCGATCCACAGCGCGGGCAGGGCACCACCGTGCTGGGCGGATCCAGCCGCAGCGGCACCGGTCCGGCCAGCCGGGGGCCGATCCGCTGCGGCGGGGCGATGCCGTGTTCGGCCAGCTTGCGGCGGCCGTCCTCGCTGATCCAGTCGGTGGTCCAGGCCGGGCTCAGCACGGTGCGCACCTCGACCCGCTCGAACCCGGCCGCCCGCAGGCCCTTGCGCAGGTCGGCGCGCATCTCGTCCAGGGCAGGGCAGCCGGAGTAGGTGGGCGTGATGGTGACCAGCACGGTGTCCCCGGCCAGCTCGACCGCGCGCAGCACACCCAGTTCGGCCAGGGTCAGCACGGGCAGCTCCGGGTCGAGCACCTGCTCGGCCACCTGGCGTGCGTAGTCCACTGTGGACGGTGCCATCGCGGTCACCAGACCGCGTCCGGCTGGGAGCGGGCGATGTGCTGCAGTTCGGCCAGTAGGAAGCCCATCGGCCGGGAGTGCACGCCATCCCGCCCGGCCCGGCCGCTCACGGTGGCCATCGGTGCGACGTCGGGGCGGGTCAGGGTGGCGGCGGTGAGGACCTGGTCCAGCACCGCGTCCACCTCGGCGCGTAGTTCACCGGGGTCCACCGCGACGCCCACGGCGGCCAGCCGCTGCTCCACCGGATGCGCGGTGAACAGTTCTTCCAGGTAGGGCCAGACCCGGTCCAGCCCGGCCTGCATCCGCCGGTGCGATTCCGCGGTGCCGTCGCCGAGCCGGAGGGTCCACTGCGCCGCGTGATCGCGGTGGTAGGCCAGTTCCTTGACGCCCTTGGCCGCGACCGCCGCGAGCACCGGATCGGCGGAGGCGGAGAGCCGGACGAACAAGGCCAGCCGGGCGCTGGAGAACAGCAGCAGCCGGGCGATGGTCTGCGCGAAGTCGCCGTTGTCCTGTTCGACCAGGCGCACGTTGCGGAAGTCGATCTCGTCCCGGAAGTAGGCCAGCCGGTCCTCGTCCCGCCCCTCGCCCTCGACCTCGCCCGCCCTGGTGAGCAGCAGCCGGGCCTGGCCGAGCAGGTCGAGCGCGATGTTGGCCAGCGCCACGTCCTCCTCCAGCTCCGGGCCGTTGGCGCACCATTCGGCGGTGCGCTGGGACAGGATCAGCGCGTCGTCGCCGAGCATCAGCGCGTACGCGGCCAGATCCGCGCGATCCACCGCCTGCGGGATCGCTCTGTCCACAGTGGACATCTCGTCGTGGAAGCCGGAACCGTAGGCCCACCGGGCGTCGTCGTGCTCCTCGGCGAGCCCCTCATAGGCGTTGTCGAAGGACATCAGAGCCTCACAGGTGCGGAACGCCGTCGGGGATGTCGTAGAAGGTCGGGTGCCGGTAGACCTTGTCCCCGGCGGGGGCGAAGAACGGGTCCTTCTCGTCCGGGCTGGAGGCGGTGATCGCCTCGGCCTGGACCACCCAGATGCTCACGCCCTCGTTGCGCCGGGTGTACAGGTCGCGCGCGTTGCGCACGGCCATGTCGGCGTCCGGGGCGTGCAGGGAGCCGACGTGCACGTGGTTGAGGCCACGGCGCCCGCGCACGAAGACCTCCCACAGCGGCCAGGACGAACGCACCTCGGCCATCACGCAACACCCTTCGCTCGCGCCGCCCGCTTGGCCGCGTAGGCCGCGGCCGCCTCCCGCACCCAGTCGCCGTCCTCATGCGCCCGCCGCCGGTGCTCGATCCGCTCGGCGTTGCACGGCCCGTTGCCCTTGACCACCCGCATCAGCTCGGCGAAGTCCGGCGTGCCGAAGTCGTGCTGCCCGCGCTCGTCGTTCCAGCGCAGTTCCGGGTCGGGGAAGGTGACCCCGAGCGCCTCGGCCTGCGGCACGGACATGTCCACGAACTTCTGCCGCAGCTCGTCGTTGGTGTGCCGCTTGATCCGCCAGGCCATGGACCGCTCGGTGTTGGGCGAGCTGTCATCCGGCGGCCCGAACATCATCAGCGACGGCCACCACCAGCGATCCACCGACTCCTGCACCATCCGCCGCTGGTTGTCGCTGCCGCGCATCATGGTCATCAGCAACTCGTAGCCCTGCCGCTGATGGAAGGACTCCTCCTTGCAGACCCGGATCATCGCGCGGGCATAGGGCCCGTAACTGGTGCGGCACAACGGGACCTGGTTGCAGATCGCGGCGCCGTCGACCAGCCAGCCGATCACGCCGACATCGGCGAAGGTCAGCGTGGGGTAGTTGAAGATCGAGGAGTACTTCTGCCGCCCGCTGATCAGCTTCTCGGTCAGGTCGGTGCGATCCGCGCCCAGCGTGGCCGCCGCGGCGTAGAGGTAGAGCCCGTGCCCGGCCTCGTCCTGCACCTTGGCCAGCAGGATCGCCTTGCGCCGCAGACTGGGCGCCCGGCTGATCCAGTTGCCCTCCGGCTGCATGCCGATGATCTCCGAGTGCGCGTGCTGGGCGATCTGCCGGATCAGGGTGGCCCGGTAGGCATCGGGCATCCAGTCCCGCGGCTCGATCCGGCCGTCCGCGGTGACGGTGGCGGTGAACTCGGCTTCCAGCTCGGGCGATTCGGTTTCGAGCACGGCAGACACCTCCGGCCGGTTCGGGAACAGGGTCGATGTTACACCGAATTGCCAGAGTTGGGAGAAAGTGTCACATGGCGGAGTCGGACCCACCCGGAACAGGAGAGAGTGGTCAATCACTCACTCCGGCGGCCGAGGGCTCGGGCTGGATGCGCGGACGGGGCGGGGCGGCGAAGGGGCGGCGTCCCGGGTGCGGCGGGCCGGTCAGGCGCGGCGTTTCTCCAGCCGGCGGACCAGCGGGTAGGCGATCACCCAGGCCCCGGCGATGACCGCGACCACCGGCCAGATGTTCATCCAGGCGTTGCGGCCCTCGACCCGGACCAGCTCGTCCGGGAAGTACAGGTCGTACTCGACCTTGACCAGGTTGCCCTCGGCCAGACCGGCGGGGTACAGGATGCCGCGGGTGGGGCTGTGGATGGCGCCGTCGGGGGTGTTGTAGCGGACGATGGTGCGGGCGAAGGTGACGGCCTGGACCTCGGCCACCGCGGTGCCGGTGCGCTTGCCGATCTTGTAGTCGTTGACCAGCATGGCGCCGAAGAGCACCACGCACATCAGCGTGAGCAGGCTCGCCACCGCCAGCACCGCCACGGACGTGCGGCGCAGCCTGCGCGGCTTGGGCAGTGCCGCCACGCGCCGGCGCAGCCGGTCCAGTAGTCCTGCGTTCTCCGCCACAGCACGAACTGTAGTGCGCGCGTTCCGGCGGGCGCGGGCCATACGCTGCTGGGGTGACCTTCGCACCGTCTCGCAGCAGTGCGCGCGCCGTGCGGGTGCGCACCCGGGAACTGCCCGCCGGGGTTGACCTGCTGGCACAGCTCCCCTCCTCCCACGATGTGCTCGCCTGGGTGCGCGACGGCGACGGGCTGGTCGGGTGGGGGGTGGCGGCGGAGTTCCGCTGTGCCGGGCCGGATCGGTTCGCGGCGGCGGATGCCTGGTGGCGGGAGTTGCAGGGCACCCTCGACGTCGAGGACGAGGTGGGGCTGCCGGGCACCGGCGCGGTGGCCTTCGTGAGCATGACCTTCGCCGACGGGCCCGCGGAATCCGTGCTGGTGGTGCCGCGGGTGATCCTCGGGCAGCGGGACGGGCGGGTGTGGCGGACCGAGGTCGGCGGGCCCGATGCGACCGCGATGCAGGCGGTGCGTGGGCCGGGGCTGGTGCGTTACGCCGAGGGGCGGCATTCGGTGACCCGGTACCGGGAAGCGGTGCGGACCGCGGTGCGCCGGATGCGCGGCGGGGAGCTGGCCAAGGTGGTGCTCGCGCACGATCTGCTGGCCAGTGCGGCCGAACCGTTCGACCCGCGGTTCCTGCTGGCCGGACTTGCCAGGCGGTACCCGAGTTGCTGGGCCTACGCGGTGGCCGGGCTGGTTGGGGCGACGCCGGAATTGTTGTTGCGGCGCGACGGGTCTGACTTCTCCTCCCGGGTGCTGGCCGGGACCATGTGGCCGCGGCCGGGGATCACCGAGGACGAACTGGCCGCGGAACTGCTGGCCTCGGCCAAGAACCGGGAGGAACACGCCTACGCGGTGCGTTCCTTCGTGGACCGGCTGGGCCCGCTGTGCGCCGCGCTGGACGCGCCCGAGACGCCGGAGGTGTTGCGGCTGCGCAATGTGCTGCACCTGTCCACCGACGTGCGCGGGCGGTTGCACGATGGCGGCTCGCTGTTGCGGCTGGCCGAGGCGGTGCACCCGACCGCGGCCGTCGGCGGCACGCCCACCCCGGACGCGGTGCGGCTGATCGCCGAGCTGGAGGGCATGGACCGCGGGCGCTACGCCGGACCGGTCGGCTGGATCGACGGCGCGGGTGACGGGGAACTGGGCGTTGCGTTGCGGTGCGCGCAGCTGGCGGGCAACACGGCGCGGTTGTTCGCCGGGTGCGGGATCGTGGCCGATTCGGATCCGGACACCGAGGTGGCCGAGGCGGGGGCGAAGATGATCCCGGTGCGAGACGCGCTCGAAGGAGCGTAAAGAAAGGCGGGATCCCCTTCGCGCAGAAGGGAATCCCGCCGTCCTTTGTGGACTTACTTGCCCGCGCGAGCGGACAGGTCGTGCAGGATCTGCTGGTTCTCGATCGCCTTCTTGGCGTTCTTCGGCTCCTTCACCTTGGCCGAGCGCTCGGTGCCCTGGGTGGAGACCTCAGCGGCGAGCTTCGGCTTGCCCTTGGTGAACAGCCAGGTGTTGAAGACCTCGTCCAGCTTCTTGCCGGAGAGCACCTCGGCCAGCGCCTTGAACTCCTCGATGGTGGCGTTGCCGTACTTCTTGTTCTCGGTCCAGGTCTTCACCGTCTGGAAGAAGACCTTGTCGCCGACGGTCTTGCGGATCGCGTGCAGGGCCATCGCGCCCCGGTCGTAGACCGCGCCGTGGAACTCGTTGCCCGAACCCGGCGCACCGATGACGACCTGCCAGAACGGGTCGTTCTCGGCGTAGCGGGCGTAGGTGAAGTCGAACCACTCCTGCGCGGTGCCCTCACCGGCGTGCTCGGACCACAGCCACGGGGCGTAGGTCGCGAAGCCCTCGTTCAGCCAGATGTTGCGCCACTTGGCCACCGACACCGAGTCGCCGAACCACTGGTGCGCCAGCTCGTGCACCACGACGTTGATGTTGTTGCCGTTGCGGAAGAACCCGGGCGCGTAGGTCGGCCGGGTCTGGTTCTCCAGCGCGAAGGTCAGGCCCTCCTTGGGCACCACCCCGCCCTGGGCCTCGAACGGCCACTCGCCGAAGACGGTCTCCAGGAACTCGATCACCTCGGGGGTGCGCTCCAGGGAGGCCTTGGCCGGGCCCTCGATCTCGCCGAGGCCCTCGGAGTAGGCCGTGATGAACGGCTGCCCCTTGTGCCCGGTGCTCTGGTGGATCTCGAACTGGCCGATGGTCAGGAAGGCCAGGTAGGTCGCCTGCGGCTTGGTGGAGCGCCAGTTCCAGCGGGTCCAGCCGCCCGGCTGCACCGCGCGGCTCTTCAGCGCGCCGTTGGAGATCACCTCGACGCCGGTGGGCACCGCGACGCTGACGTCGAAGGTCGCCTTGTCGGTCGGGTGGTCGTTGCTCGGGAACCACCAGCGCGCGATGTGCGGCTCGTTGATCGCGACCGCGCCGTCGGAGGTCTTCTTCCACAGCGTCTGGCCGTTGACCTTGGTCTGCGAGGGGATGCCCTCGTACTCGACCACCACGGTCAGCAGCGAGCCCTTGGCCGCGGTGCGCGCCGGGGTCACCACGACCTCGGCGTCCGCGGTCTGGGTGAAGCTCGCCTTGGCGCCGTTGACCCGCACCGACTTCACCGGCAGCGCGAAGTCCAGGTTGAACCGGCTCAGCTCCTGGGTGGGCGCGGCCACGATGGTCGTGGTGCCGGACAGCGTGTCGCTGGCGGGCTGGTACTTCAGGCGGATGTCGTAGTGCGAGACGTCGTATCCGCCGTTGCCGTCGTTCGGGTAGTACTCATCACCAATCCCCGGAGCCCCGGTCGAATTGGTGCCAGCCGACGCCGGCCACGCGAGCAGGGCCACGACCGCCGCCGCTGCCGCCGCCACGCGGAAGCTGTGTCGTCGAAGCACGGTTGTCCCCTCCTGTTGAGAGCGACCATGCAGGCGGTCGCGCTGGCAGGGAACATAGCCACGTGCGCAGGTCAGCACCAGGGTGTTACAGGTATGCCCACGGCTTGGGATCAGGCGAAATGGAAAAACTGAACAGCGTCAGGGCGCGGTGATCACCTGGCGCACCCTGGTTCGCAACTGCTCGTGCACGGTGCGCAGCCGCTGCCGGTCCGCGCGCACCTCCACCACCCGGATCCCGGGCGCCGGGCGCAGCGCCGCCCGGAAATCCGCCCCGTCCCTCGCCAGGTGGTACGGCACCCGGTATCCGGCGCAGAGCGCGCCGAGGTCGGAGCCGTGCGGGGTGCCGAAGACCCGCTCGAAGGAGGCCGAGTGGTCCGGCGCGCCCTGTTCCAGCAACGAGAAGATGCCGCCGCCGTCGTCGTTGAGCACCACGATGGTCAGGTCCGGCCTGGCCTCCAGCGGGCCCAGCAGCAGGCCGTTGAGGTCGTGCAGGAAGGTCAGGTCGCCCAGCAGCGCGTAGCCCTGGCCGACCCGGCTGTCCGCGCTGACCGCGCCGAGCACCGCGCCGATCGCGCTGGACACGCTGCCGTCGATCCCGGCCACGCCCCGGTTGGAGATCACCACCGGCCCGGCCCGGCGGGCGCCGACCAGGTCGATATCGCGCACCGGGTTGGAACTGCCCAGGAACAGCACCGAGTCCTCGGGCAGCTCGGTCATCAGCGCGCGGGCCACGTGCAGGCCGGTCGGCCAGGCCTCGGCGGCCAGCAGCGAACCCACCGCGGCCGAGGCGAGCGCGTCCGCGCGCTGCCAGTCGGTGAGCCAGGCCGGGTCGCCGGGGAAGGTCTCCGCCCAGCTCCGGCTCTCCAGCTCGGCGTCGGTGGCCAGGTAGTTCAGGTCGTCCAGGCCGAGGTAGCCGGTGACGTGCGTGGCCACGTGCTGCGGATCAGCCCAGGCCTGCCCGCTGCGCACCACGTGCACCACCGGCGACTGCTTGAGCAGCTTCTGCACCCCGCGGGACAGCGTCGGCCGCCCGATCACCACCACCGAGTCCGGCCGCAGCCGCTCGGGCAGCGCACCGGCGTTGAGCAGCAGCGAACCGTGTTGCAGCACCACCGCGCCGGAGGCCACCGGGCCGCCCATCGCGGTGGGTTCGGTGACCACCGGCCAGCCGAGTTTGGCCGCCACCTCGCAGGCCGAGGCGGCCGAGGCCGCGTCGGTGTCGCCGACCACGACCAGGGTGCGCGGCCGCAGATGGAAGATCGGGCCGCCGCCGATCGGATCACTGCCGACGAAGCCGGAGCTGACCGAGGTCCAGCGCTCCTGCTCGGGCCGTCCGTCCAGGGATTCCGGCCAGTCGGTCTCGTCCCCGTCCGGCACCAGCGGCTCCCGGAACGGGATGTTGACGTGCACCGGGGCGCCCGCGTCGGCCCGCACCACGGCACGGCAGACCAGCCCGCGCCACACGCCGTTCTGCCCGGCGCGGCGCTCGGCCACCGGGAAGTCCACCGTGGCGGCCGCGCCGCCGTAGACCCCGCTCTGCTGGATGGTCTGGTTCGCGCCGGTGCCGTAGACCTCCGGCGGCCGGTCCGCGGTGACCACCAGCAGCGCGGCGCCCGAATGGTACGCCTCCAGCACCGCCGGGTGCAGGTTGGCCACCGCGGTGCCGGAGGTGCACACCACGGCGGCGAACCCGCGCCGGTGTGGCCGGTGCGCCAGTCCCTTGGCCAGGCCGAGGGCGAGGAAGCCCGCACTGCGCTCGTCGATGCGCACGTGCAGGGTGAGCCTGCCTGCCGTCGCGGCCTCGTAGAGGGCGAAGGACAGCGGAGCGTTGCGCGAGCCAGGGCAGAGCACGACATGACGCACGTCGTTGCGGATCAACTCGTCAACGACGACCCTGGCCTGCGCTGTGGAAGGGTTCACGGTCGCTTCGGGAACTTCCCGAAGTCGGGCTTGCGCCGCTCGGTGTAGGCGTTGCGGCCTTCCTGCGCCTCTTCGGACAGGTAGAAGAGCAGGGTGGCGTCACCGGCGAGTTGCTGGATGCCTGCCAGGCCGTCGTCGGCGGCGTTGTGCGAGGCCTTGAGCATGCGCAGGGCCAGCGGCGAGTGCTGGAGCATCTCGCGGCACCACTGCACGGTTTCCTTCTCCAGGTCCTTCAGCGGCACGACGGTGTTGACCAGGCCCATCGCCTCGGCCTGCGCCGCGTCGTACTGCCGGCACAGGTACCAGATCTCGCGGGCCTTCTTCTGCCCGACCATCCTGGCCAGCAGACCCGAGCCGTAGCCACCGTCGAAGGATCCGACCTTGGGTCCGGTCTGGCCGAACTTGGCGTTGTCCGCGGCGATGGTCAGGTCGCACACGATGTGCAGCACGTGGCCACCGCCGATGGCGTACCCGGCGACCATCGCGATCACCGGCTTGGGCGTGCGCCGGATCTGGATCTGCAGGTCGAGCACGTTGAGGCGGCCGATGCCCTTCTGCGCGACCTCGTCCTCGCCGATGTAGCCGTCGTTGCCGCGGATGCGCTGGTCACCGCCGGAGCAGAAGGCCAGATCGCCCTGCCCGGTCAGGATGATGACGCCGACCTGGTCGTCGTCGCGCGCCCGGTTGAAGGCGTCGGCAAGCTCGAAGAGGGTCTGCGGCCGGAAGGCGTTGCGCACCTCCGGCCGATTGATCGTGATCTTGGCGATGCCCTCGGCGGTCTCGTACCGGATGTCGCGGTAGTCGCCGTCGGACTTCCAGTCGGCGGCAAGCTCGATCGAGGAGTGGGCGGGGTCGGTCGCGGTCACAAGATTAGGCTAACCCTGATGCGCCCCCGTCCGATTCTGACCCTGACCTGCGACAACAGCGTGGCTTGTGCACGTGATGCTCACCACGCCCTGCGCGCCGCGCTGGAAGGCGGTCCAGCGCTGTTGCCGCTGGCCCCGGGCTTGGCCGGCGAACGGGTGGCCGCCGCGCTGCGCCCGGGGCAGGGTGAGCAAGACCTCGATGTGGCACTGATCGTGCCCACCTCCGGTTCCACCGGGACCCCCAAGGGCGTGCTGCTGACCGAGGCCGCGCTGCGTGCTTCGGCCGCGGCCACGCACGAACGGCTGGGCGGTCCAGGCCACTGGCTGCTCGCGCTGCCGGTGCACCACATCGCCGGGATCCAGGTGCTCACCCGGTCGCTACTGGCCGGTTTCGACCCCTGCGTGCTCGACTCGGCGACCGGCTTCCGGCCGGAAACCTTCGCCGCCGCGGCCGGGCCGGTGCTCGCGGCCGGACGGGCCTACACCGCACTGGTGCCGACCCAGCTCTCCCGGCTGATCGCCGAGGCCGGTTCCGGACTCGCCGCGCTGCGCGAGTTCGCCGCGGTGATCGTCGGCGGCGCGGCCACTCCCCCGGCCCTGTTGCGGGCGGCCAGGGACGCCGGGGTGGCGGTGAGCACCACCTACGGCATGAGCGAGACCGCGGGCGGCTGCGTATACGACGGGCGGCCGCTGACCGGGGCGCGGGTCCGGCTGGGCCAGGGCGGCGCGGTGGAACTGGGCGGGCCGATGCTGGCCAGGGGCTATCGGCTGGCACCAGAAGCCACCGCGGCGGTCTTCACCGAGGGCTGGTTCCGCACCGGTGACCTGGGCCGGTTCACCGCGGACGGGCGGCTGGAGATCCTCGGCCGGGCCGATGACGTGATCATCACCGGTGGCGAGAAGGTGCCACCCGCGCTGGTCGAGCGCGCGCTCACCGACTGCCCAGGCGTGCGGGAGGCCTGCGTGGTCGGCGTGCCGGATCCGGAGTGGGGCCAGGCGGTCGCGGCCGTGGTGGTGCCTGCCGAGTGGACCGCGCCGCCGGCCGCGGAGCAGCTCCGCGAGGCCGTCCGGAGTGTCGCCGGGCGGGCCTGCGCGCCGCGCCGGGTGCTGTTCCTGCCCGAACTGCCGCTGCGCGGACCGGGCAAGGTGGACCGGCGCGCGGTGGCCGAACTCCTGGCCGAGGACGACTGACTACTCCAAACTGGTTACCAAATTTCAACTAGTTCATGTGATTCGTTGACAGATCACCGCAGAGCCGGTTTCCCTGTTCGAGCGATCCGGACATGCGGCCCCTGCTGCGGTTGATCCGCTCCGCGTGCTCCGGGGAACGGAGCGATCATGCGCGCCCCGAACAAGGCCGGCACCCGATTACTCGGCCTCGCAATGCCAACGATTGCCCTGCTCGCCCTGCTCAGCACCCCCGCCGTCGGCACCCCCACCGGACCACCGACCTGGACTCCTGATCTGACCGTCATCGACGAGGACGACAGCAACGTCCGCAGCACCGGCGGCGCGGTCACCCTGGGCGGCACCGCGGCCGAACACGCCAGTGCCCGCACCGGCCTGGCCACCGGTTTCCTCCAGCTCACCCCGCACCAGCTCGACCAGCCGGTCAACCGCGTCGCGGCCGCCGTCCGCAGCGAGGTCCCGGCAGGCACCGAACTGGCCATCGACGTCCGCGGCCAGCTTGGCGAGGACGAGTGGACCGAATGGGCCGAGGCCAAGCCCGGTGAACCGGCGGTGATCTCCGCGCCCGCCAAGGTGATCCAGATCCGGGTGGCGCTCACCGCGCCCAAGGGCCAGACCCCGAAACTCACCGCGCTCACCCTCAACGCCGACCTCGCACCGAGCGCGCCGTCCGCCCAGGGCGTGGCGGGCCTGAGCTACCGGGTGTTCGCCACCAGGGAGGGCCTGGTCGGCGGCACCACCGCGAACGGGCACGTGATCGTGGCCAGGGACCACTTCGTCGCGCTGCCCTCCCGGCGCGGGCTGGCCAGCAAGGGCACCGGCACCTACAGCGTGAAGGTGTGCGCGGCCAACGGGCGCTGCGAGTGGGCGCCGGTGTGGGACGTGGGTCCGTGGAACATCAAGGACGACTACTGGAACCCCTCGGCCACCAGGGAGATGTGGAAGAACCTGCCGCAGGGCAAGCCGCAGGCCCAGGCCGCCTACCAGGACGGCTACAACGGCGGCAAGGACGGCTTCGGTCGGACCGTGGCCAACCCGGCCGGGATCGACCTGGCCGACGGCACCTTCTGGGACGGGCTCAAGCTCACCGACAACTCCTGGGTGACCGTGGAGTACCTGTGGACCGGCGGCGGGACCTTCGGCACTGTCCGCACCGCGGGCGACACGCTTAACGTGCGCACCGGCGCGAGTTCGGCCAACGCGCAGGTCGGGTTGGCCGCCAACTTCGCCAGGGTCAAGGTGGAGTGCCAGGTGACCGGGGAGAACGTGACCGGGACCCAGGGCACCAGCAATGTCTGGTTCCGGATCAGCGCCGGGAAGTTCGTGGCCAAGGCGTATATCGCCGGGGTGGGCACGGTCGGTCGCTGCTGACCGGCCGACGCGTGCCCGCCCGCGCGGGGGCGGGCACGCGTTCCCCGCCGGTCGTGTTGCAGGATGGCGGCATGCCGACAGTCGCCCAGTGGGTTGAAGGTGCTCGTCTGCGGACCCTGCCGAACGCGGTCGCGCCGGTGGTGGTCGGCACCGGGGCCGCGTACGCGGTGGACGGGTTCAACGCCTTGCAGGCCGGACTCTGCCTGCTGGTGGCGCTGAGCCTGGTGATCGGGGTGAACTTCGCCAACGACTACTCCGACGGCATCCGCGGCACCGACGACAACCGGGTCGGCCCGCTGCGACTGGTCGGCTCCGGCGCGGCGCAGCCGAAAACGGTGCTGCGCGCGGCGCTGGCCTGTTTCGGCCTGGCCGCGGTCACCGGCCTGGCGATCGCGGTGACCTCGGGCCACTGGTGGTTCATCCCGGTCGGCGCGATCTGCATCGCGGCGGCCTGGTTCTACACCGGCGGCAAGCGCCCCTACGGCTACGCGGCCATGGGCGAGATCGCGGTGTTCCTCTTCTTCGGGCCGGTCGCGGTGCTCGGCACGCTCTACATCCAGGCCGGCGAGATCAGCGGCGCGGGCATCGGCGGCGCGGTGGGCGCGGGCCTGTTCTCCGCCTCGGTGCTGGTCTCGAACAACCTGCGGGACATCCCCTCGGACCGGGAGACCGGCAAGCGCACCCTGGCCGTGCTGCTCGGCGACCGGGACACCCGAGGGCTCTACACGGCGCTGGTGGTGGTGCCGTTCCTGCTGACCACGCTGGTCGGCTTCCGGCAGCCGTGGGCGCTGCTCGGCTTCCTGGCCGCGCCGCTGGTGTTCTTCTCGCTGCGCCGGGTGCTGCGCGGCGACACCGGGATGAAGCTGATCCCGGTGCTCAAGGACACCGCACTGGCCATGCTGGTGTGGTCCCTTGGCACCGGGATCGGGCTCACGCTCGGCTGATCACCAGGAGTCGTGCCGCAGCACGATGTTCTCGCCGCCGTCATCGTCATCGTCGTTGTTCCGGCGCTGGGACTGGCGGTGCGCCTCCAGCACCTCATCCAGGGTGTGGCCGTCCTGGAAGAGCTGGTAGGTCGTGCCCATCCGGCCCAGATTGGGCTCCAGCGCGGCGCGCACCTCCGGATCGTCGTAGGCCCGGCCCTCCAGCACGTCCCGCCAGCTGAGGTCACCCGCCTCGACCTTGGCCCGCAGCGCGCGCAGTTCGGCTGGCGCGTCCGGTTTGGCGGCCTCGCGCTCGATCGCCCGGATGTCCTCCTCGGTGGCGGCGATCTCGGCCGGGCGCAGGCTGTCCTGCAGTTCCTGGGCCGAGCGCAGCACCTCCTCCATGGCATCCATCGAGGCGTCCAGCTCGGCCTCGGCCCGCCGGACCTCCGGGGTGCGCCAGTCCTGGTCGGGAATGCTCATCGCGGGGTCGCTCCAGCCGGTTTCCGCAGGTGGTCGTTGAGATCCTTGGCGTCCTTGCCGGTCTCCCGCCCGGCCGCGCGGGCTTCCTTGGCCGAATCGCCGATGCCGCGAGCGTCATCGCGGATGCTGGTGGCGCCGTCCTTGATGTCGGTGGCGCTCTGCTTGAGGTCCTTGCCGACCTCGATCGCGTCCTCGACGCTGCGCACGTCCTTGATCTTGCCGAGTTGCGAGGGCACCTGGGAGATCGTGTCGTGCAGCTGCTTGGCGGTCTCGATGATCCGCTTCACCGCCTCGACGATGTCCATGATCTTGCGGTAGATCTGGTAGGCGTCCCAGACCAGCTCGGCCGCCTTGATCCAGCCGTAGGCCGGGATCCACGCCTTCTTGATCGCGTCAATCAGCTTGTTGACCAGGAACTTGATCAGGTCCAGGGCCTTCTGGCAGAGCTTCTTGGCGCCCTCGGCGACCTTGTCGAAGCCCTTGGCGATCAGCTTGGCGACCTGGGCCTCGGCCAGCAGCCCCGCCTTCCACACCGCCTTGACGAACACCTCGTGCGCGAGCGCGGCCGTGCCTTCCCAGGACTCCCGGACCTGGTCCACGCCCGCGTTGAGGTTGGCGGACATGACGTCCATCGCCTCGGCCCCGGTGCGCCAGGCGTCGCCGTTCATCTGGATGCGGGTGTAGTCCCCGGTGATCGGCATGATCACCTTCTGCACGATGCTCTCGCCGGTGACCTTGGTGAAGGCCCAGTCCACGGCCTGCACCTGCCAGCCCTGCTCCTTGATCAGCTCCTCGATCTTGGCGCCCGAGGTGTCCTCTGGCGCCTTGAGCACGCTGCCCAGGTCGGTCTTGTCCGCGTACCCGGTGGCCATCAGACCTGCACCTGCCCGAGCTGGTCGTTGATCCGGACGAAGGCCTGCGCGACCTGCCGGTCGGTGCGCTCATAGCCCGCCGCGATCTGGGCCATCCGCTCGGCCGAACCGTGCATCCGGTCCTGCCCGAAGTCCAGCGCCAGGTCGTAGGCGCCGCGGACCAGGTCCACGCCCGGCTGCAGGATGGTGAGCAGGCCGGTGAAGCCGCTCTTGTCGCAACCGTGCTGGTGCAGGTAGTTCTTGACCTGGTCGAACTGACCGGCCACGGTGCCGAGGTAGGCCGCGTAGGCCTTCAGCTCCTCGGTGTTGTGCCGCTGGACCATGTGCTGGACCCCCGATGCGCGCCGTCACTGACCGCCGTTGGACGGCGCGAGGCTACCGAGGGTTCCCGATCAGTCGCGGACGGCCCACTCACCGGTGCGGTGGAACTCGGCCACCCGCGCCCTCGGCCCGGTCAGGTCGAGTTCCTGGGCGGCCAGCCACTCGTCGTTGTAGTAGGTCGGCGCGTACCGCTCGCCGCCGTCGCACAGCAGCGTGACCACGCTGCCCGCCCTGCCCTGCGCACGCATCTCGGCCACCAGCTGGAAAGCACCCCACAGGTTGGTGCCGGTCGACCCGCCGACCCGCCGCCCGAGCAGCTCCTCGGCGTGCCGGATCACCGCGATCGAGGCCGCGTCCGGCACCTTGATCATCCGGTCGATGACCTGCCCGACGAAGGAGGGCTCCACCCTGGGCCTGCCGATGCCCTCGATCCGGGAGCCACGCATCCCGGTCAGCTCCGGATCGCTGTCCCGCCAGGCGTCGTAGAAGACGGAGAACTCCGGGTCCACCACGGCCAGCCTGGTGCGCAGCTGCCGGTAGCGCACGTACCGCCCGATGGTCGCCCCGGTGCCGCCGGTGCCGGCGCCGACCACCACCCACTCCGGCTCCGGGTGCCGCTCCAGCCGCATCTGCTCGAAGATCGACTCGGCGATGTTGTTGTTGCCGCGCCAGTCGGTGGCCCGCTCGGCGTGGGTGAACTGGTCCATGAAGTGCCCATCCAGCTCCGCGGCCAGCCTGCGCGACTCGTCGTAGATCGCACCCGGCGAGTCGACGAAGTGGCAGCGCCCGCCCTCCCGCTCGATCAGCGCGATCTTCTCCGCCGAGGTGGACCGCGGCATGACCGCGATGAAGGGCAGGCCGAGCAGCCGGGCGAAGTAGGCCTCGGAGACCGCGGTGGAGCCGGAGGACGCCTCGATCACCGGGGTGCCGCCGACCACCCAGCCGTTGCAGATGGCGTAGAGGAACAGCGACCGGGCCAGCCGGTGCTTGAGCGAGCCGGTGGGGTGGGTGGACTCGTCCTTGAGGTAGAGGTCGATGCCCCACTCCGGCGGCAGCGGGTAGGCGAGCAGATGGGTGTCCGCACTGCGGTTGGCGTCCGCCTCGATGATCCGGACTGCCTCGTTGACCCAGCTCCGGGTCTTGTCACAACAACGATCCACCACGGCCATGCCCGCAGCTTAAGCGGCCATGGTGAACGGCTGGGTCAGCCCTCGCCGCGGAGCTGGGCGCGCAGCCGGGCGCGCTCGTCCTTGCGCTGCTCACCACGTGCGGCCAGGCCCTTGGCCACCCGCTGGCGCAGGCCGGCGAAGAGCACGAAGGACAGCGGCAGCGCGGTCACGAAGGCGACCGCCATGGCGACCAGCAGCGGCACGCCGACGGCGGCCAGGATCGCGGCGAACAGGACGACCAGGCCGAGGCGGGCGACGGTGTAGAGCGCCAGGTCTCGGTTCAGGGTGCCGTTGGTGTCCGGCGTGTCGGTGACCTCCACGGGAGTGAGGCTACGCGCCGCGGTTCGGGCTGTCGCCGGGTGGCGGGTCGGCGATGGAGCCCGGGGTGTTCGGCCTGCCCTCGAACCGGGTGCTGAGCACCACCGTGGTCCGGGTGCGGGCCACCCCGTCGATGCGGCGCAGCCGGACCAGCGAACGCTCCAGATCGTCCACGGTGGACACCCGGATCTTGACCACGAACGCCTCATCGCCCGCCACCGCGTAGCAGGACTCGACCTCGGGCAGGGCGGCCAGGCTGGCCGCGATCCGGTCCTCGTCACCGGTGTCGGAGGGGTGGATGCCGACCAGCGCGGTCACGCCGAGGCCGACCGCCATCGGGTCCACCATGGCGTGATAACCGGTGATGACGCCGGAGTTCTCCAGCTTGCCCACCCGCTCGTGCACCGCCGAGGCGGACAGCCCCACCTGTCGGCCCAGGTCGGCGTAGGTCGCCCGCCCGTTGGCCCGAAGCGCCGCGATGATCTGCCGATCCACGAGATCCATCAGCAAACCCTATGTGCTCCCATGATGGGCCGTTCGAGTGACCGATTCGTCCCTTACCTGCCCATTACCTACAGACAAACGTTCGAGTACCTGACGGGTGAAATGCCACCATTCTTCCGAGTACGGACCCGAGGATCTCGGGCCCGTGGTGAGGAGGGAAAAGTGACCACCATGCGTCCGGCGCCCCGTCCCGCGGGAGCGGAGCGTCTGCTTACGCCAGGTGAGGTCGCCGGTCTGTTCCGGGTGGACCCCAAGACCGTGACCCGATGGGCCACCGCAGGCCGCATCGGTTCGATCCGCACCCCTGGCGGCCACCGTCGTTTCCGGGAGTCCGAGGTCAACGCGCTGCTGGCGGAACTCACCACGCCGGGACCAGCACTGGGCTGAGCCGCCATCGGTGACCAGGATCACCTCGGCGAGAACGGCCGGAAACGGCCCGTTCTCGCCGATCGGCTTTTAGCTCTCTTTACCTTTCGGGTGCACCTCGGGGTGCGCCGCCCACCACGCGGCATAGCTCGGGTTGGCCCCCACCAGGCCCAGGTAGGCGTCCACCGCGGCCTCCCGCGCCAGCGGCTCGTCCACCGGGCCGGTCTCGCTCCAGGCCACGTCCAGCCGCCGCACCAGCGGGTCGCCGCGCAGTGGCCGGATCACCAGGCCGAGCCCTTCCCTGGCGGTGGCCTGGGCCAGGCTCACGCACAGGCCGCTGGAGACCGCGCCGCGGGCCGCGCTGGTCTCGGTGGCGTGGTGCCTGATCAGCGGCTCGAATCCGGCCTCCTGGCAGCGTCGGCGCAGGTGCGCGGTCTCGCCGGAGTCCATCAGCGGGTCCACGATCCAGGGCTCCTTGGCCAGATCGGCCAGGTCGATCACGGCCTCACCGGCCAGCGAGTGGGTTTCGGCCAGCGCGACGAAGACCGGTTCCACCGCCACCAGCGGAGCCCGGCGCACCCCGGCCACCGAGGGCAGATCGTGGCCGCTGAACTCCTCCACCACGGCCACATCCATCCGCCGCCCGCCGAGCAGGCCCAGCATGGCGAAGGAGGATTGCTCAGCCAGGCTGTGCACCTCGATCTCGCCTGGGTAAAGACGTTGCAATGACAGCGCGAGCCGGGCGGCGATCGGTCCGGGCACACTGCCCACCTGGACCTTGGTCACCCCGGCCGCACTGCCCGCCTTCCCGGCCCATGAGCGCAGCTCGTCCAGTTCGGCCAGCACGGTGCGCGCCTTGGCCAGCACGAACCGGCCGACCGCGGTGGGTTGCACACCCTCGGCCGAGCGGTCGAACAGCGGCGCGCCCATGCTGGTCTCGATCCGCCTGAGCTGGGCGGACAGACTCGGCTGGGACAGCCCGAGGGTGGCGGCGGCCTTCGAGACACTGCCGGCATCGGCGACGGCGAGCAGCACCCGGAGGTGACGGACCTCCAGTTCCATAACCCGCATGCTATGGCCAGCCGGGATGTGTGCAAGGTCATTCCGGGCTGCCAAGGTGGAGTCACAGCGGCAGGCAGAACCTCAAGAGCAGCCTGGGAACCAAGGTGGCCTGGAACTCACGGCGCCCCTGCCGCAGGACCCCGGCGGGGCCGGTTGGATCACTAAGGGCGATCCGCCGGCCTCACCGGGGTCTTCTTCTTGTCCTTACGACGCTCTTTCGCCGCCAACCCCTCCTCGCCGCCTTCGGTTAACCTCGGAGTGGGCTTGTGATCGGAGCCAGAGGTGAGAGGAGGCAGCGTTGCTGTACCTGTACCTGCTCGCGGTCATCGGGGCGGTCACCGTTGGCGCGCTGATGTGGCGGGCCTTCGGTCCGGAGAAGCGCCCGCGCAGCTACCGCGCGGCGGGTGGTCCGCTCGCTCCGGATGACGACCCGGACTTCCTGCGCAGGCTGGATGAGAACCGCCGGGACCAGAAGCGCAAGGACACCGACGAATGAGGTGAGACCAGCCGGGGCGACTGCCAGCCGCCCCGGCGCGGGTCAACGGGTGCGCAGGATCAGCGGGCCCGGGAGCGGGCGACCGCGTGCGGGAAGTCATCGGCCACCGTGGCGGCCAGTTCCAGCATGGCGATCCGGGTGTTCGGCGCGAGGCGTTCCAGCTCGATCTCCGCGCCCTCTTCCAGGTGCGGGTCGAACGGGATCCGGCAGACCGCGCGGCAGCGGGCCGCGAAGTGCTCGCTGAGCCGGTCGAGATCGACCTTGCCGGAGCCGGGCCGGACCGAGTTGATCACGGCCACCGAGCGGGAGACCAGTTCGCGGTAGCCGTGCGCGTCCAGCCAGTCCAGGGTGGCCGAGGCGCTGCGGGCGCCGTCCACCGAACCGGAGGAGACGATCACCAGCGAGTCGGCCAGTTCCAGCACGCCCTTCATCGCGGAGTGCATCAGGCCGGTGCCGCAGTCGGTGAGCACGATGTTGTAGAAGACCTCGAGCAGCGCGACCGTGCGGCGGTAGTCGTCCTCGCTGAACGCCTCGGACACCGCCGGGTCCTGCTCGCTGGCCAGCACCTCAAGGCGGCTGGGGCCCTGGGAGGTGTAGGCGCGCACATCGCTGTAGCGGCGGATCCGCTGCGCGTCCCTGAGCAGGTGCCGCACGGTGGCGGTGGTCTCCAGGGGGATCTTCTGCGCCAGGGTGCCGCGGTCGGGGTTGGCGTCCACCGCGACCACCCGGTCCCCGCGCAGCGAGGAGAAGGTGGAGCCGAGGCTGGCCGTGGTGGTGGTCTTGCCGACCCCGCCCTTGAGGCTCAGCATGGCGATCTTGTAGCAGCCGTGCACCGGCTGGTTGACCCGGGTGATCAGGTCCCGGCGCTGGATGTCGGCCGGGCTCTCACCGAGGTTGAGCAGGTGGCCGGAGGCCTTGTAGACCGCGCGCCGCCAGCCTGCCGAGGGCGGCCGCTTGGTCTGCCGGAGCAGCTGCTGGGAGGACAGGTCCTGCTGGCCGGGATGCTGCGGGCGCGGCTGGGCCTGCGCCTGCTGCGGGTAGCCGGGCGGCGGGGCCTGCTGCGGCTGGTACTGCTGCTGGGGCTGGTATGCCTGCTGCGGCTGCGGGCCGGAGGCGGTCTGCTCGACGTAGTAGGCGCCCGAGGAGTTCGGGTCGACCTGGTGCGGGCCGGAAGGGCCACCGCTGACCGGGTAGGGACCGGAGGGTCCGCCGCCGACGGAGTACGGACCGGACTGGCCACCGCTGACCGGGTACGGGCCGGAGGCGCCGCCACCGACCTGGTACGCGCCGGACGGGCCGCCGCCGACCTGGTTCGGGCCGGAGGTGGACGGGTCCACCCGGTACGGGCCAGACTGACCGCCGCCCACCTGGTAGGCGCCGGAGGTGGACGGGTCCACGTACAGCGGTTCCTGCTGTTGCGCGTGCTGGCCCTGCTGCTGTTTTTCCGGCGGCACCCACTGGACGTTCTGGGTCTCGGGCTCCTCGTACCGTCCGGTCACCGTTGGAGTCCTCCATCGCCGGCGTCGCGTTTGTCAACTCCTGCGACGGTAGCCGCCAGGGCCGGGAGCGTGCGAGCCGGGGTGGCGGTGTGTCGGGTCAGACTCCCGCGTAGGAGTGCAGGCCTGCCACCACCATGTTGATGAAGAACAGGTTGAACACCACGGTGGCCCAGCCGAAGATGTTGATCCAGGCGGCGGGCTTGCCGCGCCAGCCGGCGGTGGCCCTGGCGTGCAGGTAGGCGGCGTAGACCACCCAGGAGACGAACGCGACGGTCTCCTTCGGGTCCCAGCCCCAGTAGCGGCCCCAGGCGGATTCGGCCCAGATCGCCCCGGCGATGATGCCGAAGGTGAGCAACGGGAAGGCGAACACCGTCACCCGATAGGAGATCAGGTCCAGGGTGTCGGCCCCTGGCAGCTTGGTGGCGACCCGCGCGAAGCGGGCCGGGTTGGCGTCGTTGGCCTTGCGCACCAGGTACAGCATGCTGGTCACGCCGGGCAGGATCAGCAGCCCGCTGCCGATGACGATCACCGAGACGTGGATGACGATCCAGTACGAGCGCAGCGCGGGCACCAGCGGCGCGGCCTTGGCGTACAGCACCGCCCAGGCCAGGAACAGCAGGATCACCAGTGGCAGCAACACGAACAGCCCGAGCCTGCGGATGTTGTGCCTGCGCAGCAACACCAGCCAGGCCACCACGCCGACCAGGGCCACCGCGGAGACGTACTCGTACATGTTGCCCAGCGGCATCCGGCCGGTGGCGAACCCGCGCAGCAGCAGCGAGGCGAAGTGGAACACCGCGCCCAGCCCGGTCAGCAGCACGGCGATCCGGCCTGCCCGCTCGGGCACGGTGGCCCGCGGCGACTCCATGATCACACCCGGCCGCGGCGGCTCTGGCACGACCGGCGCGCCCGCCCCGACCAGCTGACCAGCCTCGGCCCGCTCCGGCTTGCGCCCGAAGGCGTACTCCGCGGCGTAGGCGCCCATGGCCAGCACGTACACGGCCAGGCCACTGGCGTAGGACCAGTCGCTGTAGGTGGACAGGGTCTCGTTGACCGCCATCACTTGTCCTTTCCACGTGCCGCGAACAGCTCGGTGGCCACTCTGGTGAACTCCTCGCCGTACCCGGCCTGGTCAGTACGCGCGAGCCCACCGACCTCAATCAAAGTACGACCATCTCCGGCCGGGCTCAGCCGGACCCACAGCCGCCGCCGCTTGATGATCAGCGACAACGCGAGTCCGACCAGCACCGCCAGCCCGGCCAGCAGCACCGCGAACTGGGCCGGGTCCGAGGAGACCTGCAGCGAGACCCACTGCTCGACCCCGTCGAAGCGGACCTTGGTGCCGTCGTCGAGGGTGGCCTCCTCGCCAAGGGCGAGGTTCTTGCGCAGCACCTTGGTCAGCCTGCCGGAGTCCACCATGGACTTGTCGATCTCGAAGATGGACTGGCCGCGGCCGGACTCGTTGCCCAGGTCGCCGCGGTAGATGTCCACCGCCACCGCCGGATCGCTGGCCGCCGGGAAGATCGAGGTGAGCACCGAGCCGTGGTAGCCGGCGGTGGGCGCGAACAATCCGGTGATCGCGAGCTGCTTCTTGCGCCGTTCCTCGGAGTCGGTGACCCCCGGCGGGTCGAACTTGGTCGCGCCCTCCGACAGCAGGGTGACCATGTCCATCGGCTTCCACTGCACCAGCCCGGTGCGCTGCTCGCCGCCGGGGAAGGTCACCACGAAGCGGGGCGCGTAGCCGGTGCCGAGCAGGTAGACCCGGTCGCCGGAGAGGCGCACCGGGGAGTTGACCTCCAGCTCGGCGGTGCGCCAGTTCGTGCCGGACAGCTCGTGCGCGTCCTGGTAGGCGACCTTGGCCCGGTACACATCGGGCTGCAGGTCGTCGAAGTAGCGGCTCTCCATGCTGTCCACCCGCACGCAGAACGGGTTCAGCTCGGTGCCGTCCACGGTCAGGCCCGGCCGGAAGGAGTCGTAGGCGTAGATGCCGGAGTTGCAGAACTGGGAGCCGTTGGCCAGCACGATGACCTGGCCCTCGTAGCCGAACAGCTTGCCTGCCGCCATCCCGAGCAGCAGCGCGACCAGTGCGAAATGGAAGACCAGGTTGCCCGCCTCGCGGGTGAACCCGCGTTCGGCGCTGACCGTGGCCACGCCCTCGTCCTCGGTGCGCTCGACCTTGCGCCAGCCACGCAGGGTGCCCTTGGTCGCGGCGAGCACCTGCTCGACCGAACCGTCCACGGTGGTGCTGCCGTGATGCGGCATCCGGGAGAGGTTGCGCGGCACCAGCACCGGCTGCTGACGCAGCTGGCGGGCGTACTCCACCGTGCGCGGCAGCAGGCAGCCGATCAGCGAGACGAACAGCAGCACGTAGATCGAGGCGAACCAGGGCGAGCCGTACACGGCGAAGAAGCCGAGGTCGTCCAGGATCGGGCCGAGGGTGGGGTACTGCTTGACGTACTCGGCGACCTTGACCGCGTTCAGCGAGTACTGCGGCAGCAGCGCGCCGGGCAGCGCGGCCACCGCGAGCAGGAACAGCAGGATCAGCGCGGTGCGCATGCTGGTCAGCCCGCGCCAGGTGTTGCGGCCGAAGGCGAGCACGGCGGCGGCGCGGCCCTGCCGCTGAGGGGTGCTGGACTCGGTCATCTCTTCGCTCACAACGGCAGGGTGAAGTCGGCGACAAGGCTGATCTGGATCCAGGACACCAGCTGCCCCCACAACCCGGTGACCAGCAGCACGCCCACCAGCACGAGCATCCCGCCGCCGAAGAGCTGCACGCCGCGGGTGTGCCCGCGCAGCCAGCCGGTGGCCCGCACCGCCCAGCGCGCGCCGAGCGCGAGCACCAGGAACGGCAGGCCGAGGCCGAGGCAGTAGGCCAGGATCAGCACGATCCCGCGCAGGCTGCCGCCGCCGGTGCCCGCGGCCACGGTGACCACGCCGGTGAGCATCGGGCCCATGCACGGCACCCAGCCCAGTCCGAACAACGCGCCCAGCACCGGCGCGCCCGCCAGGCCCAGCCGCGGCACGTGGTGCGAGCGCACATCGCGTTGCAGCATCGGCACCAGGCCCATGAAGACCAGGCCCATGAAGATGGTGACCACCCCGCCGACGCGTTGCAGCAGTGGGCCGTTCTCGATCAGCGCGTCGGCCAGGCCGAGCACGCCGAGCATGCCGATGGCGAAGACCACGGTGAACCCGGCCACGAACAGCAGGGCAGCGCCTGCCACCCGCCAGCGGCCGCGGCGGGCCTCGGCCGCCTCGTCGGCGTTGATCGGCGGCTGGTCCGCGCCGACGAGTCCGGCGAGGTAGGAGAGGTAACCGGGGACCAGCGGCACCACGCACGGGGAGGCGAAGGACAGCGTCCCGGCGAGCACAGCCACGAGGGCCGCGAGGAAGAGCGGCCCCGAGATGGCGAGCTGAGTGGCGGGGTCCACGAGTAGCCAGAGTACGTAACCCGACCGAGGACCTGCTTGCCAGGGTCCGGCCATGGCCGCGGCGGTTCACTCCGGCGGGTGCCCGCATGACCCTTGACACACTGTCCAGTTGGGACAAACGGAGTCTGGTTCCGGCGCGCTCGGGCACCTAGCGTCTACCCGTGCTTCGCCCTCTCGCCGCACTCGCCGGCGCGCTTTCCTCCGCCGCTCTGCTGCTCTCGCTGACCCAGCCGGTGGCCGCCGCCCCGCAACAGTTCGAGCTACGCGAGGTCTTCTCCCCGGACGGGACCATCAGCAAGGTCCGGGTGCCGGTCGCGCCGAACCAGCCCGAGGTCGCGGACGAGATCCTCGCCCAGATCGGCATCGTGCATAACTCGGGACCCTCTGACCAGCGCTTTGACCTGGTCTTCGTCGGCGACGGCTACACCATGGCCGACTTACCCGCCTACGAGCAGCACGTGCGGGAGAAGTGGGCCGAGCTGGCCCAGGTGGAGCCGTTCAAGTCGCTGACCGGGCATCTCAACGTGTGGCGGGTGGACGTGGTGTCCACCGACTCCGGTGTGGACCACGACCCGGCCCAGGGCGTGCTCAGGGAGACCGCGCTGGACATGGGCTTCTGGTGCCAGGGCCGCAGCACGACCGAGCGGCTGCTCTGCGTGAACGAGGGCGCGGCCCAGCAGTACGCCGCGCTCGCCCCGCAGGCCGACCAGGTGATCGCGCTGGGCAACACCGCCAAGTACGGCGGCGCGGGCGGTCCGGTGGCCACCGCGGCAGGCGGCAACCCGCAGGCCGGACAGATCGCCATCCACGAGCTGGGCCACTCCATGGGCGGGCTGGCCGATGAGTACTTCTCCCCCGGCGACCCCTACGCCGGACCGGAGCTGGCCGAGCCGAACGCCTCGGTGCTGACCGAGGCGCAGATGCGCGAGCAGCGGGTGAAATGGCATGCGCTGATCGGCCAGCCGACCCCGGACGGCGGCGTGATCGGGGTCATCGAGGGCGGGCGCTACCAGGAACGCGGCATCTTCCGGCCCAGCCAGGACTCGATCATGCGCACCCTCGGCCGGGAGTTCAACCTGATCGGCCGCAAGGCGATGACCGACGCCATCCTGGCCAAGTCGCAGCCGCCGGCAGACCCGCTGGCCCTGCTCCGGCAGCTGCGACTGCTGCCCAGCTAGTCACTTCTCGGCGGCGATCTCCTGGACCACCGGCAGCAGCTCGCTGTCGGTGAGCTTGCTCAGGAACACCGCGGCCACCCGGTGCTGCCGATCCAGCACCAGGGTGGACGGCACCGCGTTGCGCGGGTAGCCACGCAGGCCCAGCAGCGACCGGCCCGGCGGGTCGTAGATCGACGGGTAGGTCTGCTTGTGGTCGCGCACGAAGTCGGCCGGGGCGCTGCGGATCTCATCGCGCACGTCGATGCCGAGGAACTGCACGCCGGAGTCCTTGGTCTGCTCGTAGACCCGCTCCAGGTCGTCCACCTCGTCCCGGCAGGGCGCACACCAGCTGCCCCACAGGTTGAGCACCACGACCTTGCCGCCGAAGTCCGATACCTTGATCGTCTTGCCCTGCTCCAGCAGGCTGTCCCCGCCGATCTCGGGCGCCTTCTGCCGCTGCGCTGGCTCGTACCGGATCCGGGACTGACCGCCGGGGGCGACGAACTGGAACTCGCCGCCGCCGGCCACCACCGCGTCGGTGCCGGTGGCGCACCCGGTGAGCAGCAGTGCCGCGAGCACGGCAGGGAGCAGCCGCCTCATGCCCCGGTCACCCGGGGATCGGTGCGGCCGACCGGTTCGCTGTAGGCGATCCGGACCAGCTCCTCGTCCTGGAAGACCAGGCTGGTCAGCGAGGCCAGCGAGCACTGGCGGCGACGCGGGTCGTGCCACATCCGGCGCCCTTCCAGGAACCGGCGCACGGTCCAGATCGGCAGCTGGTGGGACACGCAGACCGCCTCGTGCCCGGCCGCGGCCACCCTGGCCCGGTGCACCGCGCCGAGCATCCGGTGCGCGATGTGCAGGTAGGCCTCGCCCCAGGACGGGCGGAGCGGGTTGTACAGCTTGGGCCAGTGCCGCGGTGAGCGCAGCGCGCCGTCGCCGACGGAGACCTTGAGGCCCTCGAACTTGTTGCTGGACTCGATCAGCCGGTCGTCCACCGCGACCTCCAGCTGATGCGAGTCAGCCAGCGGCCGGGCGGTCTGCTGCGCGCGCTCCAGCGGCGAGGCGACCACGTGCGTGATGTCCCGCTCGTTGAGGTGCTCGGCGACCAGCTTGGCCTGCTGTTGCCCCGCGCCGGAGAGCCGGAACCCTGGCAGACGGCCGTAGAGGATGCCGTTGGGGTTGTAGACCTCGCCGTGCCGGAGCAGGTGGACCACGGTGCGTGTCACGAGTTCTCCTTGGCTGCCGCCGCGGCCGCCGCTGCGTGCGGCAGGGCCTCGGTGATCCGCTCGAAGGCCGCGTCATCCAGCGCCGCGGAGACGAACCACGCCTCGAAGGCGCTGGGCGGGGCGTACACGCCACGAGCCAGCAGCTCGTGGAAGAACGGGGCGAACCGCCAGGTCTGGGCCGCCTTGGCGCCCGCGTAGTCGCGGACCGGGTCCTCGGTGAAGAACACGCTGACCAGGTTGCCCGCGTACTGCACCCGGTGCGGCACGCCCTCGGCGCTGAGCGCGTCGCCCAGCAGCGAGCCGAGCTTGCGCGCGTTGGTGTCCAGCGCGGTGTAGACCTCGGCGGTGGCGTTGCGCAGCGTGGCCAGCCCAGCCGCGACCGCGACCGGGTTACCGGAGAGCGTGCCAGCCTGGTAGACCGGACCGGCCGGGGCCAGCTTCGCCATCACGTCCGCGCGCCCGCCGAAGGCCGCCGCGGGCAGCCCGCCGGACATGACCTTGCCGAAGGTGTAGAGATCGCCCGCGACCCCTTCCACGCCGAACCAGCCTGCCGCGGAGACCCGGAACCCGGTCATCACCTCGTCCATCACCAGCAGCGCGCCATTGGCCGTGCACAGTTCCTTGAGCAGCGCGTTGAAACCCAGTTCCGGCGCGATCGCGCCCATGTTGCCCGCGGCCGCCTCGGTGATCACACAGGCGATGTCCGCGCCGTGCGTCGCGAAGACGGTCCGCACCGCGTCGAAGTCGTTGTAGGGCAGCACCAGGGTGTCCTCGGCGGTGGCCCCGGTGACGCCCGGCGTGGTGGGCAGGCCCAGCGTGGCCACCCCGGACCCGGCCTCGGCCAGCAGCGCGTCCACGTGCCCGTGGTAGCACCCAGCGAACTTGACCACCTTGCGCCGCCCGGTGAACCCGCGGGCCAGCCGGATCGCGCTCATGGTGGCCTCGGTGCCGGAGTTGACCAGCCGCACCTGCTGCACCGGCGCCACCCTGGAGATGATCTCCTCGGCCAGCTCGATCTCACCCTCGGTCGGCGTCCCGAAGGACAACCCGCTGGTCGCGGCCGTGCGCACGGCTTCGACCACCGCGGGATGCGCGTGCCCGAGGATCATCGGCCCCCAGGAGGACACCAGGTCGACATACTCGAAGCCGTCGGCGTCGGTGAGGTAGGCGCCCTGGCCGGACACCATGAACCGCGGCGTGCCGCCCACCGCGTGGAAGGCCCGGACCGGCGAGTTCACCCCGCCCGGCGTGACCTTGGCCGCGCGGTCGAATAGCGCGCGGGAGGTGGCGACGGAGGCTTCGTCACTGCGTTTGCTCACTGGCGTCGACGTCACTTGTCCAGTGTCGCAACCCCCGGTCGGGTGGTGTCGTGGGGGCTGTCAGCACTCGACCGCCAAGATCACGATGACGTGGACCGACTCGGTCCGGTGCTCCACCCTGGCGAACGCGTTCCCGCCCGGCACGTCGATCCGGTGTTTGGTGTGGTTCCCGGACGGCGGCGGATTCCGCGCCCACACCGAGATGGCGCCCCGGATCTGCTCACGACGCGGGGCACTCAGCATCTCTAGGGTTTTCCGGGCTCGTTCTTCGTACTCGACTCGGTAGCCAGCCATGACCATTGCCCCCTGTCTTCGGGCGTGACGCCCTCTTCAAACCATTCCGGCGCGGGATTCATCCTTGACGCGACGGTGTCGTCGTCGCCGTCCTCGATTGCCTCCAGGATTTCCTGGGTCGAGGCGTCATGCAGGATTACCGCGGTTTCTCCCCATTCGGCGGCGAGATCCGCCAGCCGGTGGAATGGGACCTCAAGCATCTCCTGGCGGAACTTGGAGGCGAGGCCGGGCGGCAGCAGGGCGAGGGTGTCGCTGATCGTGGTCGGGTAGGTGTGGAACTGGAGGTCGGGCGGGGTCGGCGGCAGGGGCTCCGACAGGTCGCGGCGCAGCTGGGAGCGCTCGGCGTACTTCGAGACCCAGCCGTTCTTCTCCCGGACCTCCGGGGGATGCCACTCGAATGCTCCGGCCATGTCCGCCATGGTGGCACCCGGCTTTCATGAACGCCAGGCCCCGGTAATCACTCCACTACTGTGGGTGACTGCCGGGGCCTGGCGTCACGGAATGTCACTCGTGGCGCAAAGCCTGGATCGGGTGCAATTTGCTGGCCCGGTTGGCCGGTAGCGCACCGAAGAACAGGCCGATCAACGCCGACACCGCGAATGCCAGCAATACCGACTCCGGCACCACGACCAATTGCAGGCCGCGAATGCTGAACTGCCCGGCGATGACGCCGACCACCACACCCAGGAATCCGCCGAACATGCTCAGCATGGTGGCCTCGGCCAGGAACTGGCCCATGATGGCGCCCCTGGTGGCGCCGATGGCCTTGCGGATGCCGATCTCGCGGGTCCGCTCGGTGACCGTGACCAGCATGATGTTGGTGATGCCGACCCCGCCGATGAGCAGCGCGATGCCGCCGATGGCCAGGATCAGGTAGGTCAGCACCGTGTCGATCTGCCTGCTGCTGCGGGTCAGCTCGCGCGGGTCGCTCACCTCGAAGTCGGCAGGCTTGTCCGCGTCGATCCGGTGCTTGGCGCGCAGCACCTGGTTGATCGCGGCCCTGGCCGCGTCCATCTTCTCCACCGAGTGCGCCTGCACCATGAACTGGCTCAGCGGCTGCTGCGGCCCGGTCAGGGTGTTCTGCAGGGTGGACAGCGGCATGGCCAGCATCTCGTCGGTGGAGCGGCCGCGGCCACCCTCACCGGCCTCCTCCAGCACGCCGACCACGACGAACTGCATGCCGCTGATGATCACCTGGCGGTTGACCGGATCGGCGCCGTTGAACAGTTCCCTGGCCAGCTTGCCGCCCATCACGATGACCTTGCGGGACTCGGTGACGTCGGTCTTGCTGAAGTAGGTGCCCTTGGCCAGCAGGGCGTTGTTGAGCTGGAAGTAGTCCGGGTGGGTGCCCAGCACCTGGGCGTTGTCCTTGGTGCGCACCCCGTCGTTGACCGACCCCGAGGACCACACCCCCGGCACCACGGCCTTGATCTTGTCGGCCAGCTCGGGCGCGGCCAGCGCCTCGGCGTCCTCCAGGGTCAGCGGCCTGCCGGGGCCGGCTTCGGAGTAGCGCTGGTAGACGCTCAAGGTGTGCGCGCCCAGGCTGTTGATGCTGTTCATGATCATGTTGGAGGCGCCCTGGCCGACCGCCACGATCGCGATCACCGAGGCCACCCCGATGAGAATGCCCAGGGTGGTCAGGATGGAGCGGAGCTTGTTGGCCAGCAGGCCGCGCACCGCGGAGAAAAGGACCTCGCCCATCCTCATCGGGCCACCCCCACCGCGTGCCGGGCCGAGTTGTTGTGTTCCTCGTGCACGATCTTCCCGTCCACCATGTGCAGCACCCGGCGGGCGTGCTCGGCCACATCACGCTCGTGCGTGATGACCACGATCGTCCGGCCGGCGGCGTTGAGGTTGTCCAGGATCGCCAGCACCTCGGCGGTGCTCTTGGAGTCCAGGTTGCCGGTGGGCTCATCAGCGAGCAGCAGCGCCGGTTCGGTGACCAGCGCGCGGGCGATGGCCACCCGCTGCTGCTGACCGCCGGACAACTCGGTCGGCAGGTGCTTGACCCGGTCCGCCAGGCCGACCGTGGCCAGCGCGGACAGTGCCCGGCGGCGGCGTTCGCCCTTGCGCAGCCCCGCGTAACTCATCGGCAGCTCCACATTGGACAGTGCGTTGAACCGGGGGATCAGGTTGAACGACTGGAACACGAACCCGATCTTGTGGTTGCGCACCCTGGCCAGTTGCTTGGGCTTCTGCTCGGCCACGTTCACACCGTCGAGGAAGTACTCGCCCTCGGTGGCCGGGTCCAGGCAGCCCACGATGTTGAGCAGGGTGGACTTGCCGGAGCCGGAGGCGCCCATGATCGCCACGTAGTCACCGGTGGGCACGATGAGGTCGACCCCGGCCAGCGCGTGCACGGTGGCCTCGCCCTTGCCGTAGATCTTGCGCACCCCGCGCAGCTCGATGACCGGGCGGATCCCGGACGCGGGCTGGGTCACCGGGCCACCCGCACCGGCGCGGACTTGCCGGGGAACCCGCCCTCGGGGAAGCGGCCGGGGCCACCGGAGTCGCCCAGCAGCACCACATCGCCCTCGCTCAGCCCGGAGGTGATCTCGATGATGTGGTCGCTGCGCACGCCCAGCTGCACCGGGGTCGGCTTGGGCTGGCCGTTGACCATCACGGTGACCGTGCTCTTGCCGTCCACGGTCTGCACCGCGCCGGAGGGCACCTGCAGCACCGAGTCCGCCTTGGCGGTGGTGACCACCACGTTGGCCGACTGACCGGGCTTGAGTTCGGCTGAGGTCTCGTCCAGCTCCAGCAGCACGCCGTACTGGACCACGCCGGAGGAGCTGGCGGGCATCAGGTCGACCTGCACCACCTTGGCCGGGAACTTCTTGCCGCCCAACGCGTTCACCGCGACCTGGGCGGCCTGGCCGACCTTGACCTTGACGATGTCGATCTCGGAGAAGGTGGCCGCGATCTGGTAGCCGGTGAGGTCGGTGACGGTCAGGAAGCCGCTGCCGGAGGAACTCTGGTTGGGCACCGACGGGACGTCCGGGATGCCGCTGGGGCCGCCGCGGCCACCGCCGCCGGACCCGCCCTGGCCGCCCGCGCCGCCACTGGACCCCGAGCCGCCGCCGGTGTTGCCCGCGGAGGTGCCGCCACCGCCGGAACGCTGGCCGACCGCGCCGTTCATCGCGGTGACCGTGCCGGCGAACGGGGCGTAGATGATGGTGGAGCGCACGGCGTCCTGCGCCGTCTCCACCTGTAGCTCAGCCTGCTTGACCTGGGCGTTGGGCCCGGTGGTCGGCTGCTTGGCCTCCTTGGCCGCGGTCACCGCGGCCTTGGCCGACTCCAGCTGCGCTTTGGCCGCGTCCAGCTGCGCCTTGGCCTGCCGGTCGTCCACGGTGGCCAGCTTCTGGCTCTTGCTGACCTTGTCGCCGAGCTTGACGAAGACCTTGTTCACGATGGCGCTGGTGCCGAAGTCGACGTTGGCCGACCGGGACGCGCGCAGGCTCGCCGCCGCCGACACACTGTCGACGACCGAACCCCGGCTGACGGTGGCCGTCGGCGGACCCGATGGACCGCGCTCGGCGGCCGAGGTCGGCGACAGCATGCGGTACCCCAGGTATCCGCCACCGGCAACAACGATCAGAGCGACGACGCCGACAATGATCCACCTACGGCGTCGTGGACGT
This sequence comes from Crossiella sp. CA198, assembly GCF_052078295.1. Taxonomy (NCBI): domain Bacteria; kingdom Bacillati; phylum Actinomycetota; class Actinomycetes; order Pseudonocardiales; family Pseudonocardiaceae; genus Crossiella; species Crossiella sp. CA198. The sequence continues at coordinate 62,536 of NZ_JBQJIM010000005.1, forward strand.
GGTGACATTTCGCCACCCTATCCACACAGTTCATAGCCGGATCAGGGGAATACCCTGATTCCCGTCTTCTGTGACGTGGCTATTACACAGCGGCGGAAATCGCGCGCTCAGGCGCGGCGGCGGCCACCGGCGCGCAGGGCCAGCATCAGCTGCCGGATCGCGTCCAGCACGGCCACCAGGGCCAGCATGCCCAGCAGCGCGGAGAGCCCGAGCCAGGGGCCGACGTACCTGGTCAGCTCGTACGGCGGGCCGCCGGGTTTGGCGTTGGGCAGGGTCATCGGCACCAGGCCGCGCTGCCAGGCCCAGAGCGCGCCGAGCACCAGCAGCACCGCGAGCAGGAGTTCTCCCAGCACGATCAGCGCCCGCCAGGGCTGGTGCAGCCGGGGCTGGACGGGCGCGGCCTGCGGCTGGCTCGCGATCTCGGGAGAACTCACGCCGGACAGCTTCTCACGACCGCGCGTCCAACCGCCGTCGCAGTGCGTCACGCAGCCCCTCGGCATCCCGGGCCCAGGCCAGCAGCACCGAGCCGTCGGCCAGCCGCACCGGCAGTTCGTGGCAGCCCTTGGGCGCGCTCCACCCGCCGCCGAGCACTCTGGCGCCCGCCGGCACGCCCACCTCGCCGACCTCGGCCACCTGCTCGACCGCGATCAGCTCGCGGCCGCAGCGCAGGTGGTACGGGGTCAGCGAGACCGAGCACAGCCGCCGCCTGGCCTGGATCCAGACCAGCGCGGCGACCGCGAATCCGCCGCCGACGAGCAGCCAGGCCGCCCAGTTCACCCGGCCGCCGGTGAGCAGTTCCACCCCCAGCGCGACCGCGGCGAACCCCGGTCCCCAGAGCACCGGCCAGTAGCTGGAGCCTGGCTCGGCGAAGAGGACCGGGGCCGGTTCGTCGGGCTGGATCACCGGGCGGTCTTCACCGCCAGCAGCCAGTCGGTGCTGGTCCGCCACCAGGAGGTGAGCAACGCCCCGGCGAGCAGGACCGCGATCAGCAGTCCCTCGGCGGTCAGGCCCTGGCGCAGGGTGAAGATGAGGTGCAGCACGGCGGTGACGGTCAGCGCCACCCGCGCCCAGTTCCGGCCCTGCCGCAGCAGCAGCCCGAAGGCCACGTAGAGGATGCCGAAGAACACCATCGTGGTGCTGTGGAAGGTGAGCAGGGTCGTGGCGACCTTCTCCGCCTCCGGCACCTTCTCCCGGATCAGCGCGTCCCGCACGGTGTCGTACTGGGTCCAGTAGAAGATCGTGTTCAGCACGCCGAAGGTCGCGGTGGCCAGCCAGAGGCCCACCGCGACCCTGATCGAGGCCGGGTGCGGGATCCCAGCCGCCATCAGCTCTGCTTGAAGTAGTAGTTGGCGTTGCGGTGGAACATGAACACGATGCCCGCGATCGCGCACAGCGGCGGAATGAAGCCCAGGTACGAGCCGATCGAGGTCATCCCGGACGCCTGGATCGGCCCGTCGGCGGGCAGGCTGGCCAGGAAGCCGATGCCGGCGAGGCCGATCAGTCCGTTCACAATGCCGATACCGCCGAGCACGGTCAGCACGACCCGCGCCCAGTTCCGGCCGTTGCGCATGAAGATGCTGAACATCACGAACAGGCCTGCCATGATGATGCCGACGACGAGCCCGACGATGAGGGCCGTGCCGCCGATTGATTCCGCGGTCTGCTGGATCCGCTGCTGGAGTTCCGGCGGCAGGTCAGGGTTCACCGAGCGCTGGGTGTCCATGATCCCGGCGATCTGCTGCCGGGCGCCGATGAAGCCGAGGACCGAGCCGATCACGCTGACCACGGCGCCGGCGATCCAGATCCAGAAGGCCAGCTCGACCTGCTGCGGCCGGGCGATCGGGCCGCCACCGCCGGGCATGCCGGGCGGCAGGTGCTGGCCACCGGGCTGCTGGCCGTACTGCGGCTGCCCGTACTGGGGCTGGCCGTAACCGGGCTGCGGCGGCTGGCCGTAGCCCGGCTGCTGCTGGGGGAAGCCTTGCGGAGTGGAGGGGTACCCCGGCTGCTGGGGGTACTGCGGTTGACCCTGGCTGGGGTCGTACGGGTTGCTCACGCGCTCACGCTAGGGCCGACCACCGACCCTGTCCAACGGCTATGCCGGTGTGTTACCTGGTCGGGTCCTGCGCACGCCGATGAAGTACGCCCTGGAGTTCGGGTGGAACATCATCGCCAGCGCGGCCACGTCCAGTCCGAAGACCACCACGGACAGCGTGACCTGGATGATCCCGAGCTGAGCCACCACCGCCGAGGCGGAGCCCGCCACCAGTCCGAGCACCCCGAGCAAACCCAGGCCCACACTCATCCCGCCGAGCACGGTGAGCACCACGCGGGCCCATTCCACGCCCTGCACGGTCCGGGTGGACAGCCACCAGAACAGCGCGATGACGCCGAGCCGCAGCGCCACCGTCATGACCACCGCGAGGTTCACCGCGCCGTAGACCTGGCCGAGGGTGAGCTGCGGGGCGAGCTGGCCGAGCATGTCGTTGAGCCCGCGCCGGTCGGCGAGCCGGAAGATCACCGCGACCAGCCCGGCCACACAGCTGGCGATCCAGAGCCGCCGGGACAGCAGCAGCTGGCGGGGCGGGATGAGCACCTCGGTCATCCGCGGTCCAGCCACTGCGCGGCCTCGGTGGCCCAGTAGGTCAGCACGATGTCCGCGCCGGCCCGCCGGATCGAGGTGAGGGTCTCCAGCACGGTGCGGTCCCGGTCGATCCAGCCGTTGGCCGCGGCCGCCTCGACCATCGCGTACTCACCGGAGATCTGGTAGGCCGCGACCGGCACATCACTGATCTTGGCGACCTCGCTGAGCACGTCCAGGTAGGGCAGCGCGGGCTTGACCATGACCAGGTCGGCGCCCTCGGCCAGGTCCAGGGCCAGTTCGCGCAGGGACTCGCGCAGGTTGGCCGGGTCCTGCTGGTAGGTCTTGCGGTCGCCGACCAGCTGGGACTCCACCGCCTCGCGGAACGGGCCGAAGAGCGCGGAGGCGTACTTGACGGTGTAGGCCAGGATGCCGGTGTCGGTGAGCCCGGCGGCGTCGAGCGCCTCGCGGATGAAGCCGACCTGGCCGTCCATCATGCCGCTGGGCCCGACCAGGTGCGCCCCGGCCTTGGCCTGGGCGATCGCCATCTCGCCGTAGAGGGTCAGGGTGGCGTCGTTGTCCACCGAGCCGTCCGGGGCGAGCACGCCGCAGTGGCCGTGATCGGTGAACTCGTCCAGGCAGCAGTCCGACATGAGCACGGTCGCGTCGCCGAGTTCGCCACGCAGTTCCCGCAGCGCGACGTTGAGGATGCCGTCCGGGTCCACCCCGCCGGAGCCGGTGGCGTCCTTGGTCGTGGGCACGCCGAAGAGCATGATGCCGCCGACCCCGGCCTGCACGGCCTCCACCGCGGCTTTGCGCAGCGAGTCCATGGAGTGCTGGTACACCCCGGGCATGGAGCGGATCGCGTTCGGTTCGGTCGCGCCTTCCTTGACGAACATGGGCAGCACCAGGTGCTGCGGGCGCACGGTGGTCTCGGCGACCAGGCGGCGCAGCGCCGGGGTGGTGCGCAGGCGACGGGGACGGTGGGACGGGAACACTGCCGGTACTCCCTTGCGAATACGAGTCCGAAAAGGACAGTGGCGCTCCCCGGTCAACGCGGGAGCGCCACTGCTTACCTCACTGCTTCAGCTTCAGCGCCGCGCACGCTTGGTCTTGCGGGGCGGCGGCAGCGCGCCCTCGGCGCGCAGCCGGGCGGCGTGATCGGCCAGCGCGTCGACCAGGGCGGGGACCTGGGCGAGTTCGGGCTGCACGTCCACGCGCAGGCCGAACTCGATCGCGGTCTCCGCGGTCTGCGGGCCGATGCAGGCCACGATGGTGCGGGTGTGCGGCTTGCCCGCGATGCCGACCAGGTTCCGCACGGTGGAAGACGAGGTGAAGCACACCGCGTCGAACCCGCCGGTCTTGATCATCTCGCGGGTGTCCGCGGGCGGCGGCGCGGCGCGCACCGTGCGGTACGCGGTCACGTCGTCGGGCTCCCAGCCCCGCTCACGCAGGCCTGCGGCCAGCGTCTCGGTGGCGATGTCCGCGCGCGGCAACAGGATCCGGTCCACCGGGTCGAAGATGTCGTCGTGCGGCGGGAAGTCGGCGAGCAGGCCCTCGCTGGACTGGTCGCCGGAGGGCACCAGTTCCGGGGTGATGCCGAAGGAGCGCACCTTCGCCGCGGTCGCCTCGCCGATACAGGCGATCTTGACGCCGGAGAACGCGCGGGCGTCCAGGCCGAACTCCTCGAACTTCTCCCACACCGCGCGGACCGCGTTGGTGGAGGTGAAGATCACCCACTGGTAGCGGCCGTCGACCAGGCCCTTGACCGCGCGCTCCATCTGCGCGGGGCTGCGCGGCGGCTCCACCGAGATGGTGGGCACCTCGACCGGGATGGCGCCGTGCGCGCGCAGCCGGTCGCTCATCTCGCCTGCCTGCTCCTTGGTGCGCGGCACCAGCACCCGCCAGCCGTAGAGGGCGCGGGACTCCCACCAGGAGAGCTTGTTCCGGTTGCCCACCGAGCTGCCCACGGTGACCACCAGCGGACCGGTCAGGTCACCGGCGTCGGCGGCCAGCGCGGCCAGTGTGGAGTCGATGGTGCGCTGAGCGCAGCTGGTGCCCTCGGTGGTGACCGCGGCCGGGGTCTGCGGCGCCAGGCCGTATTCCACCAGCGAGGAGGCCGCCTCGGCGAGGTGGCTGGCCGAGGCGTGCAGCACCAGGGTGCCGGGGGCGCCGGCGAGTGCGGCCCAGTCCACGCTGCCGCGGACATCGGCCTCGGTGTGCACCGCGCCGAGCGCGACACCCGCGTAGGCGGGCACCGCGGTGCCGGCGGCGACACCGGGGATGACGTCGAAGGCGACGTTCGTCTTGGCCACGGCCTGGGCCTCGGCCACCACCGCGTCGGCGGTCAGCGGGTCACCCGCGACCAGGCGGATCACCGAACGGCCGTTGCGGGCCTCGGTGGCCAGGTCCTTGGCGACATCGGCCGGGTCACCCACGGCCGGGCGGACCTCGATGCCCTCGGGGGCCAGCGCCAGCACTTCGGCAGGCACGTCGGGGTCGGTCACCACCAGCTCGGCGGTGGTGAGCAACTGCTGCGCCCGGACGGTGAGCAGGCCCAGGTCGCCGGGACCGGAGCCCACGAAGGCGATCCGTCCGGGGGTCTTGCGTGCGCGGGTCATCAGGCACTCCCCATTTCGTTCACTCCCCTGGGGCCGCTGAGCGCGGCGGCGCCAAGGTCGAGCAGCTCAGCGGCCAATGCCTTGCCGAGCTGCTCTGCTGCGGTCATCTCTCCGATGGCGGATGCGCGCAGCAAATCGTTCTGCGGCGTCGCGGCTACCCCACGCAGGGACAGCCGCTCAACCACGCGACCGTCCTCGTCCAGGTCCTCCACCACGTCGGCCAGCGCGCCGATCGGCGCGCTACAGCCCGCTTCCAGAGCAGCGAGCATCGCTCGCTCCGCGGTGACCGCGGCGCGACTGGCCTGATCGTCCAACGTGGCCCGGAGCAGGTGCTCGGTGTCCACGTCGGCAACGCGGCATTCCACCGCGAGGGCGCCCTGTGCGGGCGCTGGCAACATCTGCAACGGGTCGAGCGATTCGGTGATCGCGTCCAGCCTGCCGAGCCGGGCGAGCCCGGCCCTGGCCAGCACCACCGCGTCCAGCTCGCCGTTGACGACCTTCTTCAGCCGGGTGTCCACGTTGCCGCGGATCGGCTTGATCTCCCAGCCCAGGCCCAGCGCGTTGAGCTGCGCGGTCCGCCGCGGCGAACCGGTGCCGATGACCGCGCCGGCGGGCAGTTCGCCCAGCGTGAGCCCGTCCCTGGCGCAGAGCGCGTCCCTGGGGTCCTCGCGCCGGGGCACCGCGGCCAGGGACAGCCGGGGGTCGGGCGCGGTGGGCAGGTCCTTGTAGGAGTGCACGGCGACGTCGATCTCGCCCGCGGCCAGCGCGTCGCGCAGGGCCGAGGTGAACACCCCGATGCCGATCTCCGGGATGGGCGCGGAGGAGCGGTCACCGGGGGTGGACACGGTGACTATCTCCACGGTCGCGCCCGCCTGCTCCAGAGCCTGCGCGACAGTGCCGGTCTGGGCGAGGGCGAGGGCGCTGCCCCGCGTGCCGATGCGCAAGGTCCGCTTCACCGGGCCTCACCGTCCACTGTGGACATTGCGATGTGGTGGTTGGTCACACTCTCTGCTTCCGTTGCAGGCGTTGCAGGCGTAGCGCTCACGGCGGCGGCGGACTGCGGGTCCAGGGCGAAGAGTTCGCGGAGGGCGTCCGCGTAGCTCGATCCACCCGGCGCGGCGGCCAGTTGCTTGACCCGCACGGTCGGCATGTGCAGCAGCTTGTCGACGACCCGGCGCACGGTGCGGGACAGCTCGTCCCGGACGGCGGAGTCGAGTTCGGGCAGCCGGGAGTCCAGCCGCAGCAGTTCGCTGTCGACCACCTCGGCGGCGCGGCGGCGCAGCGCGGTCACCGTCGGGGTCACCTCGGCCGAACGCTGCGCGGCCAGGTAGGCCTGCACCTCTTCGGCGACCAGCTCACCGGCCCGCCGGGTGTCCAGGCCGCTGGGGGCCTCGCGCAGCCGCTGCTGCATGGTTTCCAGGTCGACCACGTGCACGCCGGGCAGGTCCGCGACCGCGGCTTCGACATCGCGCGGCAGACCGAGGTCGCACACCACCAGGGCGCCCGGCTCAGTGCGCGCGGCGCGCACGGTCGCCGCGTCCAGCACGGGGCTGTTCGCGCCGGTGCAGGCGACCACGACATCGGCCAGGGCCAGCTCGGCCACCAGCGATTCCAGGCCGATGGCCACCGCGGGGGTGCCGTCGGCGGCCAGTGCATTGGCCAGCCGTTCGCCGTTGGCCGCGGTGCGGTTGGCCACCGCGATCCGGCCGATGCCCGCCCGGCGGAGCTGGGCGGCGGCCAGGCCGCCCATCGACCCGGCGCCGATGACCAGCGCGCGGCGGCCGGTGAGGCCGCCGAGCACCCGCTCGGCGTCGGCCAGGGCCTCGGTCACCACCGAGGGACCGGCGTGGTCGATGCCGGTCTCGGTGTGCACGCGCTTTCCGACCCGCAGGCCGTGCTGGATCAGCTCGTGCAGGGTGCGGCCGACCGTGCCGGCCTCGGTGGCGGTGGTGTAGGCCGAGCGCAGCTGGCCGAGGATCTGGGCCTCGCCCACGACCATCGAGTCCAGGCCCGAGGAGACCCGGAACAGGTGGTCCACCGCGCCGGCGGCGTAGTGCACGTAGAGGTGGTTGCACAGGGTGGGCACGTCCACGCCGGACTGGCGGGAGAGCACCCCGGAGATGTCGGCCAGGCCACCGTGGAAGGTCTCCACCACGGTGTAGACCTCGACCCGGTTGCAGCTGGAGACGAGCACGGCCTCGGAGACGTTCGGGCACTCCAGCAGCTCGGCGAGCAGCTTGGTGACGTCGTCACCGCTGACCACGGCGCGCTCCAGCAGCGACACCGGCGCGGTGCGATGGGAAAGGCCGACCACAAGCAGGCTCACGGACGCACCCCCACCTGGTCGGCGGCTGCGACCCGGGCCCCGTTGGCCCTGGTGGCGGCGCCGGCGGACGCCTCGTGCTCCGTCGCCTCATCGGCGCGACGGGCCACGTGGAAGGACAGGATCTGCATCTCCACCGCCAAGTCGACCTTGCGCACCTCGATGTCGTCCGGGACCTGGAGCACGACCGGTGCGAAGTTCAGGATGCATTGCACACCGGCGGAGACCAAACGGTCACAGACAAGCTGTGCTGCCGCCGGCGGCGTGGCGATGACCCCGATGGTCACCTCGCGCTCGGCGCAGACGGTCGGGATGTCGTCCACGTGCTCGACCGGGATGCCGCCCACCGGGACGCCCATCAGGTCAGGGTCGACGTCGAAGAGGGCGGCCACCGGGAACCCCCGGCCGGGGAATCCGCCGTAGTTGGCCAGCGCGTGGCCCAGGTTGCCGATGCCGACCACCGCGACGCTGTGCTTGCGGGTCAGGCCGAGGATGCGCTCGATCTGGTCGACCAGCACCTCCACCTCGTAGCCGACGCCGCGGGTGCCGTAGGAGCCGATGTAGGAGAGGTCCTTGCGCAGCTTGGCCGAGTTCACCCCGGCCGCCGCGGCCAGCTCCTCGCTGGAGATGGTGGTCACACCCTGTTCGGCCATGGTGGAGAGCACGCGCAGGTAGACCGCGAGCCGGGCGACGGCCGCCTCCGGGATGGCCCTGGCGCGTTCACGGGCGCTGGGCACCTCGGGGGCGAGCGAGTCCTGAGCGACCGTCTCGGAGCTGCCGGCCGGGGCCGTTCGCCCCTCGTTCCGCTGCGCCGTCACGCGTTAACTCCCTCACCGAACACACTGAGGTCACCGACACAGGTGCCTGAGCGCGCTGAGCCCCGAACTCGCACGTCCACCCGGGTGACTGCTTATACGGTAGCCACTTGTGAACACATGCACAAAGTCGCCGAACAAGGGCGTGACCAGCGTCCTTCGGAGTTGTGCTATAGGGGCCCGCGCGCGCTGAGGCGGATGTGCTCTCGCTCACGGCGCCGACCCGTCTACCTGGGCTGTCAAGCCCCCGGCCGGGTGGCCGGCGAAGCCGGGCGCCCGAAGGTGGGCGGAGCCGTCCGCGCCGACGGCCGGGATGCCGCCGTCCGGCTGTCACCGGATCCGGTGATCTGCGCCTTTGCCCGATTTATCACGATCAGGTCACGGTGAAGAATTTCGAATGCCACCCGGTCGCCCCGTCCGGCACCACATCGGCCCGCTGGGCGGTCTGGACGTAGCCGGAGCGATCGGCGGCCCGGCATTCCACCGTGTGCCCGCCGGGCGCGAGGTCGAACTCGGTCCGCCACATCCGCCAGGTGTCCACAGTGGACTCAACGCTCAATGTGGCCGCGCGCCAAGGACCGCCGTCCACCCGAACCTCCACAGTGGACACTCCGGTGTGCTGGGCCCAGGCCGTGCCCGCCACCACCACCCGGCCGGCGGGCACCTTGGCGAACCCGGTGGGCCGGTCCACCCTGGACTGGGTCTTGACCGGTCCGAGCCGGGCCCAGCCGCGGCGGATCCAGTACGGGTCGAAGTCGGCGAAGGTGGTCACCTCGGCCTCGGTGATCCACTTGGTCGCGCCCACGTACCCGTACAGCCCCGGTGTGACCATCCGCACCGGGAAGCCGTGCTCGGCGGGCAACGGCTGCCCGTTCATGCCGATGGCCAGCAGCGCGCCCCGGTCCGGCTCCAGCAGCACCGAGAGCGGGGTGCCGCAGGTCCAGCCGTCCGAACTGGTGGTGGCCAGCTGGTCCGCGCCGGGCCGGACCCCGGCCTCCAGCAGCAGTTCGCGCAGGTCGACGCCGGTGAAGGTGGCGGTGGACACGTAGGGCCCGCCGACCTCGTTGGACACGCAGGTCATGGTGATCGTGCGTTCGACAAGTGGCCGGTTGACCAGGTCGGCGAAGGAGATCCGCAGTTCCCGCTCGACCATGCCGTGGACGCGCAGCTCCCAGTCCTCGGCGCGCAGCCGGGGCACCGAGAAGGCGGTGTCGATCCGGTAGAAGTCGGCGTTGGGAGTGAGGAAGGACGGCGTGCCGTCCGCGGCGAAGTCCGCGCCGGGCGGGATCGGCGCCGCCTTGGCCGCCCGCGGCAGCACCGGGGCGACGGCGTTCTGCGAGGCGGCCAGGTCGACCCGGCGACCCAGCAGTTGCCCGGCCAGGCCGCTCAGACCGGCCCCGGCGGCGAGGGCGACCGACCCCAGCAGGAACCGGCGGCGGTCTTCGGCCAGCCCGTCAGCGGCCCGCACAGCCAGCGCGCGGCCGTGTAACCAGGTGAAGGCGCCCAGTCCGGCGAACAGGCTCGCCGCGGGCGCCAGCAGGGCGAACTGACCGAGGTCGGGCCGGGTGTACACGGCGAGCATCGCCAGCGCGCCCAGCGCCACCGCGAGCGACTGACCGGCCCTCGGCGCCCGCCGGGACAGCAATCCGGCCAGCACACCCAGCCCGGCCAGCACCACGGCCATGCCCGCCAGCAGCACCAGCTTGTCCGCGGTGCCGAAGGCACGCACCGCGAAGTCCTTGACCACCGCCGGGGTCAGGTCGATGGCGGCGTTGCCCACGGCCACCAGCGGCGAGGCGCCCGGCTCCAGCACCCCGGCGACCAGGTGGCCCGCGCCCAGCGCGACGAGCACGCCGAGCAGACCGATCAGGGCGGCGGCGGGCGCCGGGATGCGCGGGGTGTCCATGTCCTCCATTCGACGCCTGCCGCGACCCGGTTCACATCAGGTAACGGCGGACCGTCAGAAACCGGTAAGCATTGCGAAGGCACCATTCTCGGGGGGAACCACCATGGACCAGCAGGAACCGGCCGTCACGCTGCCGCCGTCACCCGTCTTCGGCGCGAGCATGAACCCACTGCCGCCGGAGTACCAGGCCGCAGGCCCGGCCAGGAAGGGCAGGCTGCTGCTCGTCTCGCTGATCGTGGCCTGCGCGCTGCTGCTCACCGGCACCACCACGATGGCGATCATGCTGACCCAGGCGGAGAGCAGGGCCGAGATGCTCGGCCTGCAGGCCGAGCAGAACCAGCGCCGGATCAAGGACGCCGACAAGCGGATCAGCGCCGCCCGCGCGGAGGCCGACACCGCCCGCGACGAGGCCAGCGCCGCCCGCCGCGAGGTGCTGGAAATGCACATGAAGCGCCTGCGGACCGGCGAATGCGAGATCGCCGCCAGCGTGGTCAAGGACGCCATGACCCGCGGCGACCGGCTCTACCTGGACGCCACCCTCAAACAACTCGCCGAGAAGTGCAAGCGATAGCCACCGGTCACCAACTCGTCGCGGAAGGCGCCGCCCACTTGTCGCGAAACAGGCGTGGCGCGCAGCGACACGGCGGGCTCTTCACCAGCGGCGGGGTACCGATTTTTCGCGTTGCCTTGTCGTGGTCTCGACGCATCCGAAGCTTGCTTCGCGTGCGGCGAGGCCACGACGAGGCGACTTAGAGCGAAAAATCCCGCGTGCGGAGCACGCCAATCGATACAGCACGCCAATCCAACACAGCTATCCCCAGCTTCTGAGGGCTGCCCGGAAGCGTTCTTCCTCGACCTTCCAGTACCCGTGTTCCTCGCCGTTGATCAGGATCACCGGCACCATGTCGCCGTACTCGGCGCGTAGTTCGGTGTCGGTGTCCACGTCGACCACGGTCAGCTCGATGCCGATCTCGCCGCAGATGCGTTCGAGATCGGCCTTGGCGACCTCGCAGGCGTGGCAGTCGACCCTGCCGAGCAGGGTCACCTGATGCTCGCTCACCGCTGCTTGACCAGCGCGCGGCCGATGAGCATGCGCTGGATCTGGTTTGTGCCTTCCACGATCTGCAAGACCTTCGCCTCCCGCATGTACCGCTCCACCGGGTAGTCCTCGACGTACCCGGCGCCACCGAGCACCTGCACCATGTCCGTGGTGACCTTCATACAGGTGTCGGTCGCGATGAGCTTGGCCATGGCCGCCTGGGTGGCGAAGGGCAGGCCCGCGTCCTTGCGGCGGGCGGCGGCCAGGTAGAGCTGGCGGGAGGCCTCGATGCCCGCGGCGGCGTCGGCGAGCAGGAACGAGACGCCCTGGAACTCCGCGATCGGCTGGCCGAAGGCGGTGCGTTCCCTGGCGTAGTCCACGGCCACGTCCAGCGCGGACTGGGCCACGCCGACCGCGGCGGCGGCGATGCCGAGGCGGCCGGAGTTGAGCGCGTCCATGGCGATGGCGAAGCCCTGGCCCTCGGCGCCCAGGCGGCGATCGGCGGGGACGAGCGCGGCGTCGAAGATCACCTGGGCGGTGGTGGAGGCCTTCATGCCCATCTTGCGTTCCGGCGGCGCGGCGGTGACGCCGGGGGTGTCCGCGTCGACCAGGAAGGCGGAGATGCCCCTGGGGCCGTCCTCGCCGGTGCGCGCGAGCAGGGTGTAGAAGTCGGCGACCCCGCCGTGGGTGATCCAGGCCTTGGTGCCGGAGACGGTGTAGTCGCCGTTCTCCCCGGTCTTGGCGGTGGTGCGCAGCGCGGCCGCGTCCGATCCGCAGTGCGCCTCGGACAGGCAGTACGCGCCGAGCAGCTCACCGCCGATCAGCTCGCCCAGCCAGCGCTCCCGCTGCTCGGCGGTGCCGTAGCCGGCCAGCGCGTGGCAGGACAGGGTGTGCACGCTGACCCCGAGGCCGACCGCCAGCCAGGCCCTGGACAGCTCCTCCACGACCTGCAGGTAGACCTCGTAGGGCTGACCGCCGCCGCCGAACTCCTCGGGGTAGGGCAGGCCCAGCAGACCGGCGCGGCCGAGAGTGCGGAAGGCAGCGCGCGGGAACTCGCCGCTCGACTCCGCGGCGGCGGCCCGGGGCGCGAGTTCCTTGTCCGCGATCTCCCTGGTCAGCTCAAGCAGCGCGGTCGCCTCGTCGCCCGGGAGCTGTCGATCGATCACGGGAGCACCCATGTGTTGCCACCTCCGAGTGTCGGCACGACGGTGTGCCAGGGGCTTTCCACCCTGCGAGACCAATTGTGGGGTCTCCGACACTCGGAAGTCCAACTAACAGATCAGTGACCGCCACCACGCCTGAACGGGCTAGTTCAGCGCAGCGAACGCCTGGCGAGTTTGCCGGTGACCGAGTGCGGCAGGGTCGCCACGAACTCGACCTTGGTCGGCACCTTGAACTTGGCCAGCAGGCTCGCGCAGTGCTCGACCACGTCCGCCTCGGTCAGCTCCGCGCCCTCGTCCCGGACCACCACGACCTTGACCGTCTCGCCGGTGCCCGGGTCCGGCACGCCGACCGCGGCGGCCTCGACCACCCCGGGCAGCAGGCCCAGCACGTGCTCGACCTCGTGCGGGTAGACGTTGAAGCCGTTGACGATGATCAGGTCGTTGGCCCGGTCGACCAGGTGCAGGTCGCCGCCCTCGTCCAGGTAGCCGACGTCGCCGGTGCGGAACCAGCCTTCGGCGTCCGGACCGTGCGCGCCGTCCGGCCAGTAACCGCTGAACAGGTTCGGACCGCGGACCGACACCAGGCCTGCGCCGCCCTCGTCCTCCTCCTCCAGCGGGGTGCCGTCGGAGTCGACCAGTCGCAGTTCCACCTCGGGCAGCGGCTGGCCGACCGAACCGGGCTTGGGCAGGCCGGTGACCAGGGTGGAGGTCAGCACCGGGCCGGTCTCGGTGAGGCCGTAGCCCTCGAAGACGTCCAGGCCGGTGGCCGCCTTGACCCGGCGCAGCACCTCGCCGTCCAGCGGGGCCGCGCCCGAGGTGAGCAGCCGCAGCGTGGCCAGGCCCTCGCGCAGCTCGTCCTCGGGCAGGCCGAGCAGGGCGGTGTACATCGGCGGCACGCCGACGAAGGTGGTCACCCGGTGCCTGCGGATGGCGGCCAGCGCACCCTCGGCGTCGAAGCGCTCCAGCAGCACGCCGGTGGCGCCCGCCGCCGCGGTCTGCAGCAGGCCGGGGCCAAGGCCGTAGGCGTGGAAGAGCGGGATGGCCAGCAGCACCCGGTCGGCCGCGGTGACCGGGGCCGGGCGCAGCCGGGCGCACTGGCGGGTGTTGGACACCAGGGCGCGGTGGGAGAGCATCACGCCGCGCGGCACCCCGGAGGTGCCCGAGGTGTAGGCCAGCACGGCCAGGTCCTCATCGCCGCCCGCGGTCTCGAACGGCTCGGCCTCGGCCAGCGCGGGCGCTGGCAGCACCTTCACGTTCCCGGCGATCCCCGGCACCTCGCCCTCGGCGACGAGCAGCCGCGCGCCCGAGTCGGTGAGCACCCTGGCCAGCTCCGGTCCCGGCAGGCCGGGCGCCAGCGGCACCACCACGCAACCGGCGCGCAGCGCGCCGAAGAGGGCGACACAGAACTCGATCCCGGTGGGCAGCCGGATGGCCACCCGGTCCCCGGCCAGCGCACCTGCCATCCGCAGCCGGTGCGCCTGCGCGTCCACCGCGGAATCCAGCCTGCCCCAGCTCACCTGGCTGCCATCGGCGGCATCCAGCAACGCGGGGTGGTCGGCTTCCCGGTGCGCCGCTGACCTGATCAGGTCCGCGACGTTGCCGACGGCGGTCATCTGTCCTCCCGGTGTGGCCAAGGCGAACGGACCCGAAGTCTGACACGGGTGATGTTCGTCATGCATCCGCCTGCGGGGCGTCTGGGAGAAGGACCGGGAAATACCGACGACCAACGCTACCTACTTTGGAGTAACAAAAGGTATGGTTCGGTCAATCCCCGGTCCGACCGCCGCCAGGACCGGGAACCGCGAGCAAGGGAGCCGCGCATGCCCCCACCGATGGGTTGGCCCTGCTCACCGGGGCGCCCTTCGCAGGCCGAGGTCGTGCAGCCGCCGCCTCCGGCCGGGGAAGCATGGGCATTGGTACAGGCGGCCCAGGCCGGGGACAGCGACGCCTTCGGCCGGCTCTACGACCAGTACGTGGACGTGGTGTTCCGCTACGTGCTCTTCCGGGTGGGCGACCGCAGCCTGGCCGAGGACTTCACCAGTGAGACCTTCCTGCGTGCGCTGCGCCGGATCAGCTCGGTCAGCTACCAGGGCCGGGACGTGGGCGCCTGGTTCGTCACCATCGCCAGGAACCTGATCCTGGACCACGTGAAGTCCAGCCGGTACCGCTTCGAGGTGCCCACCGCCGAGCTGTCGGACAACTCCGAGCCGCTGGCCGGGCCCGAACAGGCGGTGCTGGCCGAGGCCACCAACGCCGAGCTGCTCAAATGCGTCGGCCAGCTCAACACCGACCAGCGGGAGTGCATTGTGCTGCGCTTCCTGCAGGGCCTGTCGGTGGCCGAGACCGCCGAGGTGATGGGGCGCAACGAGGGCGCGATCAAGGCCCTGCAGCACCGCGCGGTACGCCGATTGGCCCAGCTCCTGCCTGCCGGCCTGCGTTAACCCGTACGGACGTACGCGTAACTCATCGGGTCACTGCTTCGTTGTTGTGCTGAGAGTGCGGGCCTGCCGGGGCCCGTGCCACCGGCCAGCCGAAGGACACACGTGAGCACGGATGAACCGCCCTCGGGGCCATCCGAAGGACCTGCGCAGTTCGCGCGCGTGCTGCCCGCGCTGGCCGCCTACGAACAACACCTGAACCCGGACGCGGCGGCCAGAGATCGGATGCGCGCCCGCCTGCTGGCCGATTTCCCGGCCGCGGTGCGCCAGGCCCAGTCCCGCCCTGATCCCACGGCCAGGCGGCGGCGCTTCGCCGTCGCGCTGGTCGCCTGCGTGGCCCTGATCGCCTCGGTGACCGGGATGTCGGTGCTGCTCAGCCGGGACGCGGTGCCAGGGGACGCGCTGTACGCGGTCAAGCGCAGCGCGGAGAGCGCCGAGCTGGGCCTGATCTTCCGCGAGCACCCCAGGGCGTTCAAGCACCTGGAGTTCGCCGACTCCAGGGTGACCGAACTGGGCGCGCTGCTGGACCGGCCGGGCGCCCCGGTGGCGGATTTCGCCAGGGCGCTGGCCGACTTCGAGTCCGACGCGGCGGCCGGGTCCCGGCTGCTCACCGAACTGGGCGCGGACTCCGACGACCAGCTCTTCGCCGCGCTGGCCGACTGGACCACCAGGGAGATCGGCCGGTTACGGACCGCCTCGGTCGCGCTGCCGCCCGCCGCCCGGCAGCGGCTGGAGGTGACCATGGCGCTGCTGGAGCGGATCCGGCAGCGGGCCAGCGAGCTGCGTCAGCGCGCGGGCTGCCTGACCATCACCTCCGGCGCGGCCGACGACATCGGCGCGCTGCCGGCCACCGAACGCTGCGTGCCCGTCCCGGCCAGGGAGGTGAGCCCGCTGCCGAGCACCGGGGCGAGCGGGCGGGCCGTGGTGAGTTCCCCCACGTCCGCCCCCTCGGTCGCGGACGCCCCGGCGCGCACCCCGTCCCCGCACCTCCCGGCCCCGCCGCCGATCCCGCTGCCGCAGCCCAGCCTGCCCCAGGTCAGCACGCCGCCACCGGTGGAGGCGCCCGCGCCGCCGACCGGGTTGCTGCCGGGTCTCCTCGATCTTCTGAAACTCCCCTTCGGCCTGCTCGGTCCGAACCGGTAACGTGCGGCGATCGCTACCCTGGGGCGGGTGAACCCGCTGACGCAGGAGGACGTGGAGGGGACCGCGGTGGCCAACCGGCGGGCGAACGAGGACCGGCCCGAGCACAAGAGCAGCGCGGCCCTGGCCGGGGAGGCATCCGCCGAGGCCGCGGTGGCCGCGGCGGCGGAGTACGACGCGGCGGTGCCGCAGGATCTCACCGCGGCCGCGTTCTTCGACGTGGACAACACCATGATGATGGGCGCGTCGATCTTCCACTTCGCCCGTGGCCTGGCCGCCCGCAAGTACTTCGCCAGCTCCGACCTGCTCGGTTTCGCCTGGCAGCAGCTCAAGTTCCGGATCGGCGGCAAGGAGAGCCCGGAGGGCATCCGGTCCAGCCGGGAGCAGGCACTCTCCTTCGTGGCCGGGCGCGAGGTCAGCGAGCTGGTCACGCTCGGCGAGGAGATCTACGACGAGCTGATGGCGGACCGGATCTGGGACGGTGCCAGGGCGCTGGCCCAGATGCACCTGGACGCCGGTCAGCGGGTCTGGCTGGTCACCGCGACCCCGGTGGAGCTGGCCACCATCATCGCCCGCCGACTGGGCCTCACCGGCGCCCTGGGCACGGTTTCCGAGCACGTGGACGGCGTCTACACCGGTCGCCTGGTCGGCGATCTGCTGCACGGCCCGGCCAAGGCGCACGCGGTGCGCGCGCTGGCCGCCCGCGAGGGCCTGGACCTGCGCCGGTGCACCGCCTACTCGGACTCCTCCAACGACGTGCCGATGCTATCGGTGGTGGGCACCTCGGTGGCGGTCAACCCGGACCAGCGGCTGCGCGATATCGCCAGGGCCCGTGGCTGGGAGGTGCGCGACTTCCGCACCGGCCGCAAGGCGATGAAGATCGGCATCCCGGCACTGCTCGGCGCCGGCGCGCTGGCCGCGGCCTTCGCCGCCGGCGTGGCCTACCGGCGCAAGCGCATCGGTTAAGGCTCGTCCTCGACCCATTCCAGCAGGTCGCCGGGCTGGCACTCCAGCACCCGGCACATGGCCTCCAGGGTGCTGAAGCGCACCGCCTTGGCCCGGCCGTTCTTCAGCACGGCCACGTTGGCCGGGGTGAGCCCGACCCGTTCGGCGAACTCGCCGACGCTCATCTTGCGCCTGGCCAGCTCGACGTCGATGCGCACCACGATCGGCATCAGATCACCGCGTCCAGGTCCGAGCGCAGCGCGGTGGCCTGACGGAGCAGCTCGCGCAGCACGAGCACCACCAGCCCCAGCACCGCGACCCCGATGGAGAGCAGGAACAGCACCATCGGCAATCCAGGGTCATCGGCGTTGAGCACCACCACGGCCGCGATGCTCACCAGCACCAGCCAGCCCGCGAAGATCGCCCACACAATGGCGTCCACCCACTTCAGCGACGCCGTGGTGAAGATCCGGTCGGTGCGGACCAGGGTGAGCAGCTGCCAGGTGGCCACGATCACCACCTGCACGCACAGGATCATCAGCGCCGCCACCGCGGTCAGCGGCCAGCGCAGGTACGCCTCCTCCGGCCGGACCTGCGCCATGTAGGCGAACTTGCCGGGGAAGGACAGGGTCTGGAACACCAGCAGGATCCCGAAGAACAGCACCAGGAACACCCGGAGCGGCAACACCACTCGCTGCATCGTCAGCATGCGCCGAGTATCGCCAGCTACCTATCGAAAGTCAATCGGTAGCTATCGCTTCGTGATCGACCTTGCGGGCCAGCAGGTAGGCCTGCGGGGTCCGCTCCCCCGGATCGCGCGCCCGTTCCAGCACCGCGCGCACCTCGAACCCGGCCGCGGTCAGCAGTTCGCCGATCCGATCCGGTTCACCGCGGTGGAAGTCCAGGCCGACCTGCTTGCCCAGCGCCTCGGCCAGGTGCAGGGTGCCCTCGCCGACCTGGAAGGCCAGCTGCAGGTGCCCGCCTGGCCGCAGCACCCGGTGCAGCTCGGCGAAGACCGCTGGCAGCTCGGCAGGCGGGATGTGGATGATCGAGTACCAGGCCACGATGCCGCCGAGTGCGCCGTCGGGCAGGTCCAGGGCGGTCATGGTGCCCACCTCGAACCGCAGGCCGGGGTGCTCGCGCCGGGCGATCTCGATCATGGCCGGGGACAGGTCGACGCCGAAGACATCCAGGCCCAGCCCGTGCAGGAAGGCCGAGACCATGCCGGGGCCGCAGCCGATCTCGGCCACCGGCCCCTCGGTCAGCCCGGCGAAGGCGGTCAGCATGGCCCGGTCGAAGGGTTTCCGCGCCAGCTCGACGCGGGCCAGCTCGGTGTACTCGGCGGCCACCGCGTCGTACCCGGCGCGGGTGGCCGCCTGATAAACCGGTTCGATCACTGCTGGGGCTGCTGCTGCTCGGGGACGATGAACACGGCGGTGCCGTAGGCGGCGATCTCGGTGCTGCCGGGCACCACCTCTCCGCTCTCGAAGCGCATCGCGATCACCGCGTTCGCGCCGCGCTGGGCGGCCTCGGCGCGCATCCGGTTGATCGCCTCCCAGCGGGAGTCGCTGAGCAGCTTGGTGTAGCCGACCTGCTCACCGCCGAACATGCCCTTGAAGCTGGCGCCGATGTCGGAGAAGGCGTTCCGGCTGCGCACGGTGAGGCCGAAGACCTCGCCGAAGACCTGGACGATCCGGTAACCCGGGACGTCGTTCATCGTGCTGACCAGGATCGGCGGCGGCTGCTGCGGCTGCATTGGGTGTCCCACGCGGCGCAGATTAGCCGAGGAAGACGTTCCTCCGCTGGGTCAGCAGGCGATAGAGGGTCTGCTGGATGGTTTCCCGGACCTGGTCGGTCAGGTTGAACACCAGCATCGGGTCCTCGGCGGCCTGCTGGTCGAACCCGTCGGTGCGGATCGGCTCGCCGAACTCGATGTGCCACTTGGTCGGCAGCGGCACCAGGCCGAGCGGGCCCAGCCAGGGGAAGGTCGGGGTGAGCGGGAAGTAGGGCAGGCCGAGCAACCGGGCCAGCGGGCGCAGATCGCCCAGCATCGGGTAGATCTCCTCGGCGCCCACGATCGAGCAAGGCACGATCGGCGCCCCGGTGCGCAGCGCGGCCGAGACGAACCCGCCGCGGCCGAAGCGCTGCAGCTTGTACCGGTCCCGGAACGGCTTGCCGATGCCCTTGAAGCCCTCCGGCCAGACGCCGACCAGCTCGCCGTTGCGCAGCAGCCGTTCCGCGTCCGGGTTGCAGGCCAGGGTGTGCCCGGCCTTGCGGGCCATGGTGCCCAGCACCGGCAGCTTGAAGACCAGGTCCGCGCCGAGCATGCGCAGGTGCCGCTTGCCGGGGTGGTGGTCGTGCACGGCCACACCAGTCATCAGCGCGTCCATCGGGAACATGGTCCCGGAGTGGTTGGCCACGATCAGCGCGCCGCCCGCGCTGGGCAGGTTGGACAGCCCGTGAGCCTCCACCCGGAACCACTTCTCATACAGCGGGCGCAGCGGGGTCATCAGCAGGTTGTCGGTGAGGTCGGCGTCGAAGCCGAACTCGTCCACCTCGTACTCGCCGGTGAGCCTGCGGCGCAGGAAGGCCATCGCGTCGGCCAGCCGCTGCTCAAGCACCGAGGGGTCGGCCTGGGTGACCGGGACCGGCCCCCGGATGCTGCCGTTGTTGCCGCGCGGCTCGGCGGTCCGCTCGCGTCCGCCGCCCCTGATCGGGATCACCCGTGCCTCTGCCACCGCTTCGCTCACCTCATCCTCGCTCGCTACGGGAGAACATCGACTTCAGTGTCCGCTCCACGCCGGTGATCATCTCCGGGTCCAGCACCGGCCGCAGACCGCGGCCGCGCACGTAGTCGTCGAAGGCCTGCTGGGTGGTCCAGCGCGGCTGGAAGCCGAACTCGGTGACCAGCCTGCCGGTGTCCACCACCCGGCCGAAGTTCAGGAAGCGCATCTGCTCGGGGGAGAAGTCCACCAGCCGCGCGCCGCGCACCAGCTGGCCGAAGGAGGGCACCAGCGCGCTGGGCACCGGCAGCGGCACCCGGCCCGCCCGGCGGATGGCCTGGGAGAGCATCAGCACGCCGTCCCCGCCCACGTTGTAGACCCCGGGCAGGTCGTGCAGGGTGGCCCGCTCCAGCACGGCCAGCGCGTCCTCGGAGTGCAGCAACTGCATCCTGGCGTCGAAGCCGAACACGGTCGGGATCACCGGCAGGGCGAAGTAGCGGGTCAGCACGGTGTCGATGCGCGGACCGATGAAGTTGGTGAAACGCAGCGTGGTGACGTCCACGTCGGGGCGGCGCCTGCCGAAGCCGCGCACGTAGCCCTCGATTTCCACCGCGTCCTTGGCGTAGCCGCTGGATGGCAGGTCCTTGGGGCCCATGTCCTCGCTGAAGACCGCGGGGTCGCGGGAGCTGGCGCCGTAGACCGCGCTGGTGGACTTGACCACCAGCTTGCGCATCGACACCGACTTCTGGCACGCGGCCAGCAGCTGCATGGTGCCGATGACGTTCATCTCCTTCATCGCGGTGCGCCCGGTGGAGCCCGGGTTCGCGCTCACCGAGGCGTGCACCACGGTGTCCACCTTCGCGGTGGCGATGACCTTGGAGATGAGCGGGTTGCGGATGTCGGCGCGCACGAACTCGGCCCGGCCCATCCGGCGCAGCAGGTCGCGCGGCGGCGGCACGGTGTCGACGCCGAGGACCCGTTCGATGGACGGGTCGGCGGCGAGGCGGGCGGCGAGGTGTCCGCCGAGGAAACGGCTTACCCCGGTGACGAGAACGATGTTGGGCGCCATGCGACTCCCTGGGCACGGGCGGTGACGGAAGGCGATGCTACCCGCGCCACCGGCTCCGGCATGCCGCCTTGCGGGGCGTTCCTG
The DNA here is from genome assembly GCF_052078295.1 of Crossiella sp. CA198. Lineage (NCBI taxonomy): Bacteria > Bacillati > Actinomycetota > Actinomycetes > Pseudonocardiales > Pseudonocardiaceae > Crossiella > Crossiella sp. CA198. The sequence goes on from NZ_JBQJIM010000005.1 coordinate 83,380, forward strand.
GTGAAGTTCCCAGGTCAGCCCGGTAACGCGAACCGCCGCCGGTATCCAGGCTCACACCTTGGACGCGGCGGCGGTTCGTTCGGTCTCAGGCCATCATCAGCACAACGAGCGAGAAGCGACCTCAGACCCGAAGGTCACTTGCCCTGCTTGCGACGCGCGTGACGCGTCTTGCGGAGCAACTTGCGGTGCTTCTTCTTCGACATGCGCTTGCGGCGCTTCTTGATGACCGAGCCCATACGGGTTCCTCTTCACTATCGATGTTGGTGTGCTGAGCTTTCGCGTGTCGTCAGCGCGCGCTGCGGCCGCCGGCCGGGCGGCCGAATGACACGAACGGTCTACCAGGGTACCCGGGGGGTGAAACCGCCCCTCAGCCCGCGTTGTAGTACGCGTTCTCCAGGTAGGCGTGCACCTCGTTCTCGGGCACCCGGAAGGACCTCCCGACCCGGACCGCGGGCAGTTCGCCCGAGTGCACGAGCCGGTAGACCGTCATCTTGGAGACACGGATGAGCCCGGCCACTTCGGCAACCGTGAGAAACCGAACCTGACCGAGTCCAGCGTGATCCGTCTCCTTCTTCGCCGGCATGAGTCACCGTGTCTTTCGGCACGTGGCGCGCCGCCGGCTTCCCCACCGACGGAATCGACACGCACGTGCTGCCTACGAGGGTAGCCGCCCTGCCCGCACGCTGCGAGGACTCGACTTCCGATACCGTTCCGTGATAACGCGCTCACTTCTCGTGCGCCTTGCCAAGCTCGATCGAGCGGTCCCTGGCCGCCTCGATGGCCGCGATCAGGGCCGCCCGCACCCCGTGCTTCTCCAGTTCCACGATGGCCGAGATGGTGGTGCCCGCAGGCGAGGTGACCGCCTCGCGCAGCGCCACCGGGTGCTCCCCGGAGTCCCGCAGCATCGCCGCCGAACCGACCGCGGACTGGATGATCAGATCCGCCGCCACCGCCCTGGGCAGCCCGAGCAGGATGCCCGCGTCGATCATGGCCTCGACCAGGAAGAAGAAGTAGGCCGGACCGGACCCGGACAGCGCGGTGACCGCGTCCTGCTGCGCCTCGGGCACCCGGACCACCTTGCCGACCGCGGCCAGCATGGCCTCGGCCAGCGCCAGGTGCTCCGCCTTGGCGTGCCTGCCGCCGGAGATGGCGCTCATCGCCTCGCCAACCACCATCGGGGTGTTCGGCATGACCCGGACCACCGGGACGCCCTCGGGCAGCCTGCGCTCGAACAGGGCGGTCGGCAGCCCGGCGCACAGCGACACGATCAGCGTGCCCGGCCGCAGCACCGCGCCCAGCTCGTCCAGCAGTGGCTCGATGTCCTGCGGCTTGACCGCGACCACGAGCACATCGGCCAGCGCGGCCGCGGTCGGCACGTCGACGCCGCGCACGCCATAACGCTTGGTCAGCTCGGCACTGCGTTCCGGATAGCGCTCGGTGAACAGCAAATCCTCCGGGCTGCGGCCGGACTGGAGCAGCCCGGACAGCAGCGCCTCGCCGATCTTGCCCGCGCCAAGCACAGCGGTGGTCGTCATGCCCGAAAGCTTAGGACGGCCGCGGACAGCCCCCGGAGCAGGCACGGCCCGCCACCCCCGCCCACTTGACCCAACCGGTACGCCCGGTTTGCCCAACTGGGCGTACCAGTTGGGCCAAGTGGTGCGGGAGAGGGGGCTAGTCGAGGGGGGTCAGGGCGAGTTGGCGGGTTTGGCAGACGAGGCGGCCGGTGGAGTCGATGACGGTGGTGTCCTCGTCGAACCACTGGCCGTAGACGGCCTTGGATTCCACGGAGAGGCGCAACCAGCCCGGGGCCGGGCGGGAGCGCAGCAACGCGGTCAGTTGCACGGTGGGCGACCAGGACAGGCGGCCCAGGTTGAAGGTGACCGGCATCGAGATGTCGCCGGCGACCAGGGCGAAGAGGGGGTCCGGCTGCCCCTCGCGCGGCCGGACCCACAGGCGCAGGCGCAGTGGGCTGGTGTGGTTGTCGGTGAGGAAACCGGCGCCGTCGGGGTCCAGCATGAGCTGGCAGGCCTTGGCCACCCGGAAGACCTTGGCGGCCTGGGTGGCGCCGACCTCGATCGCCCTGGCCGGCGGTTCGGCTGGCAGTTCGGGCAGGTCGGTCCAGGCGGCGGGTTCCTCGGGCAGGCGGCCGGTGGTGACCATGGCGTGCACGCACACCCGGCCGCGCTGTTCCAGTTCGGTCTTGACCACGGTGACCGTGCGGCCGGACTTGAGCACGCTGGTGCGCAGCAGCACCGGGCCCAGTTCCGGCGGGTGCAGGAACTCCGCGCTCACGCTGAGTGGGTCGGGTGCGGCGCCGTTGCCGGTACCGCCGGTCTCCGCGGTGGTGATCGCGGCCCTGGCCAGCAGGGCCAGCAGGTAGCCGCCGTGCGGCTTGCCCGCGATGGTCCAGTCCGCGGCCAGCTCGGCGGTGAAGCTGCCATCCCCCATCGGGCGGACCGCGGTGGCCAGCCCGAACGGGGTGATGCGCAGTGGATCCGTCCGGACCCTCACCGCTTGCTTGCCAGAGCCCGCAGGAAGAACGCGGTGTTCGCCGGTCGTTCGGCCAGTCGTCGCATCAGGTATCCGTACCACTCCTGGCCGTACGGGATATAGACCCGGACGGTCTCGCCCGCCTGAGCGAGACGAAGTTGTTCTTCCGGCCGGATGCCGTAGAGCATCTGGTATTCGTAGGTGCCCGGCTTGCGATCGTGCCAGCGGGCGCGCTCGTCGATGATGCCCACCAGCCGCGGGTCGTGGGTGGCGAACATCGGGTAGCCATCGCCCTGCAGCAGCGTGTTGGCGCAGCGCACATAGCTCAGGTCCACCTCGTGCGGGGCCTGGTAGGCCACCGATTCGGGCTCCTTGTACGCGCCCTTGCACAGCCGCACCCGGGAACCGGCGCCCGCCAGTTCACGGCAGTCGTCCAGGGTCCGGCGCAGGTATGCCTGCAGCACCGCGCCCACCCACGGCCAGCTCCGGCGCAGTTCGCCGAGCACGCGCAGGGTGGAGTCGGTGGTGGTGTGGTCCTCCATGTCCAGGGTGACCGTGGTGCCGCACTGCTCGGCGGCGGCGCAGATCCGGGAGGCGTTGTCCAGCGCGAGCCGCTCGTCCAGCGCCTGGCCGACCGCGGACAGCTTCACGCTGACCTCGGCCGAGCCGGACAGGCCCGCGGAGTGCAGCTGGTCGAGCAGCTCCAGGTAGGACTGCACGGTGACCTCGGCCAGCTCCCGGTCAGTGGTGTCCTCGCCGAGGTAGTCCAGGGTCACGGTCAGCCCGTCGTCGACCAGGGCACTGGTCGCGGCGACGGCCTCCGCGGTGGACTCCCCGGCCACGAAACGGCGCACCACGTCCCTGGACACGGGAGCGGTGCCGACCAGTCGCCGGATGCCGTTGTTGCCGGCGGCGGCGAGGATCAAGGCGCGCAACGGGTTCACAGGGCGGAACTGTACGTGAACCACCCGGATGGGTCAGGCCCTGAACCGGCTGTTCACGGCTCCGATATGACCGAACACACGTTCCGTGACATACACCGTTTTACCGGCCAAGGTGCAGCCGGGCGAACAGCAGTGCCTCGGCCAGGTCGGCCACCCGGTCTTCCCTGGTCCTGGCCTTGCGGGTGCTGACCTCCAGCACCACCGTGCCGGTGAACTGGTTGGCCACCAGCTCCTCGCACAACTTGGCGCAGGGCTGGTCGCCGCGGCCGGGCACCAGGTGCTCGTCCACCGGGGCGCCGGTGCCGTCGGCCAGGTGCACGTGCCGCAGGCCGGGGCCCATCCGCTTGGCCAGTTCGAGCGCGTCCATGTGCGCGGCCGAGGTGTGCGAGGTGTCCAGGGTGTAGTTGCGGTAGCCCACGTCGGTGGGGTCAGGGGACGGCCGGAAGCCGGAGACCCGGACCTGGCGTTTCCGGCCGAGCGGGCGCAGCGGGAACATGTTCTCCACCGCCACCGCGATGCCGCTGACCTCCTCCAGCTCGCTCACCAGCGCGCTGAAGGTCTCGGCGTAGCGGCGCTGCCAGCGAAACGGCGGGTGCACCACCACGGTGTCCGCGCCCAGCGCGCCAGCCGCGGCCACCGAGCGGCGCAGCCGGACCTCCGGATCGGCCGACCAGACCCGCTGGGTGATCAGCAGGCAGGGCGAGTGGATGGCCAGGATGGGCACCTTGTACGCGGCGGAGAGCTTCTCCAGCGCGCCGATGTCCTGGCTGACCGGATCGGCCCAGACCATGACCTCGACGCCGTCGTAGCCCAGTTCGGCGGCCAGCTGGAAGGCGGTGGCCGCGGGCTGCGGCCAGACCGCGGCGGTGGACAGCCCGATCGGGATCTCCGGGCGCCACTGGCCTGCCGGATGCGCGCGAGCCGGGCTCACTTGCCGACTAGCAGCAACGCGGCCGGGGACACCGTGACCACCAGGCCGACCAGCACGGCGAGCAGGATGGTCTGCAGGTCGTCCGCCTTGCGGATCTTGCGGACCAGCCAGACCATGCCGCCGATCACGGCCAGCGCGAGGAAGAGCGTGATGGACGGGATGGCCCGCCACAGCCACTGGAAGCCCAGCCACAGCCCGGCGCCGCCGATGACGCCGCCGCCCAGCTGGACGACCATCATCAGCCATTCCTTGGCCGGTGAACGCGGTTCCTCGTCCTCATCCTCGTCGTAGTCGTCCGGGACCTCGGCGTCCTCGTCCAGTCCGGCCGGACCGCGGGCGGGACGCGGTTGCTCGTCCTCGTCCTCGGTCTCCGGGTCCGCCTTGGGCGCGGAGGCGCGCAAGGCCTGGTACTGGGTGGTGTGCTCGGCCTCGTCCTCGACGTAGCGCTCCTGGTACCCGGTGTCGGTGAACCAGTCCTCGCCCTCGCGCGGCGGCGCGTCCGGATCGGCCTGCGGCGCGTCCGCGATCACCGGGAGCACCTCGGTGACCGGGTCCGGCTGCACCCTCGGCTTGCTGCGCGGGGCCGGTTTCGGCGGCACCGGCGGCGCGTCAGGGCGCGGCAGGCGGCCGCTGGTGGCGGTGCCCGGCGCGACCGGCGGGTCGGCGATGGCCGGGTACGCGTCGGTGATCGCCGGGACCTCGGTGGTCAGCTCGGCGGCGGCCGGGTCGGCCACCGGCGGCGGCGGTGGCGGCGGCACCGGCCGGGTCGGCGTGGCGGGCCGGGCGAACCGGCCGCTGGGTGTGTCGTAACTAGGCAGGTCGCGCCGGGAGGGAGTGTCCAGACCCGCCGCGCGCGGTGGCGCGGCCGGTGGCTCCTCGACCAGCGCCTGCTCGTCCCGCAGCGCACGCAGCTGTCCCGAATCGGAGTTGATCCGGTCGATGATCTGCTGCGGTGCGGTCTCGTTCGCGTCCTCGGCACGACGACGGCGGCGCCTGGGCGCGGCGTTGCCCGACCCCTCGCCGTACTGCGCGAGGAGATCCGCAACGGTGCGCTGGCTGTCGCGCTCCGACTCGTTGTCCCGGTTCATTGATTCCACCGTGCCCCGTGCTGGCCCATCCGTCCAGTGTTGTGACCTTGCTCCTGCCCAGCGTCAGGCCCGGAGCCGTTGGTCGCAGCGGCTCCGCCAGGGTCGGACACAGTGTGGTCGTCGCCGTCCGTCTGGTCCAGCCGCCGGAGAATGACACCCTCACGGAGGGCCCACGGGCAAATCTCCAGCTGCGGGAGTGACAACGCTCGCATCGCGGCCTCGGCCACCAGCGCCCCGGCCACCAGCTGGTGCGAGCGGCTGGCGCTGACGCCCTCCAGCTCGGCCAGATCGGCCGCGGACATCCGCGAGATGAACGCGGTGAGCTGGCGCAGGCCGCTGTCGGTGAGCACCCGGCTGGCCCTGGGCCCGGCCGAGGAGGGCGCGGCCCCGGTGAGCCTGGCCAGGGTGCGGAAGGTCTTGGAGCTGGCCACCGCCCGGTCGGGGGCGCCGCTCTTGCGCAGCACGCGGGCCACCTCGGCCAGCTCCTCGGTCAGCCAGTCCCTGGTCGCCTTGATCTCGCGCTGGGTGGGCGGGTCGTGCCGGAACCGGGTGCGGGTGAGCCGCCCGGCGCCCAGCGGCACCGAGAAGGCCAGTTCCGGGTCCTCGTCCATGCCGGTGGCCAGTTCCAGCGAGCCGCCGCCGATGTCGACCACCAGCAGCCTGCCGGCGGACCAGCCGAACCAGCGGCGCACCGCGAGGAAGGTGTAGCGGGCCTCGTCCGAGCCGGCGAGCACCTTGAGGTCGACCCCGGTCTCCTTGCGCACCCGCTGCAGCACCGCGGCGGAGTTGCCAGCCTCACGCACCGCCGAGGTGGCGAAGGCCATCAGGTCGTCACAGCCCAGCTTGGCCGCCTCGCGCTTGGCCGCGGCCACGGTGCGGACCAGGTTGTCCGAGCCTGCCCTGGTCAGGCGGCCGTTGCGATCGAGCTGCTCGGCCAGCCGGAGCATGGTCTTGATCGAACTCATCGGGGTCGGATGGGCACCCCGATGCGCGTCCACCACAAGGAGATGGACGGTGTTCGAACCCACGTCGAGCACCCCGAGCCGCACCAGAGCACGGTACCTGGCGGGATCGGCAGGTTCACCGGCACCGGTCGGATCTGCACCGATCTCGGGAAAATGCACGGCTAGCAAGATCACTAAGCGTGCATTTTCCCATGATCATTAGACCGTTCGGCTCAGCTCTCGAACTTATAGCCAAGGCCGCGCACGGTGACCAGGTGCCGAGGGGCGCCAGGGTCGGGTTCGATCTTGGAGCGCAGCCGCTTGACGTGCACGTCCAGTGTCTTGGTGTCGCCGACGTAGTCCGCGCCCCAGACCCGGTCGATCAGCTGGCCGCGGGTGAGCACCCGGCCGACGTTGCGGAGCAGGTACTCCAGCAGGTCGAACTCCTTGAGCGGCAGGCTGACCTCGCCGCCGGAGACGGTCACCACGTGCCGTTCCACGTCCATCCGCACCGGCCCTGCCTCCAGCACCTGGGGCAGCAGCTCCTCGGACTCGCCGCCGCGGCGCAGCACCGCCCGGATCCGGGCGATCAGCTCGCGCGCGGAGTAGGGCTTGGTGACGTAGTCGTCGGCGCCCAGTTCCAGCCCGACCACCTTGTCGATCTCGCTGTCCCGCGCGGTCACCATGATCACCGGCACCGCGGAGCGCTGCCGCAGGGCCTTGCAGACGTCGGTGCCGCTCATGCCGGGCAGCATGAGGTCCAGCAGCACGATGTCCGCGCCGTTGCGGTCGAACTCCTCCAGCGCCTCCTGCCCGGTGGCCGCGACCGCGGTCGCGAAACCCTCCTTGCGGAGCAGGAACGCCAGCGGGTCGGCGAAGGACTCCTCGTCCTCCACGATCAGCACCCTGGTCACTGAACTCCTCCATGCTCGACGCTGCCCGCGTTGACGGGGCGCGGCTGCTCCGCGTCCCGTACGTCCACTGTGGACGGATTCGGGGTTCCGCCACCATGGTCGGCCCGGTGTGCCGGGATGCGCATGGTGAACGTGGAACCGGTGCCGGGGCGGCTCCACAGCCGCACCTCACCGGCGTGGTTGGCGGCCACGTGTTTGACGATGGCCAGCCCCAGTCCAGTGCCGCCGGTGGCCCGGGAACGCGCGGGGTCGATGCGGAAGAACCGCTCGAAGACCCGGCCCTGCAACTCGGCGGGGATGCCGATGCCCCGGTCGGTGACCGAGATCTCGACGAAGTTGTCGACCAGCCGCCTGCTGATGGAGACCGGGCTGTCCGGCGGGGAGTAGGCCACGGCGTTGTCGATCAGGTTGGCCAGCGCGGTCACCAGCAGGGTCCGGTCGCCGTCCATGAGCAGGCCGCTGCCCTCGTCCACCGCGATCTCGATGCCGAGGGACTCCGCGGCCAGCCTGCACCGGCCCAGCGCCTCGGTGACCACCGAGTCCAGTTCGACCGGGGTCAGCTCGGGCAGCCGTTCGGCGCCCTGCAGCCGGGACAGCGCGATCAGCTCGGTGACCAGGGTGCCCAGCCGGTTGGCCTCGTGCAGGATCTTGCTGGCGAAGCGGCGGACCTCGTCCTCGTCGTCCACCGCGTCCAGCACCGCCTCGGCCAGCAGCGCGAGCGCGCCAACCGGGGTCTTCAGCTCGTGGCTGACGTTGGCCACGAAGTCCCGCCGGATCGCTTCGAGCCGGACCGCGTCGGACTCGTCGGAGGCGTCCACCACCACGAAGCCGTCGCCGAGCAGCCTGGCCTCGCCGAGCACCGCGGCGGGCTGGCGGCTGGACAGCGTGGCGCGCTCCAGCGGGGAGAGGTCGACCTCGAGCACCTCGCCGGTCTCCAGCACCACCTCGGCGGCCTTGCGGGCACGCGGGTCGGCCCGGCCGTCCTGCACCACGCCCAGCTCCTCCGCGCGCGGGTTGTGCAGCACCACGTCGCCGAAGCGGTTGAGCACCGCGACCGCGTTGTGCGAGGCGTGCACCACCCGTTGCATCAGGTCGGCCACGGTCAGGCCGGGTGGTCTGCGGGTGGCCCTGGCGGTGACGGAGCGGCCGAGGAAAAAGCCGAGGACCGCGGCGACGACGGCCGCGCAGATCGACAGGGCGAGCAGGCCCGTTGCGGTCACGGCCGCATGGTAAGCAGCCGAACGGCCTCCCGGCCTACTCTCGGAGGGCTATACGTGACCGTGGTGACACCAGAATGGTGTGACGTACACCGCACGTTGGGCAGGGTGTCATCCGGTGTTCATCCAAGCCACTCCAACGAGCGAAATCCGGCCCCAAATGAAGAACGCGCCCGGACCTGGTCCGAGCGCGTTCTGCCGGTTGTCGGAGGGGGTCAGCGGCCCTGGTTGGCCACGGCCTTGATGGCGTCCTCGGCCGCGGACGGGTCGAGGTACTCGCCACCGGCCTTGACCGGCCGGAGGTCCGCGTCCAGCTCGTAGCGCAGCGGGATGCCGGTGGGGATGTTCAGCCCGGCGATGTCCTCGTCGCTGATCCCGTCGAGGTGCTTGACCAGCGCGCGCAGCGAGTTGCCGTGCGCGGCGACCAGCACGGTCTGGCCCGCGCGCAGGTCGGGCACGATCTCGCCGTCCCAGTACGGGAGCACTCTGGCGAGCACGTCCTTGAGGCATTCGGTGCGCGGCAGCGCGGCGCCGATGCCCGCGTAGCGCGGGTCGCCGTCCTGGCTGTAGGTGCTGCCCAGCTCGATCTCGGGCGGCGGCGTGTCGTAGGAACGGCGCCAGAGCTTGAACTGCTCCTCGCCGTAGGTCTCCAGGGTCTGCTTTTTGTCCTTGCCCTGCAGCGCGCCGTAGTGGCGCTCGTTGAGCCGCCAGTCCCGCTTGACCGGGATCCAGTGCCGGTCGGCGGAGTCCAGCGCGAGGTTCGCGGTGGAGATCGCCCGGCGCAGCAGCGACGTGTGCAGGATGTCCGGCCGCAGTCCGGCGTCCCTGAGCAGTTCACCGCCCCGGCGCGCCTCGCCCTCCCCCTGCTCCGACAGCGGGACGTCCACCCATCCGGTGAACAGGTTCTCGGCGTTCCAGACGCTCTGGCCGTGACGGAGCAACACCAACGTGCCTGTCATGGGCCACAGCCTGCCAGATCACCGTTCGTGGTGACGTCGCCACCGACTGCCGGTTCCAGCCCGCAGGCCAGCCGCCGCAGCAGGTCACGGGACTGCTCGGCACCCAGGCTGAGCCGCCGGAGAGTGTCGAGGACGGTCTCGTAACGATCAAGCGAACTCGGGTGCTCGAGGAACAGGCTGGCCGTCTCCAGCTCCACGTGCACCACCGGGCGGTGATCGCGGAAGGTCAGCCGGGTGAAGGCGTTCACGCTGGTCCGGGCGGCCGAGACGGTCAGCGGCAGCACCCGGATCCGGCAGCGCGCCCACTCCACCCTGCGGGCCAGCAGTTCGAGCTGGTTGCGCATCACCAGCGGGCTGCCGACCTGGGCGCGCAGCGCGGCCTCGTGGATGTAGAAGGTGGCCATGGCCAGGCTGGGCAGGATCGCCTGGCGGGCCAGCCGCGGCTTCGGATCGGCCTCCGGGCCGAGCAGCGCCCTGGCGTAGGACTCGGTCTGCAACAGCGGCGGCACCACCGCGAGGTCGTAGCTGGCCAGTGTGCAGGCGGTGGTCTCGTGCAGCAGCAGGGTGCGCAGGCTGTCGGCGAACCGGCCGGAATGCGGGCGGGCCCAGTAACCGGTGTCGGGTTCGCGGAGAATGCCGAGCAGGCGGTCGACCTCGTCGTTGGGCGTCCGGCAGTAACCGAGGAATCGGGTCACATCGCTTTCCGAGATACCGCGTTTCCCGGCCTCCAGCCGGGAGAACTTGCTGGCCGACCAATCGAAGTGGGCGATCAGCTCGCCGCGGGTGATCCCAGCCAGTTCCCGCTGGATCCGCAGGGCTTCCCCCAGTTCGCGCCGCTGCGCGGTGCTGTCCTCCTCCACCACGTGGGCAAGATATCCACACCGGAGCCGATTTCCGGCCGATTTCCGGAAAGAGTCACCCCATAGCGGAATTTCGATCTGTTTTATTGCCCAGCCGGTCTGAATTTTGCCATAGAAACCCCGATTTAAACGGATTTCCACCAGTCACGGAGGGATTCGACGGCCATTCGGTATTCCGCCGCGCGGGCCGTCATTCTGGCCACCCCGGCCGGGTCGGGCTGGTGTGCGCGGACCACCTCGGCGGTGGCCGCGGCCTCGGTCAGCCCGGCGAAGCGGCGCAGGCCGATACCGGCCAGCAGCGCCGCGCCGCGGGCCCCCGGTTCGGCGCCCGCGGTGACCTCCAGGGGCAGGTCGACCGCGTCGGCGAGCAGCTGGCTCCAGGCCGGGCTGCGCGCGCCGCCGCCGGCCAGCCGGGCCGCGCCGGTGATCGGGAAGGCCGAGCGCAGCGCGCTCAGGTGGGTGCGGTGGTTGAGCGCCACGCCCTCGCACAGCGCGCGCAGCAGGTCACCGCGGGTGTGCCAGCCGCGCAGGCCGAGGAATCCGGCGGAGGCGGCTGGCCCGTGCTCGACCGGCGCGCCGAACAGGAACGGCAGGTAGAGCGGCAGGTCGGGCCGGGTGCTGGCGGCGATCTCGGCCGCGACGAACTCGAACGGGTCCGCGCTGCCCGTCGCGGCCTCCGGGCAGAGGGTGCGGACGAACCACTCCAGGTTCGAGGAGGAGGCCGGGCTGGTGGACATGGCCAGCCAGTGGCCGGGTCGCAGGAAGGCGCGGGCCTGCCAGCGGTGGTCGAGCCGGATCTCGTCGGTGACCACCTGGTTGATGCTGAAGGTGCCCATCACGATCGACGCCGCGCCGGGGGTGACCGCGCCCATGCCGAGCGCGCCCGCGTCCACGTCGTGCGCGCCGGTGACCACCGGGGTGCCCGCGCGCAGCCCGGTCAGCCCGGCCGCGGTGGCGGTGACCCGGCCGGCGATCTCGGTGCTGCCCAGGATCGGCGGCTGTTTCCCGGCCAGTCCGGTCAGGCCGTACAGCTCGAAGGCGGCCGGGCTGTACCGGTGGGTGCGCACGTCGGTGAAGGAGGCGGATGCCTCGGTGGGGTCGGTGGCCACCTCGCCGGTCAGGCCGAGCCGGAGCCAGTCCTTGCAGAAGAGCAGCCAGCGGGTCCGGTCCAGCGCCTCGGGTTCGTTGGCCAGCAGCCAGGCCTGCACCGCGGCCGGGCTGGCCGCGAACGGGGACTGGCCGGTCAGCGGCAGCGCGGCGGCGGCCGCCCCGGAGTCCTGGTAGCCGCGGACCTGCTCGTGCGCGCGGGAGTCCATGGCCAGGATGGCCGGCCGGACCGGGCGCAGGCCGGCGTCCACCGGGTAGCAGCCGTCGTTGTGCCCGCACAGCCCGATCGCGGCGATCCGGCCGCCGTCGACGCCGGTCAGCACGGCCCGGATGGCCCGCACGCAGCCGTCCCAGACCTGGTCCAGGTCCCGTTCCACCCAGCGCGGGTGCGGGGTGGACACCGGCACCCTGGCCTGGCCGACCGCGATCTCCCGCCCGGTGTCCGCGGCCACCAGCACCGCCTTGGTGACGGTCTGCCCGGCGTCGATGCCGAGCAGCAGATCGGTCATCGCCAGCCCAGCAGGTCCGCGTTGGCCGCGCCGCGCACCCGGCCGGTCTCGGCGAACTCGGCCACCGCCTCGGCGACCAGGGCGGCGGAGGTGCGGTTGGTCTGCTCGGTGTCGCCGCCGAAGTGGGTGGTCAGGGTGACGTTGTCCAGCCGCCGCCATGGCGAGTCCGCTGGCAGCGGCTCCTCGTCGAAGACGTCCAGGCCCGCACCCGCGATCCGGCCGCCGGCCAGCGCGTCGTAGAGCGCCGCGGTGTCCACCACCCGGCTGCGGGCCACGTTGACGAAGTAGGCGCCCGGCTTGAGCAGGGCCAGTTCGCGGGCGCCGATGAACCGGTCGGTCTCCTTGTTGTGCCTGGCCTGCACCACCACGAAGTCCGCGCCAAGGAGCAGGTCGTCCAGGCTGGTCGCCCGGCGCACCCCGGATTCGGCCAGTGCCTGATCCGGCGCGTAGGGGTCGTAGGCGAGGAGTGTGCAGCCGAACCCGCCGAGCTTGCGGGCGAAGTGGCGGCCGACGTGCCCGAAGCCGATCATGCCGACCGTGCTGCCGCCCAGTTCGACCCGGCGGCCGGGGAACTCCTTGCGCCAGCCGCCGTTCTTCACCGAGGCGTCCGCGCGGGCGATGTCCCTGGATTCGGACAGGATCAGCCCGATCTGGAGTTCGGCCACCGCGGAGGCGTTGCGGCCGAAGACCGGCACCACGCCGATGCCGCGGGCGCCCGCGGCGTCCAGGTCCACGTTCTCCAGTCCGGTGCGGGCCACCGCGATCAGCCGCAGGTCCTGCGCGGCGGCCAGCAGGTCCGGGCCGACCGGGGCGAAGTGCACGCACAGCACCTCGGCCCCCGGCACCGCGGCGAGCAGCTCGGGCGGAGCGGGCACCGCGGCCGCGCCGCGCACCTCCATCAGCTGCTGGGCCTCGTGCTGATCGGCCTTGGCCCCGGCCCAGTCCGCCACCGTGACCGGGCTGCCGGGCAGCCGGGCCTCGATCTCCTCGGCGAAGGTGCCGCCGGGGATGAAGCGATCGCCCGCGATGAGGACCTTCATCGGCGCTCCTGTAGTTCGGTGGTGGTGACCAGCTCCGGTGCGACCGGGTGGTCCGGGAGTTCGGCGGTGCCCGCGGCCAGGCAGGCGCTCGCGCCCCAGGCGACCGCGCGGGCCAGCCGGGCGGCGGCCGGGCCTTCGGCGGCCAGCCAGCCCGCCAGCAGCGCGTCCCCGGCCCCGGCGGTGTTGACCACGGTGATCGGCGGGGGCACGGCGTGCATGGCGGTGCCGTCCGGCCGGACGAGCACCGCGCCCAGCTCGCCGAGGCTGATCAGCGCGGTGCCGGGGCACAGGTCCGCGGCCACCTCCGCGGCGTGATCCGGGCTGGTGACCGGTTGTCCGGCGAGTTCGGCCAGTTCCTCGGCGTTGGGTGCGACCAGGTCAGCGCCCGCGCGCACCGCCTCGGCCAGCCCTGCCCCTGAGCTGTCCACCGCGACCGCGGCTCCGGCGGCGTGCCCGGCCGCGACCAGCCGGGTGACCAGGCCCGGTGGGACGCCCGGCGGCAGCGAGCCGCAGATGGCCAGCCAGCGGGCCCGGTGTTCCCGGACGGCCTTGCCGGTGGCGGCGACGAGTTCGTCCAGTTCCCTGGCGGTCAGTTCGGGGCCGGGTTCGTTGAGCTTGGTGGTGCCCGAGCGCGAGCCGAGCACGGTGATGTTGCCGCGGATCCGTCCGGCGATGGGCACCGCGGTGAACGGCACCCGCTCGGCGAGCAGCAGCGCACGCAGCTCGGCCCCGCTCGCGCCGCCCAGCGGCAGCACCGCGGTGGAGTCGATCCCGTTGGCGCGCAGCACCCTGGTCACGTTGACGCCCTTGCCGCTGGCCTCGGTGCTGCTACCGGTGGCCCGGTGCACCTTGCCCGGCCGCAACGGGCCGGGTAACCGCAGGGTGCGGTCCAGGCTGGGGTTCGGGGTGACCGTGACGATCATGGACGCACCGCCTTCCGCAGGCTTGCGAATCTGCCCGCTCCGGCCCGGCTCGACAACTCGAACCCACCGGGTGGATCAACCGGGTGCGCCCGCCCTGGCCTTCGCGGGCGCCCGGCCGGGCAGCAGCAGCGCGGTGAGCACGGCGCCGAGCAGGGCGGCGACCGCGGCCGTCCACACCGCGGCGGCCATGCCCTCGGCGAAGGCGCGTCCGGCGGCCTCGACCAGCTCACCGGCGCGGTCCCCGGCCTGGGCGCGCACCGCCAGGGTGGCGCCGAGGGAGTCGGCCGCCTCGGCGCGCATCGCCGAGGGCAGCAGTTCGGCCGCGGAGCCCATGCCGTTGCGGTAGCCGACCGAGAGCACCGAGCCGACCAGCGCGATGCCCAGTGCCGCGCCAAGCTGCCGGACGGTGCTGTTCACCGCGGACCCGGCGGCCGCCTTGGCCGGGGGCACCACGCTCATCGCGGCCGCGGTGGCCGGGCCGAGCACACACCCGAAGGCCAGGCCGAACACGCCGAAACCCAGTTCCAGCAACCAGACCGGGGTCGACGGGGTCCAGAACGCGCTACCGGCGAAGAACAGCCCGGACACCGCGAGGCCGCCGCCGACCACCACGTTCGCGCCGAAACGCTGGGCCAGCGCGGCACTGCGGGTGGCGGCGATCACGGTGCCGACCGCGACCGGCAGGAACAGCAGACCGGTCTCCAGCGGCGAGTTGGCCCGGACCAGCTGCAGGTAGAAGACCAGCGCGAAGAAGCCGCCGGACTGCACGAAGAAGCCGATGGCCACCGCGCTGGACCCGGCGGTGAACACCGGGCTGCGGAACAGGCTCAGGTCGATGGCCGGATCCGCGATCCGCCGCTCGGCCAGCACGAACAGCACCAGCAGCAGGACCGCGCCACCCAGTGGCAGCAGCACGCCCGCGCCGAGCCAGTTCCCGGCCTCGCCGCCGTGGATGATCGCGTAGACCAGCAGGCCGATGCCGCCGATGGAGCACAGGGTGCCCAGCGGGTCGATCGCCCGGCGGCCGGGGCTGCGCGATTCCGGCACCAGCCAGGCGATCAGCGCCAGCCCGGCCAGCACCACCGGCACGTTGACCAGGAACACCGAGCCCCACCAGAAGTACTCCAGCAGCACCCCGCCGACCACCGGCCCCAGTGCCACGCCGAGCCCGGACACCCCGGACCAGATGCCGATGGCCCGCGCCCGCTCCTCCGCCGGGAACACGTGGGTGAGGATGGCCAGGCTGGTCGCGGGCATCGCGGCCGCGCCGATGCCCTTGATCGCCCGGAACAGCACCAGCTCGCCGGGACTGCTCGCGAAGGCGCACAGCGCGGAGGCGATGCCGAAGGCGAGCAGGCCGAGCAGCAGGATCCGCTTGCGCCCGAAGGCATCGGCCAGCGCGCCGGTGGCGAACAGCAGCGCGGCGAAGACCAGCGTGTAGGCGTCCACCGCCCATTGCAGCTCGGACTGGGTGGCGCCCAGCTCGGCCTGGATCCGCTGCAGCGCGACCTGGAGGATCATGGTGTCCAGCACCGGGATGAGCAGACAGATGCTCAGCACGGCGAGAATGCCCCACCGCCGCCGGTGCGTCAGCTCGTCCATGGCTGCCAGTGGGCCAGTGCGCCCGCCGCGGCACAAGGCAGCCCTCGGACTTTTGATATGCCGCCCCAAAGGGCAGGCGGATGAGCGCCGTTCAGCCCACGCGGGCCCGGCCAGTCGGGCCCTAGCTTCGAGGCAGGGGTAAGTCGTCTTCCACAGGGGGTTCCATGGCTGTGTCCACGTTCACCCGCGTCTGCGCTCCGGCGCTGGCGCTGTCCCTGCTACTGCCCGCCACACCGGCCGCCGCCGCGCCCGCGCCGGAGTCCGTGGCCTCCTTCCAGGCTTCGCACGAGGTGGGCGGCTATGAGCTGCACCGCTACGACGGCGGCTGGGTGGAGGAGATGGCGAACCCGAAGTCGCGCAATTTCAACGGTGTGGCAGGCGAGTCCCGGTTCATCGGGGCCTCGCTCGGTGGCCGCCAGGCACTGTTCCAGGTCGAGGCCCCGGCCGGGGAGACCACCCTGACGCTGGGCATCGGCGCGCCGGGGGCCACCGAACTGCGTTCCTGGCGGCAACGTTTCGGCGCGGGCGAGACACCGTTCGACCTGACCCCGGAGGGCGCGGGTGTTCTCACCGCCCAGCCGGTCGGTGAGAACCAGACCGTGCTGCGGCGTTATCCGGCGGGCCGCGCCGGGCACGGGATCGTGCTGGCCACCATGCCCAGGGCCAACACCTGGGCGGATGGGGTGACCTACCAGTACAGCGGCAACTACTACGGGCCGGGCTTCAAGCACGTCAACATCGACCTCGGGTACGGCCAGGACCGGCTCTACGGCGGCCTCGACGGCGCTCCGGCGTGGGCCCGCTACGGCGGCGCCTTCGGTCCGATCGTCACCCCGGACGGCGCGACCGCGGACCGGATCCTGTTGAGTTCCAGCGGAATCGCGGTCGTGCGCACGCCCAAGAGCTTCTGGCGGATCAGCGCGGGCCGGGTGGAACCGTTGGCGGCGGAGCTGTTCGGCCCGGATCGCGGCAGCCGGGTCTTCGGCGAGCAGTTCCACGGCAACCACCACTACTCGGCGCTGTCCGTCCGGGGCGACAAGATCGCCTACGCCACGCCCCCGGACACCATGCCGGGTTACGAGGCGCTCGGCGTGCTGGATCTGCGCTCCGGCAAGCACTCCCGGTTCATCCTGCCGCCCAACGCCGAGACCTTCCCCTTCGCCCCGGTCATCCTGGGCTCGGTGGCCTGGTCCTGGCGGGATGACTCGGTCTATGTGATGCGGCACAACCAGTTCCTGAGCCCGCACCAGCCGCGGATGCTGACCGTGCAGTCGGTGCGGATCGACGACGGCTCGGTGCGGACCCAGTGGCCCATCGGCGGACGCAGCGTGGCCGGCTGGGGCGGTCCTCGGCTGCTCGGTTCCGACGTGCACCCCTGATGGGCCGGGGCTGACCCCGGCCCGTCAGGGTCGGCGTCAGCCCCGCTCGCGGGCGCGCAGGTCCTTGCGCAGGTACTTCGCAAATCGGACCGATACCGTCATGAGCTGCACAGATAGGCCCATCCGGATGGTTCGGACTGGAGGCTGTTCCGTGTCTGTTCCGTACTCGCCCCCTAGGACGTCAAGGGCGTGCGCTCCCTGGGGCAGGCCCCCGGCCTGACCGCGCATGCCCGTTTAGAGGTCGCAGAGGCTCCGGAGTCCAGGGTGGATCTCCGATCCATCGGCAGGGCCGACGCGTCAGCGCCCTTGACTCTGGAGGGGCGGCCTCGCAGGATGCACGCCCTTGACGTCCCCCAAGACCGGTGCCCTCAACCACTCGGCTACGGAACCCGGCTTCCCGTTGGCAAGCCTGTGGTCAACCCGTGTGCGAAGCATTGGGTTGTCCATGGGCGCGGCAGCCGAGCGCCCCAGCCCCGAGATATGCCGGCCGCCCTCGCGCTCGTACCGACTTCACCACCGCGGTTCCCTGTGGGGGACGCTCGGCCTCCTCCCTGCCGCGGGACGGTGCCCCATGCCTCGGCGGAGCGCCCGCGGACCGTTAGGTCCGCTTGGGCGCTCCGCACAACATCGGGGGCTCCGTCTTCCGCGGCAGGATGAGCACCAGGCCGAGCGGCCCCCGCAGGGGGCCGCCTTGAACAAGAAAAGAAACTCTGAACGCGGCGGCACCGTGGCCCCGTGTCGTGGTCCGGCGGGGCCGTTGGTGGCAGACTGGGTGGTAAGGGATGGAGGTGGTGAGGATGGCCAGTGCCGAGTTCGCTTCGCATGAGGGCCTGGAAGGGCCTGCCCTGCTTGACGCGCTGTTCCGGGAGAAGGACGTTCAGCCAATCCGTTCCGTTGACGACCTGGCGTGCGAGGGCATCTTCGAGACGGACGCGGAGTTGGCCGAGTTCCTGACCTGGATCCGGGCCGAGCGGAACGCGAATCTCGCCTGATCATGGACGCGGTCGTTCTCGACACTGATGTCGCATCGTTGATCTTCAAACGTGAGCTGTCGGCCGCGACGGCTGCGGGGCTTGCTGGCTACCGGCCGTGCATCACGTTCGTGACCCTGGCCGAACTGACCAAGTGGGTTGAGCTGCGCTCATGGGGGCCACGGCGACGTGATCAGCTGGCGCTCTGGCTGAAGCCGATGGTGGTCCTTCCGGGTACCCCGCTGGTCGCGCGGAAGTGGGGCGAGATCTCGGCTGCCGCGGTGAAGCGCGGTCGGCCTCGGCCGCAGAACGACACCTGGATCGCGGCGGCCTGCCTGGCCTACGAGGTGCCGTTGGCGACGTTGAACGTGAAGGACTTCGCCGACTTCGTCGAGCACGAAGGGCTTGAGCTGGTCGGCCGCTGAAGACCGCGACCGACCAGCAGCCGGTTCAGGTCCGGGAACTCATCGCTGGCATGAGTGCGCCGGAGACGTCCAGGAACTCCCGGACAGACGGTGATCCGCTGTGGTCCCGCATCCGCACCCGCAGATCGGTGACCGCCTCGACGGACCGGGACGACTTCACCGTGGCGGCCAGCTTCGCGGCAGCCAGGCCGGCGGACGCGGCTGCGGTCAGGTCGTGATCGTCCAGAGCGGCACGAGCAAGGGCGGCCTGGGCGAGCGACCCGCGGCGAGCACGGTTCTGCCGCTCCGAATCGGCGACGGACAGGCGGGCGCACTGGGCGGCTTCGTTGGGCTGCTGAAGGTCCCGGAAGGCGTGCGCGTACTCACCGTTGAGGTAGGCGACGTCGATGAAGCGCGCCCACTCGGGCTCGTTGTCGGGGTCGATGTTCTCGAACG
Organism: Crossiella sp. CA198; assembly: GCF_052078295.1. Lineage (NCBI taxonomy): Bacteria > Bacillati > Actinomycetota > Actinomycetes > Pseudonocardiales > Pseudonocardiaceae > Crossiella > Crossiella sp. CA198. The sequence goes on from NZ_JBQJIM010000005.1 coordinate 102,118, forward strand.
CCTTCTCCGACAGGTGCACGTTGAGCACGGCGGCCTTCCCATCGCCCATGGCCGCCTCGGCTCGGGCCTGGAGGGCGTAGAGGTCGGCGAGGCAGGCCGGTGAGTACCCGTTCTGCAACCCGGCGCGGCCAGCTCGGGCGAGCTGCACACCTTGGTCCGGGTGGCCGGTCAGCGTGGCCTGGTCGGAGAGACCGGCCAACACGTGGGCGCCCAACTCCGTGTTCTTGGCGGCTTGGGCAAGCCGGAGCGACTGGATGAGGTACCGCTGTGCGATGGCGTGTTCGCCGTTGTCGAAAGCCATCCAGCCCAGCAAGTAGAGCTGTTCTGCTGCGGCCTCGAACAGGGCGCGTCCGGCCTCGGTGTCCGGGTCGTTCGACCGGAGCAGCGGGACAACGTGTTCGGTCAGGTAGGCGGCGAGTTGGGCACGGGCGTGGCCCCCGCCACGCATGACGTCCAACTCCTGGAAGACGCTGAAGGTCCTGCGGATCGCGTCAACCTGCTCGGTGCTGATCATGCCGGTACCGGTCCGGCCGCGGGCCGCGTCGATCTCGTCCAACGTGGCCAGCAGCCAGTCACGGCTAGGTGCGACTGATGCCGCGACGGCGAACGCAGCGCTGGTGAGAAACCGCCTTCGCTCCATGTCGTGCCTCCCTAGCTCGGCTACCACATCCACGGTAGTAGGCAGAGAGGCCGCATAGGTAAGTCCAAGCTGGGCAAGAGTTTTCTGTTGATCGTCAACGGCGTCATCGGTGGCGTCGCCGCTCGTCGGACCTCGGAACCAACGCAGCCGCACCGGCATGTGCAGTGCGTCACACCATCGTTCAAGCCGATCTAGGTCGGTCTCTGGCTGGGCATTTCGCTCGACCACGCTCAGGTGCCCCTGGGTCAGACCCAGCCATCCGGCAACTGTCGCCTGGGTCAGCACAGGCTGGTGCGCCTGCCGGTAGGCGTGGATGAGCTGGCCGATATGCCGCGCGTGCGCCGCGTCCTGGATAGCTGGCTGATTCCAGAACTCGGCGGGCATCGTGGGCGCGGTTCCACGCTGGATCGCGGCCGAAGCACACGGGCTGCACTGCGTTCCCCGGTGATCTCGCGCAAGCAGAGCCGTACAAGTCCGGCAACGCTTGCGAACGGTGCTCACCCGGCCCCCTCGACGTTTCCCGTCTGACCTGATCAAACCCAGTGTAGCTGCTCCACTACCGGCTGATCTGCGGGTATTGGTGGCACCAATACCCGCATCGCAAGTTGATATTGGTTGGCCCCCATTTCGCCGTCACCGTGGTTGTTGGTGAGACCGCTGTTGATCGGAGGACGGGATGGGGTTCTACGTACTGGTTCAGCCGGAGGAGGATGCTTCGGCCGAGATGGTCGAACACGCGACTGGACATCCATCGCTGGTCGCCGATGACGGACATTCTCGGATCGCGATTCAGGTCGCCGGTCGTGCGGGCGGCCTTGAACTAGCCGCCAACTTCGCGCGGCAGCTCGCCGTTGCCGCAGCCGCGTTTGCGGATCGCTGCGACTCGTTGGCGAGCCGGGCTCTCCCCGCTGGACCGCGGCACGCGATCCGCGAGACCTCGGAGCGGGGTGACCAGCAGTGACTGGAGACTTCCTCAAGGGGCCAGATCAGCCGATCCGCGTTGTCCGGCTGACCGCGAGTGCGCACGTAACTGCTTGGGGCGACACCGATACCCGGCATGTCATGGTCGAGGTCGGCACCGCGCAAGGGCCGGTGCTGTTCTGCCTGACAGTGGCTGGCCTGGCTCGCTTCCGGGATGTCGTGGCCAGGGCGGAACGAGAACTCACGCCGGCCTCCGACCCAGCGGCGGAGCCACAGGCAAATCAGCCCAGGGGAACGGGCGAGAACTCCGCGGGCGGCGCAAGGCCCCACGAAGTGTGACAGGCGCATTGGAGGTGCCAGATGTACCAAATCGTCTTCGAAGTGCTCATTGGTGCCGCAGTCGGCCTGCTGCTCGCGTGGGCCTGGTCGGCGCTGTGGGACCGCCTATGAGACGCGAAGTAGGACACCGGACCACATCGATTCGCACCGCACATAAGAGGGGAGCCTGAGACATGCGGGACAACACGGCGCTTACCCCTGCGGAGTGGCGAGAACTGTACGCACTGGCGAAGGGCCTGTCAGAGAAGATCGCCGCTGTCGAGGACCGGTTGATCAAGGTCGAGCAGCGGCTCACTTCTCGTCGGCCAACTGCTCCTCGACGGCGGCAAGCCGGTCACTGAGGGCGTCCACCGTTCCCTTGAGAGAACGGAACAACTCCAGAACGTCACGGCCGGACGGATCGTCGACAACGTCAGCAGCGCCATCCAGAACGAAGGCTCCCTGCCCCTGGCGGACGACGATCCGTCCTTCCTCTGTTAGCACCCCAAGCGCCTGACGGGCGGTGTTGCCCGCGATGTCGTACTTGGTCATGAGCTGGCTCAGCGAGGGAAGCTGATCACCGGCCTTGAGCACCCCGGCAGTGATCTTTTGGCGCAGATCATCTGCAACCTGACGGTAGGCAGGCCGCGGGTCTGACCGGTCGATCGACATGCCGAAACTCTATCGCTACAGCAGCAATAGCTGAAAGTCACCCGTTCGGACTTGACACTGTCTCAGCTCTATCAGCTACAGTAGTATCAGTTGATAGAGCTGGGGCCCTCCCGGGCCGGACCCAAGGAGACGACATGGCACTTCAGGACCTGCCCGTGAACTTCGGCGGCCACCGCCTGATGATCACCGAGTCCCCCACCGTGAAGATGAAGGAACTCGACAACGGCGTCATGACCCCCGTGGTCGACCGCCGGACCGGGATCGAGCAGTACACCGTGATCCTGTTCGCCAAGCCCCGCCCGGCCGAGGGCCGCCGCACCGCCAAGGGCGAAGAGATCAAGGTCAACCTCCCCGGTGACCCCGGTCCCGGGTTCGAGGAAGGCTCCTACGTCGAGCTGGTCAACGCCGTGGTCAACACCTACGAGATGCGCAACGAGAACGGCGCGATCACCGCCTCCGGCCTGTGGTTCAAGGCCGACGGCCTCAAGCCGGTCAGCCGCTCCGGCGAACTCCCCACCGCGGCCTGATCCACCCCCTGCCCAACCTCCTGCAGATTTCTAGTTTCTAAGCCGAGCACGCGGGCTGTTCGTTCTTTGAGAATTACACAGTGAGTCGAGCCATGCCTAAATCCGGTGCCAATAGGTGCACCGGAAATGTAGGTGATCCCCGGTTTGGCAGCCATCCTGACCGGGGTTCGCCTAGGTTTCCGCATCACAGACAGGAACACTGCCATGAACACAGACACTCGACCTTCAGTGGAACCCGTGGACGCTGATTACGCAATGGCATACGCACACGGGGTCCTTTCAGCCGGGCTGTCGCACCTTGCCCGAGACTGGAAAACACTGTCGGATGCCGCCAGTAGAAAGCGTTTTGAGCACAACCTCCACCGGTACAACACCATCGCATCCATGACGCTGGAAGAGCTTCAGCAATGGGTAGCCGAACACCAGGGCCCGTCATGACCGATGCCGAGGTTGACCTGTTCGGAAACCCTGTGACCAGCACATCTGCGGACAGGCCGGCGGTTGCAGAACCGGTCAATGATCTGGCTGCGGTCGTGAAGGTGCTGGACCGGGCCGCTGGCGCGCTGGGATACGCCGTGGTCGGCCGGAACAACCGGGTCCAGCGCTACTGCGGGAAGCAGCTCACCACCTGGCCGGTGACCGGCTGGGAAGCCGCGGTGATCGCGCAACTCCTCCACAGTGGCGTGCTCACCCTCGGCGCACCCCGGGTGCTGACCTGCGGCGCGGTGACCAGCAAGGGCAGTCCGGTGCTGGTCCCCGGCTCCACCCGCCGGAAGCTCACGAAATGGGAAGAAGAACTGAAACGCAACCCCCACGCACACGGTCAACACCCCACACCCGATAAACGAACGTCACGAAAGGGAAGGTCATAGTGCAGGTAGCAGCAGTCAACGCCCACGCACGTAAGCGCTACGGCGAGTTCGTCCAGGCACTCGATTTCGCATTCGAGCAACTCGGCGAACTGAAGAAGATGATTGACAAGATGCGCCCCCGAACCAGAGTCCAGGGCGCATGGCGTAACGCAACCCCGGACGAACTCAAGGGAATGTACAAGAAAGCGTGCGCCGACCTGGAAGCACTGCGGGCACACGCCATGCAGTACGAGTCGGAACTGATCTCCCGCGATTGGAGGGTCTAGCCCATGTCCCACCAGCTTGACATCCGACTCGGAGACGTCGACAAGGCAATGAAGACGCTGCGGAACGCGATCACCGGCATTCCGGTGCGGCGAGCGAAGTTCAAGGCGCTCCACGATGACTTCGCCCGCGCGGTGGCCACGCTGACCGTGTCCACCTCCTACGCGCGCAGCCAACTCCCCAAGTAGCACCCACCTTTTCCCGGTAGCGGCCGATCGTCACGGAATTCCCGTGGTGGTCGGCCGCTGTCTTTCCCCCACCCAGAAAGGGCACACGTCATGTTCGGTGAGCGGACCGCCGTCGCGGCCGGTCTCTTCGTGCTGTTCGCGGTGCTGTCCGCATCGCTGTTCTCCCCCACCCTCGCCCCCGTGTTGGGCCTGGTGGTCCTGCTGTTGATCGCCGCGGGAACCACCCGCGCCCGGAAGGTCAGGTGACCCATGAGAAAGAAGACCGAGAACACCAAACGCGCCCCCGGCAAGGAGTTTCAGGGGCTGGTGTGGCTGGCCCGTCACCCGGGCATGCTGGCCGCCCCGAGTGCGGCCGTGGCCTCCTGCGCCCACTTCGGCTATACCCCCACCGGCATCGCCGCGGGCGCCCTCATCCTGGGCACCACCGGGTGGTGCCGAGCACACCCCGGCTCCTTCGACGCCTACGCCGCGCCGGTGCTGCGGGCCTGGCGGCGTCGCTGGCTCGGACCGTTCCTGGGTCGGCGGTGGCGGGATCTGATGGATGCCTGTGACCTGTCCAAGGAGCACCGCCGGACCGGCGCGACCCTCTACCCGCGCATCGTCCGGGTGCGCTCCTACACCGCCTCGGTCGACACCGCCTACGTGCGGATCGTCAAGGGCCAGGCCCCCAGTGACTTCAAGGCCAAGTTGGAGCACCTGGCCGAGGGCCTCAAAGCGGTGCGAGTGGCGCTGCAGCACGTCGAACCTGGCCTGCTGGCGCTGATCATCCAGCGCAACGAACCCTTCACCCACCCGATCCCGGCCCCGGACATGCCCCGGGACTCCGCGGATGTGGACCTGGCCGCGTTGCTGGTCGGGGAGGATGAGTTCGGGGAGGACTTCTACCAGCCGGTGGACGGCACGCACTCCCTCAACGGCGGTGCGACCGGCGCGGGCAAGAACAGCATTGCCGCGGCGAAGCTGCGGTCCATGGCCCCGATGATCCGGGACGGCCTGGTCCGGCTGTGGGTGTGTGACCCGAAGCAGCTGGAGTTCGCCTGGTTGCGGGAACTGGTCGGCCCCGGCCGCTACGCCGACAACCCCGATGACTGCGCCGACCTGTTGGAAGCCTTCGTCAAGGATATGGAGAAGGCCCAGGCCCGGATGCAGCGCGGGAAGCTGCGTTCGGTGCCGGTCAGCGCGGAGTTCCCGCTCAACTACCTCATCGTGGATGAGATCGGGACCCTGATCGCCTACAACCCGTCCCGGGCAAGGGAGATCACCGGCTACCTGGCCCAGATCACTTCCATGGGCAGGGCCACCCACCACTCCGTGGACGCCTTCGTCCAGGAACCCTCCAAGGACGTGGTCGAGATCCGGGACCTGTTCCCCAACCGGGTCTGTCTGCGGGTGACCTCCGAGACCCACCCGGACATGCTCCTTGGTTCGGATGCCCGTGCCCGCGGTGCCATCGCCGACGCCATCCCGGCGTTGAAGGAGTACGCGGGGATCGGCTTCTACGTCGATGAGCGCACCCGCACCCCGATCCGGGTGCGCTTCGCCTACACCTCCGATGCCGAGCTTGACGAGCTGGTGGCCTTCATCCGCTCCGGCACCCAGCTCCGGGCGGTGTCCTGATGACCGGCGGCCTGTGCCCGTGGTGCGGGAACCCGTTGCCGGACAACGTCTCGGTCTGCCCTAGCTGCACCGCCCGCCTGACCCGCTGACCCGCGCACCCGCCCCAACCCCGCATGCCCTCTCTGGGAGGTTTCCTATGTCTGCCAACACTTCTACCCCAACGGTGGGGCTGGACCGGCTGATGCGACAGGTCCGGTCCCTGCTGCGGTCCCACTGGCTGCCCAAGCCCAGTCACCTGTGGCTGTCCACCCGGACCCGGACGGCCTCGCTGGGCTTCACCACCGGTCCGGCCGCCGACCGGCTGACCGCGGTCCTGTTGTGGTCGATGCGCCTGGACGGGGTCACCATCACCTGGAAGCACACCATTCCCGGTGAGCTGACGGTGACCATGACCGGCCGCACTTCCTCCGGTATCGCCATCAACACCGGCACCACGGCCGGCGTGGCCGAACTCGGCGGACGGCTGCGCAACCGGACCGTGGCCGAGGTTGCCCGCTCCTTCCGGCTGGACCTCGACGCCGCCGAGACTCTCACCGTGGAAGAGCTGTGCAAGCTCATCCGGGCCGCCCGCGACACCGGGACCGGCCGCGGCATGAACGGTGCGGCGGCATGAACGGCCAGGCACAATCGAGCGGCTACCACTTCGGCTACAAGATGCTCATGCTGGCGCTGTTCGCCGGTGGCCGCCCGCCGGACTGGCGCGAAGACGCCGCCTGCCGCGGAGTCCCGCCGGAAACCTTCGTCTCGGTGCAGAACATGGCCAAGGCCAAGGAGTTGTGTGCGGGCTGTCCGGTGCTGGCGGCCTGCCGCGCCGATCAGCTCGCCTGGGAGAAACGCAACTCCCCCACCCGAAGCCACCCCGTCGGCGTGGTCGGCGGATTGACCGGGGCCGAACGCCGGGACGTGCACTACCCGCCCGCCGAACCGCCCCCGCCTACAGCCCGGTTGGCGCTCTGGTTGAGGGGGACGGGCTGATGCGACCGCTTCTCTTGCTCCCGCTGAGCCTGCGGGCGCTGGGCTGGCTGCTCGTGGCCCTGCTGGTGCTGGTGGCCTCGGTCGCCGGGATGTACTTCGCCTTCGGCCCCTCCACCGCGGTGGTCATGGGCCTGCTGGTCTCCTTCGTCCTCTACGCCGTCTCCAAAGCCGTCCGATGCTGACCCCACCGTCCACACACGACCCAGGGAGGTGAATCCTCTTGTCTGCCAACGAATCCGACCAGCCCGCCCGGCGCTGGTGGCGGCGCGACGGCCCGGCCGGACAGACCCGGCGGGTCCGGCGGCTCCATGCCCAGCTCACCGAATCCCATGAGCTGCACGGGCTGAGCAGCGATCCGCAACTCAACGCGGTCAAGATCGAACGGCTACGGGTCTCCATCACCCGCTGCATGTGGTTCTTCCTCGCCCTCGGCCTGGGATTCACCACCACCGGCGTGCACGCCTTCCTGGCCGGAAACCTCACCCCGGCCGACCCGCTGTGGTGGGGCGCGTGGCTGGCCGAACCCGGGCTAGCCGGAATTCTGGTCACTGTGCTGCGCTGGGAAGCCGAAATGCTCTCCCGCGGCGTGAAGGTGGCCGCCAAGGCGGTCTCGCGGCTGAAACGGCTGCTGCTGGGCGCGACGCTGGTCATGAACGTCTGGTCAGCACTGTTTCCCGCCAACGGCAAGCTCAGCCACGGCATGCTGGTGCTGCACATCGTCATCCCGGCCGTGGTCTACCTGGTGGCCGAAGTCATGCCGGTCATCCAGCAGACCTGCGCCACCGCCCGTGCCCTCGCCGCACCGGCACCGGCGGCACCAGCAGTCACCCCGGCCACCGCTGTGTCACTGGCCCCGGCGTCCCCCGGGTGGAGACAGGCCAGAACGAGCCTGCGTCTGCCGGATCCGATGCTCGCCGCGCTGGCAGCCAAGGAAGCCGAGGTGGCCTCCGCCCAACGGGCACTGACCGCCGACGACATCCAGGACGCGCTGAGAGTGTCCCCCGAGTACGCCGTGCGCATCCTTAGCCTGATCACCCCGGCCGGAGTCCCGGCTACCGCCTGAACCCCATCCACCGCAGGGCGCGACACCAGCAGTCGCGCCCTCTTCGTCGTGTGGCCACTGGTGCCGCGTTCTGCCTTCACACCACTGAAGGGATCCGCCGTGCACCTGGCACCTGATCTTGACGAACGCATGGCCGCCCGCGTCCAGGCCACCGACTGGGAACAGTGGCGTACCAAAGTCATCTCCACCGGCGGCTGTGCCCACCCGATCCACCTGGCGGGCCGCTGGAACGTCACCCACAACACCACCGGCGCCACCCTCGCCGAACGCGCCGGGCACATCCTCATCCCCTGCGGCACCCGCCGCGCCGCCCTGTGTGCCTCCTGCGCCGACCGCTACGCCGCCGACGCCTTCCACCTCATCCGCGCCGGACTGGCCGGAGACGCGGGCAAGGACATCCCCGCTGCGGTCGCCGACCGGCCCCGGGTGTTCACCACCCTGACCGCCCCCTCCTTCGGCCCGGTCCACACCTCCCGCACCACCCGCTCGGGCAAGACGATTCCCTGTCCCTGCGGCGGGTTCCACCACCCCGATGACCCCCGCCTCGGCACCGCGGTGGACCGGGACGCCTATGACTATGAGGCGGCGGTGCTGTGGAACAACCACGCGGGCAAGCTGTGGCACCGCTTCACCATCGCCTTGCGCCGCAAGCTCGCCATGGCCGCGGGCATCCCGGTGTCCCGCTTCGGCGAGCACGCCCGCCTGTCCTACGCCAAAGTCGCCGAATACCAGCGGCGCGGCCTGGTCCACTTCCACGCCGTGATCCGCCTGGACGGCCCCGGCGGTCCCGTTGACCCGGCCCCGGCCTGGGCCAGCGCCGAACTGCTCACGGACGCCATCACCGCCGCGGTGACCTCGGCCCGGGTGGAGACCTGCCGCCCGTGCGGGCGCGTGCTGCCGCTGGTCTGGGGCGCACAGCTGGACACCCGCACGATCCGGGCGAGCCAGGCCGGCGGTTTTGAGGACGGCGACGGCGAGATCAGCGAAGCCCGGCTTGCCGGGTATATCGCCAAGTACGCCACCAAGTCCACCGGCAGCACCGACACCGTGGACCGGCCGATCCACAGCGAACGCGCCATCGAACACCTGTCCGGGATCTCCCCGCACCACCGGCGGATGATCGAAACCGCCTGGGAGCTGGGCGGCAGCCCGATCTATGACGGGCTCAACCTGCGCCGCTGGGCGCACATGCTCGGCTTCCGCGGCCACTTCCTGACTAAGTCCCGCCGCTACTCCACCACCTTCAAGGACATCCGCGGCACCCAACGCCGCTACCGCACAACCGAGGCACTCTCCCAGCTCGGCGTCACCGAGGACGAAGTCACGGTGGTCAACCACTGGAACTTCCTCGCCGTGGGGCACCAGACCGAGGCCGAACGCGAACTAGCCGCAGGCATCGCCGAGCGCATCAAAGCCAACCGACAAAAGGAAGGGGCGCGCCATGGATCACAGCCCGGTTGACCCTAGTGAATTGATGGATGTCCCTACCCTCTGCAAGCGGTTGGGAATCTCAAAAGACACGTTCTACAAGTGGCGTCAGATCCCGGGCGCAGCTCCAGAAGTTTGCAAGCTACCTAACGGCAAGCTCCGAATCATCGGGGCCGATTACCTGACCTGGCTCAACGGCCTTCGGAGTGATGTGGCATGAACGGAACCTACAAAGTCAACATCTGGGCCATTAAGGAGATCAAGGCCCAGCCTGGCCAGAAGAGACGCCCGAAGCCGTACGGGGTTCGCTGGATCACGGCGGGAGAGGAACACTCCGAGTGGTACAAGACAAAAAAGCTTGCGGACAATCGCCGATCAAAGCTTCTCGCGGCCGCCGAACGCGGCGAAGCGTTCGATACCGTGACCGGCCTACCTCAGTCTGAGCACCAGCAGCGAACAGCCCGGTCGCTACTGCAACTGACTCAGGAGTTCGTCGACTCAGAGTGGGACAACATTGCACCAAACACCCGTAAACGTAATGTCGATGCCTTGGCTATCCCGGTTGCCAATTTTGTCAGGTCCGCCAAGAATGCACCTGAACCGCGACTGCTCCGACGGACGCTGACGACGCTCCTTCTACCAAAGAACCAGCGAGAACGCCTCCGATCACCAGAAGAAGATGTGATCGCAAACTGGCTGGAGAAGAATTCCCGACCTGTCCGAGAACTGGCAGAGAAAGTGGAAGTCAGCAAGCTATTGCTTACCCTTGGGCGGAACTTGAACGGAAATCCCGCAACCGCTGGAACTAAGGCAACCCGACGCGCAATACTTTACCAACTGTTGAACTATGGGGTAGACGCCAAGGAACTTACAGTTAACCCAGTCAAGGGAAACAAGACCACTCTGGAGCAAGGGAGCAGGGAGGTTGACCCGCGGGTGGTTGTCAACCCTCGTCAGGCGGCGCAATTACTCTCAGCGGTGACCTACGTTGGCCAAGCGGGAAAGAATGACTACCTGTACGCCTTCTTCGCCGCTATGTACTACGGCGCATTTCGACCGTGTGAGGTGAATCGGATTCGGGACGATGACCTGACGTTACCATCACTGGTGTGGGATGAGGCGCGGGCCGAGTGGGTCGAACCCGGCCTGTGGGGCAAAGTCACTCTGGAAAAGTCGGCGTCCCGGGCGGTCGGCCGCTACACCGACTCGGGCGAACTCTGGGAGGAACGCAACTTGAAGAGGCGGGCCGAAGGTGAGGTGCGCGTGGTGCCGATCCCGCCACAGCTAGTACGGGTCCTTCGGGCACATCTGGCACGGTTTGGCACCACGCCGGACGGGCGACTGTTCCGGGGCAAGAAAAGCAGTGGGCCAGTCAACGCGTCCGTGTATACCAAGATCTGGAAACGAGCACGGAGCATCGCGCTACCTCCCGCACAGTACAAGTCGATGCTGGCGAAGGACCCCTACGATCTCCGCCATGCCGCCGTGTCGACACAGCTAGCCGCGGGGGTTCCGGTGGCCGACGTGGCCAACCGCGCGGGGCACTCGATCGAAGTCCTGATGCAGGTCTACTGGAAGATGCTGGACGGCCAGCAGTCGTCATCCAACGACAAGATCAGCGACTTCTACGGAGACTCCATGTGACCCGTTTAGGCAGGTAGACTGGAGGAAAGGCCCCCAGCGAGTGATCTTGCTGGGGGCCTTCGCTGTTCCGCGTATGTTCCGGAGACACCGGCAGAGAGCCGCAGTCAGTGGCAGTACCTGACAGCCCTGGACCGACCTACAGCGCTCTGTTTTCGCAGTTCAGAACGGGTTTGCGCCGTTTACCTGGGGCTTCACGAACTGGCCTCGCGGGCGCGCAGGTCCTTGCGCAGGATCTTTCCGCTGGCGGACTTGGGGATCGCGGTCAGGAACTCGACCACCCGGACCTTCTTGTGCGGGGCCACCTGCGCGGCCACGAAGGTCATCACCGCGGTCTCGTCCAGCTCCTCGGCGCCCGGCTGGCGCACCACGAACGCCTTGGGCACCTCCTCGCCCTCGGCGTCCCGCACGCCGATCACCGCGGCGTCGGCGATCCGCGGGTGGGTCAGCAGCAACGCCTCCAGCTCGGCAGGCGGCACCTGGTAGCCCTTGTACTTGATCAGCTCCTTCACTCTGTCCACAATGGACACCACGCCGTGCTCGTCGATCACCGCGACATCACCGGTGTGCAGGAAACCCTCATCGTCCACTGTGGACTTGGTGGCCTCCTCGTTGTTCAGGTAGCCCTTCATCACGTTGGGGCCCTGGCACCACAGTTCGCCGGGCTGACCGGGCAGCGACTCCTCCTCGGTGGCCGGGTCGACCAGCTTGCACACCATGTTCGGCAGGATCAGCCCGACCGTGCCCACGTTGATGTCCGGGCGGTCGCTCGGGATGGCGTGGCTGACCGGGCTCATCTCGGTCATGCCGTAGCCCTGCCGCACCGCCACCCCCAGCCGCTTGGCCACCGCGTTCGCCAGTTCGGCGTCCAGCGGCGCGGCGCCGGAGAAGAGCATCTTCATCGCGGACAGGTCGTACTCGTCGACCATGGGGTGCTTGGCCAGCGCGACCGCCACCGGCGGAGCGATGTAGACATAACTGGTCCGGTGCTCGGCGATGATCCGCAGGAACTCGGCCAGGTCGAACTTGGGCATGGTGACCACGGCCGCGCCCACCGCGAGCGCGTGGTTCATGGTCACCTGCATGCCGTAGATGTGGAAGAACGGCAGCACCGCCAGCACCCGGTCGTTCGAGTCGATGTGCACGACCTGCTTGAACTGCTCGATGTTGGCCACCAGGTTGCGGTGGGTCAGCATCACGCCCTTGGCCCGGCCGGTGGTGCCCGAGGAGTAGGGCAGCACGGCGAGGTCCTCCGCCGGGTCGAACTCGATCACCGGCGGCGCGGCCTCGGTGGCCAGCAGCCCGGCCAGCGCGGGATGGCCGTCCAGGCCGTCCAGGAAGATCACCTCGGCGATGCCCGCCGTCTTGGCCGCGGCCAGTGCCCGCTCGGCGAAGGCGGAGACGGTGAACAGCAGCTTCGCCCCGGCGTCGATGAGCTGATGGGCCAGCTCGTCGGCGGTGTAGAGCGCGTTCACCGTGGTGGCCACCGCGCCCGCGCGCAGCACCCCGTGGAATACCACCGCGTAGTAGGGCGTGTTCGGACTGAAGATGCCGACCACATCACCCTTGTTGATACCGCGGGCGGCGAGTCCGGCGGCGGCCTTGTCCACCAGCGCGGCCAGTTCGCCATAGCCCAGCGTTCGCCCGCTTGGCCCATCGATCAGCGCAGGTGCAGCAGCCTGTGCCGGGCTCAGCGCCCCGAACAGCAGCTCCGGCAGCGAGACGTCCGGAATCGCGACATCGGGGTACGGACTGCGAAATGCCATGGGTGTTCCCTCCAACGGCGGACGCCAATCGGGCGATCAATCGTGACTACGCTCACAGGCCCCAGTCAAGTTGCTGTCAACAGCGGCCGACCAGACATCATCCCGTTATCCCACCGAGCTAAGTACACTCGAATGGAGCAGTGGGCCAGGCTTGTGATTGCCACATCGAATCTGCCAAGTTGACATCACTCTTTCAGATCGGCTCCCACGCACTCCCCGATCTCGAGAGGGTGTCCATCGCGGTTCGTATCCCCCGTCGAACCGCGGCCCGCCCGGACCCAGGGCTCCCCCCGCCCGCAGTGGTCCGACGTAGCGGGAGCTTGTGGACGCGGGGCGGCTCGAGCTCGCGACTCCCCCTCTCTCCCGGGCCGCCCCGCGCGACACCCTTCAGCCCACCGGGTTCTCGGTGGCCACCGGCGCGGCCGGGGCGGCGGCATTCCGGCGGCGGCGCAGCAGCACGATCACCAGCGCGCCCGCGAGGCCCAGCACCACCAGGAACGGCAGCGAGGCGCCCAGCGCGATCAGCAGTCCGTTGACCGTGCCCAGGAAGGCCCGCCAGCCGGCGGCCAGCGCGTCCAGGAACCCGTCCCCGCTGGGTGCGGCGGCCTGGTCGGTGCGCACCAGGGACACCGACACGGTGGCCATGGCGACCTGCTTGGACATCGACTCCAGCCTGCGCTGCAAGGACTCCAGCTCGGCCTGCCGCTTGGTCAGCTCACCCTCGACCTGCACGATCTCGCTGACCGTGTTGGCCCGCTCCAGCAGCGCGCGCACCCGGTTCACGCTGGCCCGCTGCGATTCCAGCCTGCTCTTGGTGTCCACCAGCGCGTCGGTGACGTCCTGGGAGCGCTGCTCGCGCACGATGACCTTGCCGAGGTCGTCGAGCCGGTTGAGCACCTCGTCCAGCTTGTCCGCGGGCACCCGCACGGTCAGCGTGGCCCGCTGCTCGCGCGCGTTCTCCTCGCTGGCGAACCCGCCGGCCGCCTTGGCCTCTTCCTGGGCCTTGCGCACGGCCTCCTCGACCTTGGCCACGCTCAGCTCGATCCGCGCGGTCCTGATCAGCTGCCGGGCCTCCAGCGCGGCCGGTTCCGGGGCGCTGGCGCCCTTCTCGGTCGCCGCGCCCTTCTCCATCGGCGCCTTGGCGTCGCCGGGGCCGCCGCTGAAGCCCTGCTGGGCGGAGCCGCCTGCCGCGGGTTCGGCGACCCCGACCGCGGTGTTGGCCCGTTCACCCGCCCCCGAGCATCCGGCCACCAGCACCAGGCCCAGTGCGCCGAGGGCGAGCAATGATCGTCCTGCCATGTCGTCCGACCCCCATCGTCGTCTGCGATACAACGATCGGACGGAGTGCGGGGTGACGGCCGTTGCCCGGCCCCGGTCACGATCAGGACTCGGCGTGCACCGGACCCTCATGCGGGGAGGTCACCAGGTGCTTGAACGCCTGCAGGTTGGCCAGTGACTCGCCGCGGGAGACCCGCCAGTCCCACTCCCGCCGGATGGCCCCGGCGAAACCCAGTTCCAGCAACGTGTTGAAGTCCCCGTCGGCGGCTTCTAGGACCTGGCCGAGCACCCGGTCCAGCTCGTCCGCGGTGACCGCGTGCAGGCCGATCCGGCCGATCAGGTAGATGTCGCCTGCCGGGTCCACGGTGTAGTGCACGCCGTAGAGCCGGGCGTTGCGGCGCAACAGGAACCGGTACACCTGCTCGTGGCCCTCGTCCGGGCGGCGGCAGACGAACGCCTCCACCAGCAGCGACTGGCGGCCCAGGATCAGCCACAGGTTGGTCTGGAGTTTCTGCACCCCGGGCAGGCTGACGAACCACCGGCCCTGCTCCCGCTTGGTGTACTTGAGTTCCTGACCGTCCAAAGTGGACTCGATCAACTGGTCCAGGCTCATACCGCGATCTCCAGGGTGGTGCGCAGCGCGGCGGCCGCCTGGCCGTACACCGCGAGCAGCCGCTCGGCGGTGTGGTCCCAGGAGAACGCCGCGGCGTGCGCGGGGGCGGCGGCGGCGAACTCCCGCCACCGGGTGGGCTCCAGTGCCAGGTACCCCAGCGCGTCCGCCCAGGAACCCGCGCGGTGGTCCGGGACCAGCAGTCCGGAGACCCCGTCGGCCACCGCGACCGGCAGCCCGCCGACCGCGGCGGCGACCACCGGGGTGCCACAGGCCTGCGCCTCCAGCGCGACCAGGCCGAAGGACTCGGAGTGACTGGGCACCGCGACCACGTCGGCGGCCCGGTACACCGTGGCCAGCGCGGCGCCCGGCCGCGGCGGCAGGAAGCGGACCAGTTCGGCGATGCCCAGCCGGGCGGCCAGCTCGTGCAGCACGGTCGGCTGCTCCAGTCCGGTGCCGGAGGGCCCGCCGACGATCAGCACCACCAGCCGGGCCCGCAGCCCGGGATCGCGGTCGATCATTTCGGCGGCGGCGTGCAGCAGCACGTCCGGCGCCTTGAGCGGCTGGATCCGGCCGACGAAGGCGAGCACCACGGCATCGGGGGCCAGGCCCAGCTCGGCCCGCGCGGCGGCCCGGCCGTCGGGGGTGAAGCGCTCCAGGTCGACCCCTGGCGGCACCACGGCCACCTGGTCCGGCCTGGCCTGATACAGCCCGGTCAGCTCCTGTGCCTCGACCTCGGTGTTGACCACCAGCTTGTCCGCCTCGGCCACCACCTGCTCTTCGCCGATCACCCGGACCTGCGGTTCCGGGGTGTCCCCCGCGGCCAGCGCGAGGTTCTTGACCTTGGCCAGGGTGTGCGCGGTGTGCACCAGCGGCACCCCCCAGCGGTCCCTGGCCAGCCAGCCGACGTGCCCGGAGAGCCAGTAGTGCGAGTGCACCACGTCGTAGTAGCCGGGCGCGTGGCTGGCCTCGGTGCGCAGCACGCCCGCGCTGAACGCGCAGAGCTGGGCGGGCAGGTCGTTCTTGGCCAGCCCCTCGTACGGCCCGGCGGGCACGTGCCGCACGGTCACCCCTGGCGCGAGTTCGACCGTGGGCGGCAGCTCGGAGGAGGTGGCCCTGGTGAAGACCTCGACGGCGGTGCCGCGCTGGGCCAGCCGGACCGCGGTCTGGGCGATGTAGACGTTCATCCCACCGGCGTCGCCGGTGCCTGGCTGCTCAAGTGGGGAAGTGTGCAGGGACAGCACGGCGACTCTGCCCGCGCGACCGATGCCTCTACGTCTCACAACCCCATTTTGCCGTGCTCCACGTGGCAGCGCGTCAGGAAGTGGGCCAGCTCAACGTCGAAGTCGGCCGGACGCTCCAGGAACGGGGCGTGCCCGCAGCCCGGGTACCAGCTGGCCGCCGCGCCGGGCACGGTGTCCGCGGCGTAGCGACCGGCCACCGGCAGCACCACCTCATCGGAGTCCCCGTGCAGCACCAGGGTGGGCACGGTCACCGCGGTCAGCGCCTCGGCACTGCCGATGTCCCGCTTGAACACGGCCTTGCGCACCGCGGCCGGGGTGGCCAGCGCGGTGCCGAGCTGCCGGTCCTGCTCGTCCTGACTCATCGGCACGGCGGTGCCGCTCGCGATGAACTCGCGCAGCGCGGGCCGGGCCACCTCGTCATCCGGGGAGAGCATCTCGCGCAGCCCGGTGGTCATGACCGGGCCGGTGGCGCCGCCCGGCCGGTCCGGGCCGATCTCGGTGACCGCGCCGACCAGCACGATCCCGGCCAGCGCGGCGTCGCCGCACACCCGCAGGTAGTCCGCGATCACCAGCCCGCCGTAGGACCAGCCGAGCACCACCGCCGGTCCGCTGGCGTGTTCGAGCACCGCGGCCAGGTCCCCTGCCCAGGCCGCCGGGTCGTCGTAGCCGCCATCGGGCACCGCGGAGTCGCCGTGGCCGCGCAGGTCCGGCGCGAGCAGCCGGTACCGCTCGGTCAGGCCGGGGTCGGCCAGCAGCCGCCGCCACACCGCCGAACTCTGCGCCCAGCCATGCAGCAGCACCAGCGCCGGCGCGCCCACCGGCCCGGCGGTGCGCAGCGCGAGCCGCGTGCCGCCGTGGCCGGTGATCGTGGTGGTCACCTCAGCGCCGACTTCGACAGCCAGGTCGGCCAGTCGATCCGCCAGTCGTAGGTGTCCGACACCGCGCCCTTGGTGCCTGCCGAGCCGGAGATGATCACCGGGTCGCCGATCAGCGCGCTGTCGAAGTACCGCTTCGCGTCCGCCTCGCTCAGGTTGATGCAGCCGTGCGAGGTGTTGCGCTTGCCCAGGTTGCCCGCGTTGTCCTGGTTCTCGTGGATGAACTCACCGCTGTTGGCGATGCGCACCGCCCACTTCTTGGTGACGTCGTACTTGTACTTCTCGTTGACCATGCGCTCGGTGGCGTTGCGCTCGGAGACCATGTAGATCCCGTTCGCGGTGCGCAGGTCCGGCTTGCTCTCATCGCCGAGGCTGGCGGGCAGGTTCATCAGCTCCCGGCCGTCCCGCTTCACGATCATGCGCTTGGTGGCCACGCTGGCCTCGACGATCTGCGCCCGGCCGATGGTGAACTTGGTGCTCAGGCTGGCCCGGCCGAAGACGTTCTTGCCATAGGGCACCGCGAACAGGTCCGCGGTCACCTTGACCTGGGTGTTGGCCGGCCAGAACTCCTTGGGCCGGTAGTGCACTTCCTTGGGGTTGAGCCAGGCCCAGGCCCCCTCCACCGGCACCGAGGTCTCCACCTTGAGCGCCTTCTCCACCGCGGCCCGGTCCTGCGGGGCCTCGTCGAACTCGACCTTGACCGGCATCGCGATGCCCACGGTGGCGTTGTCCACCGGGTTGATCGTGGCCCGCATCAGCTTGCCCGCGGCCTGGGTGGCGAAGCCGCCCTTGATCTCGACCTTCTTGCCGTCGGTGCCGGTGGCCGAGCCGCCGAGGGTGTAGCTCTTGCCGAATTCGAGCGCCTTGTCCGGCGCCCAGGTCTTCTTGTCCGCGGCGATCTTGCCAGCGACCGCCTTGCCGTCCGCGGTCAGCGTCACCTCATCCAGCGAGCCCTCGGCGACCGAGACCTTGACCGGCGCGCGCGGGCTGAGGTCCTTGGCGCCGTCCCCCGGCTCCACGCTGACCTTGGCGACCGGTGGCGCGTCGGCCTTGCTGGTGCCGCCGCCATCCCCGCCCGCACCGCCGGTACAGGCGGAAAGCAGCAGCGCACCAGCGGTGAACAACCCCATCAAGCCGAGCAGGGACCGTCCCCGTCCCCGTCGTTGAGCAACCACAGTCGACCTCCACGCATCCGGCACCCCGTCAAGGGTGCCCTCATCTCCAGGACGCCCCATGCCCGTAAGGGGGTGCCCCAAAGCGATGTGTCACTTCTCACATTGGGGTTGCGGCTGAACCGGATGATCAGGATGGGCCGTTCTAGGCCAGCACCACGTCGAGTTCGTCGAGCACCCGGGTGATCGGGTTGGCGAAGCCGCTGCCGCCGCCCAGGGTGCCCGCGCAGTGCAGGCCCACCACCTGGTTGTCCGGGTCCACCAGCACCGCGCCGGAGTCGCCGCGGTCGCCGAAGATCCCCTCGGCCGCGGTGACCCTGATCTGGTCCCGCAGCCGCCGTCTGCCCAGGCTGTCGCCGTAGTCCAGGCAGAGCGTGACGTCGGTGGAGACCACCACGCCCTGGGTCAGCCCGGTGGTCCGGCCGCGTTTGCGCACCAGGCTGCCCAGCAGCGCGGGCGCGCAGCCGCCCGGCCTGCCCAGCTGGGCGATCTCCCGCCGCCACGGGCGGTCCGGGGTCAGCGCGATCAGCGCCGCGTCCACGCAACCGGACAGCGCCGAACTGGCCAGGCTGCCCACGATGTCGGCCGGGCAGCGGCCGCCGTCGACCCGGGACGGGTGGGTCATCGCATCGCCCACCGCCCAGGCGTCGTCCACGCAGGCGATGTGGAAGTTGGTCAGGCCGAACACCCGCCGCCGGTCCGCGCGGGCGGCCACCAGCAGGCCCAGGGTGCCCACGGTGACGTACTCGCCTGCCTCGGGGGCCTGCGGCGGGACCATCTGGATGGACCGGCACGGGCCGACGCTGATCCCGCCGACCAGCGCCGGGTAGGACTCGCCGGAGCGCTCCGGGGCGGCGTCGGCGCGCAGCAGCGCGGGGTGCAGCAGGACGTCCTCCTCGATGACGTCCACCGGCACCCCGTCGATCTCGGCAGGCAGCAACTGGCCGTGCGCCACCGTGCGCGCGGGCCTTTTCACCCGCACCGACACCACGATGGCCGGCCGGCCGGTGCGCAGGCCACCCGTGGTCTGCGCGCCGATGTCCACCGCGACGACTCCGGGCAGGTCGAGCAGGGTGTCCTCGTGTCGCCGCTTCACCGGCCGGATCGCCGCCCTGCGCCTGTTGTCCTCCGCGCTGGTCATGCGAACTCCTCGATCCGGTACTTCACCGTCCATGAAACACTCGGGGTGAGGAGCCCGTCACTTGGCGTCACTCGTTTGGCCGGTTGCCCAGCTCACACGAGTTTTGTTCCCGCAGGTCACGGAGACCTGCTTGCCAGGTCGACCTGTCAGAGCGCGCAGCCGACGAAGACCGGTTCCGGGTGCAGATCGACCTCGAACGCGCCGCGCACGCCGTCGCGCACCTCGCGGGCCAGCGTCAGCAGGTCCTCGGTGTCGGCCTTGCCGCGGTTGGTCAGCGCCAGGGTGTGCTTGTGCGAGAGCGAGACCCGGCCGTCGGCGGCCTCGTGCCCGCGCAGGAACCCGGCCCGCTCGATCAGCCAGGCCGCGGACAGCTTCACCCGGCCCGCGCCGCCCGGGTAGCGCGGCACCTTGATCTCCGGGCCGAGCCGGGCGTGGATCAGCGAGAGCACCCTGGGCAGGTCGGCCTCGGCCACGATCGGATTGGTGAAGAAGGAGCCGGCGCTCCAGGTGTCGTGGTCGTCAGGGTCCAGCACCATGCCCTTGCCGGTGCGCAGCGCGAGCACCGCGTCCCGCACCTGGGCGGCGGGCACCCTGGCGCCCAGTTCCACGCCCAGGGTGTTGGCCAGTTCGGCGTAGCGGACCGGGGCGGACTGGCCGCCGGTGCGCAGTGCGAAGGAGACCCGCAGCACCACCGCGTTGTCGGTGCCCTTGAGCACGCTGGTGCGGTAGCCCAGGCCCAGTTCGGCGGTGCTGACCTGGCGCACCTGGCCGCTGCGCCGGTCCAGCAGGTCCACCGAGAGCAGCAGGTCGGCCACCTCGACGCCGTAGGCGCCCACGTTCTGCACCGGGGTCGCGCCGACCAGGCCGGGGATGCCGGAGAGCGCCTCCAGGCCGCCGAGGTCGTTGGCCACCGCGTCGGCGACCACGTCGTCCCAGTTCTCGCCGGCCTCCACGGTCAGCCGGACCAGGCCGTCACCGAGCGGGTCGTGCCCTCGGCCGCGGGTGGCGACGCGCACCACGGTGCCCTCGAAGCCCGCGTCGCCGATGACCAGGTTGGACCCCCCGCCCAGCACGAGCAGGGGTTCACCCGCCTGGTCGGCGGTCCGGACGGCCTCGATGACCTCGGTGGATTTCGTCGCTTCCAGGAACACCGAGGCCGGGCCGCCAAGGCGCAGGGTGGTGTAGCCAGCCAACGGCACGGGTGTGGTCACGACGTTCAACGGTAGCGTGACACCCCGTGGCAACCAGCACCGAGACCTCGCACGGCTACTCCTTCCCCGCCGCACGGGTGGCCGCGACCATGGTCGACGAGACCTATCTGCGCGACCGGCTGGCCGCGGTGGGCGGCCCGAAGGGCGAGTTGATCTCGCTCGCCGCCACTGGCGCCGAGACCGTGCTCAAGCTGCGCCAGGGCATCCCGGCGGACAAGCTGCCCTCCTTCGTGCGCACCCTGATCCCCGGCGACCTGGTGATCGAGCGGGTGGAGACCTGGCGGCCCAGCGGCGAGGGCGCCACCGCCTCGGTGCACGCCACCGTGCCCGGCGCGCCGGCGACCATCGAGTGCTCGATCGCGATCAGCGCCGCGGGTCAGGGCTGCCGGGTGGCCGGGCGGTTGCAGGTGTCGGTCTCGCTGCCCTTCGTCGGCGGCAAGGTGGAGCGGGCGGTCATCGAGCAGGTGGCCAGGCTGCTGGACACCGAGCACGAGTTCACCCAGCGCTGGCTGTCCGAACGCTCGTGAACCAGGTCCGCAAACGGGCGCCGCGCTACGCCGCGGGCCGGGCGCGCACGCTCGGCCTGCCCACCAGGGGCACCACCAACCCGAACCGGCTGCGCAAGGTGGACCGGTGGATCGCGAGCACCCCGCTCACCGCGGACGCCCTGCGCGCCGCGGCGGATCCGCTGGTCATCGACCTGGGCTACGGGTCATCGCCGATCACCGCGGTGGAGCTGGCCGACCGGCTGGGCGGGCTGCGGCCGGATCTGCGGGTGCTCGGCCTGGAGATCGACCAGGAGCGGGTGGACGCGGCCAAACCGGCCGAGCGGCCGGGGCTGGAGTTCCGCCGCGGCGGGTTCGAGCTGGCCGGGCGGCGGCCGGCGCTGGTGCGCGCGTTCAACGTGCTGCGCCAGTACGAGGAGGCCGCGGCCGCGGAGGCGTGGGCCACCATGCAGTCCCGGCTGGCCCCCGGCGGGCTGCTGGTGGAGGGCACCTGCGATGAGATCGGCCGCCGCTGCTGCTGGGTCACCCTGGACGCCGACCGCCCGCTGACCTTCACCCTGGCCTGCCTGCCCTCGGACCTGGAGCAGCCCTCCGACCTGGCCGAACGGCTGCCCAAATCGCTGATCCACCACAACGTGCCCGGTGAGCGGGTGCACGCGCTGCTGGCCGAGCTGGACGCCTGCTGGGCCAGCGCGGCCCCGTTCGCGCCCTACGGCCCGAGAGCCCGCTGGGTGGAGGCGGTGCGGTTGCTCGCCGAACGGGACTGGCCGGTGCTCGATCGCCGGAACCGGTGGCGGCTGGGCGAGGTCACGCTCAATGCGGACGCGGTCTACGGCCCGCGTCCGTAGGCTCTGTGTGGTGGAGCACACCGACTTCCTCGAGCAGATCCGAGTTCATTCCGAGGCCATGCGGGCAGCCGCGCTCAAGGCAGGTCCGGCGGCGCAGGTCCCGACCTGTCCGGAGTGGACCGTGCACAAGCTGGTCGCGCACCAGGCCCGCGCGCAGGCCTGGGCGGCGGACAACCTGACCGCGGGGATCGTGGACGTGCGGCCGGAGTTCCCGCCCGCGCCACAGGACTGGGCCGAACTGCACGCCTGGTGGTTGGCCGAGCAGGAACGGCTGATCGGCCTGCTCGCCGACAAGGGCCGCACGGCGCCCGCCTGGGCCTTCGGCATGTCCCTGCCCGAGCCCGGCGCGATGTGGGCCAGGCGGATGGCGCACGAGGTGGCCATCCACCGGCTGGACGCCGAGCACGCGCTGCACGAGGTGGCCGGTGGCGTGGACCCGGCCAGGGAGCTGCGGTTCGAGCCCCGCTTCGCCGCGGACGGCATCGAGGAGGCGCTGGTCATGGCGCTGCTGTTCCGCAAGCACGAGGAGCGCACCGAGCAGGGCACCATCCTCTTCCACGCCGCCGACGCCGGTCTGGCCATGGTGCTCACCCTGATCCCCGGTCAGCGCGCCGAGGTGGGACCGGTGCAGGGCAGTGGCATCGACACCGACACGGTGGTCGCGGGCACCGCGGACGCGATCTACCGGCGGCTGTGGAACCGGCCGAACACCGCCGTGGTGACCGGGAACTCTGAGTTGCTCGACCAGCTGGGCACCCCCTGACCAGGTGAACGCGGCCGCGAAGGGCAGACTGACCAGCCATGTCCGCCCGTGAACGACGCTATGTGATCACCCTGGGCTGCCCGGACCGCACCGGCATCGTGGCCCGGATCTCCACCTTCCTCGCCGAGCAGGGCGGCTGGATCGTGGAAGCGGCCTACCACACCGACACCGACACCAACTGGTTCTTCACCCGCCAGGAAGTGCGTGCGGACTCGCTGCCCTTCGACGTGGCCGAGCTGCGGCACCGCTTCGCCGCGGTGGCCAGGGAACTGGGTGTGCAGAGCGACTGGCGGGTCACCGACACCGGCCAGAAGCGCCGGGTGGTGATCCTGGTGTCCAAGGCCGGGCACTGCCTCTACGACATCCTGGGCCGGGTGGCCTCCGGCGAGCTGAACGTGGACGTGCGCGCGGTGATCGGCAACCACGCCGACCTGGCCGGGATCACCCGGGCGCACGGCATCCCGTTCCACCACGTGCCGTTCCCGGTGGCGGGCAAGGATCCCGAGGGCAAGCAGGCGGCCTTCGCCCAGATCCGCCAGCTGGTGGACTCCCAGCGCCCGGACGCGGTGGTGCTGGCCCGGTTCATGCAGGTGCTGCCGCACGAGCTGTGCGCGGCCTGGTCCGGCAAGGCGCTCAACATCCACCACAGCTTCCTGCCCTCGTTCATGGGCGCCCGCCCGTACCACCAGGCCTATGCCCGCGGCGTGAAACTGGTCGGCGCGACGTGTCATTACGTCACCGCGGACCTGGACGCCGGGCCGATCATCGAGCAGGAGGTGGGCCGGGTGGACCACACCGACTCGGTGGCCGACATGGTGCGCAAGGGCACCGACATCGAGAAGGTGGTGCTGGCCAGGGGACTGCGCTGGCATGTGGAGGACCGGGTGCTGGTGCACGGCAACAGAACTGTGGTTTTCCACTAGCCGGAGCCGCGCGGGCCTACCCTGGTCCGGGTGCGGATCGAGATCGGTGAGCTGGAAGCGCTGCGGGAGCACCGGGCAGCCGGGCGGGACCTGCGGCACACGGTGCTGGTCGGGCTGGACCTGACCGGCGCGGCGGAGAACGAGTTGCTGCGCACCAGCCTGGACGGCGCCCTGCTGCTGGGCTGCCGGCTCGCCCCCGCGGCCCGCGACCGCGCCGAGGCCAGCGGCGCCCTGGTGTTCCCGGACATCCCGGAACTGCCCTACCGCGCCTACCGCTCCACGCTGTACACCGTCGCCGAGCTGTTCACCGGCCTGGACCCACGCCACCCGGAGACCTACCGGGACACCCCCGACGCCCGCGTCTACCGGCACAGCAGGTCGATCGGCGGCACTACCGGCCACCACCCGGATCCCCTGCACGCCCTGGCCGAACGCCTGCACGACCACGCCATCACCGAGGCCCTGGAAGACCTGCTGGCCGCCTGCGCGGTGGCCGGCCGGGCCAACCCGGTCGCGGTGATGGGCGGCCACGCCTTCCGCCGGGACAGCCCCGAGTACCGCCAGGCCGCCGAACTGGGCCGCGCCATCGGCCGCAGCCCCGCCAGGTTCACCGTGCTCACCGGCGGCGGCCCCGGCGCCATGGAAGCCATCCCACTGGGCGTACGACTGTCCACAATGGACGACGACCAACTCACCAAAGCCCTGTCAGAACTGGCCGCCGCCCCCGCCTTCCACGCCACCGACTCGTCCACAGTGGACGACGCCACCATCGGTCGCTGGGTGCACGCCGGCCTGTCCCTCGACCTGCCGGAACCGGAATCCCTGCCCCGCACCATCGGCATCCCGACCTGGTTCTACGGCCACGAACCGCCCAACCCCCTGTGCGAACTGCACGCCAAGTACTTCGCCAACTCCGTCCGCGAGGACGGCCTGCTCACCGTGGCCACCGGCGGCGTCCTGTACACCCCAGGCCGCGCGGGCACCGTCCAGGAGATCTTCCAGGACCTGACCCAGAACTACTACGAGAGCGTCGGCCCCGCCGCGCCGATGGTGTTCCTGGGCAAGCGATTCTGGACCGAGGAGATGCCGGTGGCCGACCTGCTGCACCGGTTGGCCAAGGGGCGGGCGGCGGAGCGGTGGATCCTGATCACGGACGATCCAGCGGAGGCGGTCGCGCTGCTGGAGGACTACGCGGGCAACTGACCGTTTCGGTCGCGTCACGATACGGCCAACCGGACTAACCAATCCGCACTCTTTCGCGACGGACGGGACACCCCCAGCCGAAGCGAGGGATCGCATGAAGCTTGCCGTCGCCTGCCTGTCCGTCCTGCTGCTGTCCGCCTGCGCGAGCGCCCCGCCGCCCGTTGCCGCCCCGCCGACGACCAGCACCACGACCGCCGCTCCAACCTCATCGCCCGCCCCCAGCCCTACCACCAGCCGCAAGAGGTCCCCGCGAGGCAACCTGATGAAGAGCGTGGGGGAACTGGCCGCTTGGGGCGAGAACGACGAGCTGGCCGCCGAGTTCACCCTGACCGCCATCGAGGTCGACCCGCCGTGCAAGGCGAAGTGGAGCAAGACTGACGGCAAGCACATGCTGCTGTTGAGCTTCACCGTGCGGACCACTGAGAAGCTGCCTACCGACGACTCCTGGTCAATCGTGCCCAACGACTTCGAGGTTGTCGGCCCGGACGGGCTGACCGAGTCAGAGTTGTTCCCCGAGGGGTACGGCAACTGCCCCAAGGACCAGCTGCCATTTCGGCCGTACTCGCCAGCCTCGAAGCTCGCCGGGACAGTCGTGCTGTTCAGCAAACACGCTCACGGCACACTCGTCTACCGCCCGTCGAGCAACACCGGATGGGAGTGGACCTACTGAGCCAACCCCGGCAGAACCTCCGCGTTGGGCAGCTTGGCCAGCAGCGCCCCCGGCACCAGCAGCTTGCTGTGCCGGACCCCGCTGCCGATCACCAGTTCCGGCGCCTCGGCGACCTCCGGCGACAGCAGGATCGGCCAGTCCGCGGGCAGCCCGATCGGCGTGATCCCGCCATAAGCCATGCCCGTGCGGCTGACCGCCTCCTCCATCGGCGCGAAACTCGCCTTGCGCGCGTCCAGCCGCTTGCGCACCACGCCGTTCACATCCGCCCGGGTGGTCGCCAGGACCAGGCAGGCCGCGTAGCGCACCGCGTCACCGCGGCGGCCGGCGACGAGCACGCAGTTGGCCGAGGCGGACAGCGGGGAGCCGTATTCGGCGCAGAAGGCCGCGGTGTCGGCCAGGTCGGGGTTGATCTCGGCGACGCCGCAGTGCTCGGCGTCCAGCGTGCGGAGCTGCCTGGTCACCGGGTCGGCGAGCAGGTCGAGGCGGTCCAGGGCGGGGTGCACGGTGAGGGTGCCTGCGATGGTCCAGCCGGTCATGGTCGCAGGCTAGTCCAGCCCGAACTCCCTGAGCGCGGCCAGGTTGAAGGCTGGCAGATCCTTCGGGGCGCGGCTGGTCACCAGGTGCCAGCCGTTGCCGTCGCAGACCTTCACCTCCTGGTCCACCCAGTCGCCGCCGGCGTTGCGGATGTCGGTGGCCAGGCTGGGGTAGGAGGTCAGGGTCTTGCCGCGGAGCAGGTCGGCCTCCACCAGCAGCCAGGGGGCGTGGCAGATCGCGGCGATCGGTTTGCCCGCGGCGGCCATGGCCTGGACGAACCGGACCGCGTGGTCGTCGGTGCGCAGGTCGTCGGAGTTGGCCACGCCGCCGGGCAGCACGGCGCCCGCGTAGTCGGCCGGGTCGGCGTCGCCGAGCGCCACGTCCACGGTGAACTCATCCGCCGGGGTCAGGTGGTGGTAGCCGCGGACCACACCCAGCCTGCCGGACAGCAGTCTCGGCACGCCGCCCGCCTTTTCCACCGCGGCCCAGGGTTCGGTCAGTTCGGCCTGTTCGATGCCCTCGCCCGCGACGAGGAACGCGATGCGCTTGTCCATGACCAGGGCCTACCCGGTGCGGCCGGGCTTACACCGCCCAGTCGGCGAGCAGCGCGCGCAGTTCACGGCGGTGGGTGACCAGGGGGATCAGCGAGGGCAACACTTCCAGCCGGGACAGCGGCAGCGCGGCGGCCACCGACTTGGCCACGTGCTCCGGGTGCAGTGGGTCGCCGGTGGCCGAGACCACCAGCACCCGGGCGGTCACCTCGGCCAGCGCGGACACGTCGGGGACCGGCACCTGGGCGGGCAGGCTGGTCAGCGCCTCGCGCAGGCGCAGCAACGCGGCCACCCGCTTGTCCACGTAGTCGGCGAAGTCCTGGCCTGGCGGCAGCTCGCCCGCGACCACGGCCTGCAGGCGGCTGCTGTCACCGGTGCTCAGCGCGTGCTCGGTGGCCGCGGACATCCGGGCCAGCGGATCAGCGCCCTGTGCCGTGCGCGGCTGGTCGAGCACGGCGGGGATCAGCAGGGCCAGGCGCTCGAACCGGGCAGGGTGATTCGCGGCGATGGCGAGCAGGGCGCTGGCGCCGAGGGAGGTGCCGATGGCGGCGGTCGCGCCGACCTCGTCGGCCACCGCGAGCACATCGGCGGCGATCGTCTGGTAGCGGAAGTAGCCGGGTGGCGCGGCCGGGGACTCGCCGTGGCTGGGCAGGGTCAGCACCACCCTGGTGCCTGCCAGGCCGACCGCGGGCAGCCGGGCCTCGCCGGGGGTGGCGCCAAGGCCGGGGATGAGCAGGGTGACCGGGCCGCCGGTGCCGTGCGCGCTCCAGCGCACGCCGTTGGCCTCGGCCAGGGACGGACTCACCAGCGCGGACCGCGCTGAGCGTCGGACACCCTGGGCCGGACGTCGACCAGGTAGACCAGCACCGCCACCATGCCCGCCATCCAGAACAGCGAGCCAGGACCGCCGAAGGCGAACAGCGCCAGCGCGGCGGTGCCGCCACCGGTGATGCCGAGCCAGGCCGGCTTGCTGAGCTTCTCCGCCGCGGTGAAGGCGTCCGCGCGTTGCAGCAGGGCGTGCACGAACGCGAACAGGCCGACCGGGATGGCGGCGAAATGGATGATCGTCATGATCCACATTGCTGGCGCGAGCACACCACCAGGGTACGGCGAAGCGCGGGCGGCGCGGAGCGGGTCGGCGACGAAAGCCACCGCCGACCAGTTCGGGGCAGGTCGGCGGTGGCAGGTTATGCGGTCGAGCCAGGTCAGCTCGTGGTCTTGCGCGAGCCGGTGGTGCTGGGCCCGGTGGTCTTGCGGGCGCCGGTGGCGGGCTTGGCGGCCGGCTTGCGGGTGGCGGTCTTGGTGGCGGCGGCCACGTTCGCGCCTGCCTCCTCGACCTTCACCGCGACGTCCTCGATCTTCTCGGCGGCCTTCTCCGCGGCGGCGGCGGTCTTCTCACCGGCCACGCGGGTCCGGCGGGTGACCTTGCCGAGCACGTCGTCGGCCAGCTCGCGAACCTCGGCCGCGGCCTCCTCGACCCGGTGCTGGGCGGTCTGCACCTGCGGGTTGCTGCGCAGCTTGTCCAGGGTGGCCTCGCCGCGCTCGGCCAGGTAGCCGTAGAGCTGCTGGGCGGCCTGGGTGTAGGCGTCCACGATCTTGCGGAACTCGGCCGGGTCCAGCTTGTTGCGCAGCTCGCCCAGCTCGGCGGGCAGGTCGTTCACCGCGGTGGTGGCCTTCTCGGCGCGCTCGCCGACGGTCTCGCGGGCCTTGGTCAGCGCGTCCACGACGGCCTTGGCGGCCAGGTCACCGGCGCCGAGGGCGGCCAGCAGCGGGGTGCGGGCCTGCTCGATGGCGGTGTTGAACACGATCGCGGCCTGCTCGGTGGCCTTGCGGACGTCTTCGGCGGTGGGCAGTGCGGGCATTACTGGATCACTCCTCGGTGGGTGAATCGGCTGGCGGGGTCGCGGCGGCGTTCTCCCGCCGGAATGACTCGTAGACGTCGAGCAGCACCTGCTTCTGCCGCTCGTTGAGGTCAAGGTCGGCGAGCACGGCGTCGATGACGGGCCCACCTGGGCGCTCCTCCAGGATTCCGGCCTGGACGTAGAGCGCTTCGGCGGAGATCCGCAGCCCCTTGGCGATCTGCTGCAGGATCTCGGCGCTCGGTTTGCGCAACCCGCGCTCGATCTGACTGAGGTACGGGTTGGACACACCGGCGAGCTTGGCCAGCTGGCGCAACGAGATCTGCGCGTTCGCCCGCTGGGTGCGGATGTAGTCACCGATATCACGGCCGAGATCAGCGACCACCTGGTTGACCGACTTGTTGTTGTCCTCGCCCATGGGGGTCACCTCCGCTCGCCTGTCTTCGACCGTACGCAAGAGTGCTAGCTGTTGCAAGCGGCCTGCTACCAGTTCCCCGGTGGCCTCGCACACACCCGATCGGGCCAGCGCCTACCGTGGTCGGATGCCGGTCCTGCTGCTCATCTCCGCCGGTGGCGCCCTCGGCGCCCTGGCCCGCCACACCATCGGACTTGCCCTGCCGGGCCCCTGGCCGACGGTCGGCGTGAACGTCCTGGGCTGCTTGCTGATCGGCCTGCT
Organism: Crossiella sp. CA198; assembly: GCF_052078295.1. Classification (NCBI taxonomy): domain Bacteria; kingdom Bacillati; phylum Actinomycetota; class Actinomycetes; order Pseudonocardiales; family Pseudonocardiaceae; genus Crossiella; species Crossiella sp. CA198. Next base: position 131,074 of record NZ_JBQJIM010000005.1, read on the forward strand.
GATGAGCCTGACCGCCGCGGATTCCGCGCTGCGCCCGTTCCTGGGCACCGGGGTGCTCGGCGGCTTCACCACCTTCTCCGCCTACACCGTGGACGCCGTCCGCCTGGTGCAGGAGGGCCGCGCCGCCGAGGCCGCCGCCTACCTGGCGAGCACCCTGCTCGCCGCGCTGGCCGCGGTCTGGGCCGGGCACCTGCTCGGCGAGCGGATCTCCCGGTGACCGCGCTGCTGGTGGTGCTGGGCGCGGCCGTCGGCGCCCCGCTGCGCCACCTGGTCACCCAGTGGGCCACCCGGCGCTTCCCTGGCCTGCCCTGGGGCACCTTCGCGGTGAACATCGCGGGTTCGCTGCTGCTCGGCTGGCTGGCCGGCGCGATGGTGGCCGCACCGGCGATGGCATTGCTGGGCACCGGTTTCTGCGGCGCGCTGACCACCTACTCGACCTTCGCGCACGAAACCCGGCTGCTGCCAAGGAGCAAGGCGGCGCTCACCGTGGCGGGCAGCGTGGCTGCCGGAGTTCTGGCCGCCGCCACCGGCTTCCTGCTGGGTACCCTGGTCTGGTGATCTGCCCGAAGTGCCAGGACATCATGCAGACCGTGGACCGCACCGGTGTGCACATCGACGTGTGCCAGGACTGCAAGGGCATCTTCCTGGACCGCGGCGAGCTGGAACGCCTCGTGGACGCGGCGCTGATCTACCGCCAGGCCGCCGAGGCCCGCGAGCGCGAGGAGGCCGCCGCCGCGAGCACCGCCACCAGCGGCGCGAACCCGGTGCCGGTGGACCAGCCGGTCGCCGCCCAGCCCCCGCCGTACCAGCCGGAGCCGGGCTACCCGCCGCCGCCTGCCTACGGGCAGCCGCCGGGTTACGCCCCGCCGCCGGTGCCGCCGGGCTACGGCCAGCCCGCGCCGTACGGCCACGACCCGTACGCGCACGACCCGTACTACCGGCGGCGCAAGAAGAAGAAAGACATCCTCTCCGAGCTGTTCGACCTGTAGCTCAGACGAGTTCGTCGGCGATCTTGGCGATCAGCGCGACCGAGTCCTTCTGACTCATCGCGGCCATCGTCAGGTGGTCCATGGCCAGCTTGTACCGGCGCACCTCGGCCGCCTTCTTCATGCCCTGCCAGCCAGCCGAGTTCTCCAGGAACACCACCGGCGGGTCCACCGGGTCGGGGAACTCCAGCAGCGCCACGTTGTCCCCGATCAGCGGGTGCGCGCCCGCGGAGTTGGGCAGCACCTGCACGGTCACGTTGGCCCGGTAGGCCAGGTGCAGCAGGTGCCGGAGCTGCTGGCGCATCGCGTCGGCAGGCACCACCAGCCTGCGCAGCGCGGCCTCCTCCACCACCGCCCACAGGCTGAGCGGGTTGACCCCGGTCAGCCGCTCCTGCCTGGCCAGTCGCAGCGCCAGGCTGCTCTCCACGTCGGTGCGCTCCACCGGGGACCAGGCGTTGAGCAGCTCGTAGGCGTACTCCTTGGTCTGCAGCAGGCCGGGGATCAGGCCGCTGCTGAAGGTGCGCAGCGAGCTGGCCGCGGCCTCCAGGCCAAGGAAGGTGTCGAAGCCGGGCGGCACCGCGCCGGTGCCGTAGGACTGCCACCAGCCCTTCTGCTTGGAGTCCTTGGCCAGGCCCAGCAGGATCTCGACCCGGTCCTCGGCCGCGCCGTACAACTCGGCCATGGCCCGGACCTCCAGGGTCCGCACCGGGACCCGGCCGGTCTCGATCTTGGAGATCTTGCCCTGGGAGCAGTCCAGCGCCTCGGCGACCTGGACGTGGGTCAGCCCCGCGGCCTCGCGGAGCTGACGTAGTTCGGTGCCGAGTCGGCGGCGCCCCACGGTCGGGCTTTGCACCTGGGCCACGCGTCAGCTCCCCTGTTCGGCTCTACTGCTGGCCGCAGTGTCGCGCGATCGGGGACCAACCCTCAACAGGGCTCACCGTAGGTCACGAAAACGACCCGCATTCGGCGCATCGCCGCGCTGAATATTCTCATCTAGCGTCGAGGTGGCCGGGCGGTGCGCGCGCCCGCACCGCCCGGCCACCTGGAATATGTGCGGCTCAGAAGCCCCAGTCCACGCTCCCGAGCAGGCTGCCGCCGCTGGCCAGCACGCAGAACCGGGCCACCCGGCCGATCAGCGCGGCGGGCAGCAGCACCTTCAGCGGCAGCCGCCCGGCCCCGGCCACCACGACCAGGATCGTGTACGGCGGGATGCCCACCGAGGCGCTGAGCAGCACCACGAAGAAGCTCCACCACGGCCGGTGCGCGCAGGTGTCCTGGAAGTGCCGGAACCAGGTGGCGAAGCGCCCGTTGGAGGCGTTGATCCGCCGGGTGATCCAGGGCAGGTTGAGCACTCCGCGCGCGGCGTAGTAGTGCACCATCTTGCCCAGCACGTGCCCGGCGCCGGTGACCAGACCGGCGGCGAACCAGTGCAGATCCGGGCGGACCGCGGACAGTCCGACCAGGTACAGCTCGACGCTGAAGATCGGCAGGATGCCACTGCCGACGGCCACGCCGAACAGGGTGAGCAGCGGCCAGCTCACGTCCGGGTCACTCGAAGCGAAGGCCGCTGGGCCGGACCGCGGAACGCAGGGCCGGCAAGGTTGACAGGGTCACCAGGAAGATCAGCGCGGCGCCCGCGCCCAGAATCATGGCCACGTCTCCCCAGTTCACCACAATCTGGCGGACCCGGGAGCCGCTGCCGCTTATGACCCGCAACACCAGCGCGGCCAGTCCCACCCCGGCGGGCGCGGCCAGCGCCAGTCCGATCGCGGTCGGCACCGCGTTCTGCCAGAGCGTGGCCCAGCCCAGGGTGCGCCGCGGCACGCCGCTGGCGGCCAGCACCGAGTACTGCCTGCGCCGCTCCTGCAGCTGGTCCACCGCGGCCACCACCAGGCTCAGCACCGCGAGCAGCACCACCACCACGGTCCCGGCCAGCACGCCGCCGCGCACGCTCTGGAAGGTGACCGCGGTCGAGTTCCGGGACAGCGGCAGGTCCAGGGCCCGGATGGCCAGATCCACCTTGGCCACCGCGGTCAGCACCCGCTCAGCCAGCTGCGGATCGTCGGCGGGCCCGCGGACCCAGATGTAGCTCACCGGCATCGTGTCCAGCCGCGGGTCGGCCCCGGATGCCACCAGGGTCGAGGACAGGTTGCGGCCCAGCCAGCCGTTGCCGCTCTCGGCCCGTTCCACCGCGGGCACCCGCCAGTCGAAGGCGGCCCCGCTGCCGGTGGGGCGCAGCCGGACCACGGTGCCGGGCCGGAACTGCTCCCGCGAGTTGCTCGCCTGGTAGACCCCGCCGGGCCGGCAGTCGGTCACCCCGAAGAGCTGCCGGATGGTGGCGCAGTCGGTGACCTGGAGCGCGCGGTTGTCCTCGGTGTAGGCCGGGCGCAGCTCGCCGATCTGGGCCACTCCCGGCACCTTGCCGACCTCGGCGCGCACCCGGACCGGATCGGGCTTGCCCTCGGACCCGTAGAGCATGACCTCGCCCGGCGTGGTGCTCGGGTAGTAGCCGGACGGGAACTCGGTGCGGGCGATGGTGGTCACCAGCACCTGCAGCGCGATCGCGCCGATCAGCACGGTGACCACGCCCGCGGCCACCCTGGTGGTGGCGTACTCGAAGCGCAGCCGGCGCACCGCGAGCAGCGCGGCCACCCACGGCGGCCGCCAGCGCTCGGCCACCCGCTCCACCAGCCAGGGCAGCAGCGCGGCGGCCCCGGCCAGCACCAGCGCGATGCCGATGGCGAGCAGGGTGCCGCGCCAGTCCTCGGCTACCCGGCCCAACGTCCGCAGCGGGATGTTGGCGGCCAGCACCGCCACGCCCAGCCCGGCCAGGGCAAGCCGCCAGTTCAGCCTGCGCGAGGGCGGATCGGCCCGGCGGACCACACCGAGCGGGCCGATCTCCAGTCGCCGCAACGCGAACAGCGCCGCGGCCACCGCGGTGGCCGGCACCCCGAAGACCAGCAGCGTGGTGATCGGCGCGCTGGGCACCACATCGGCGGGGTGGAAGCCGATCTGGTCGATCTCCACCACCGCGGCCAGCGAGCGGGCCAGCAGGAACAGCGCCGCGCCAACGCCCAGGCCGAGCAGCGCGGCGGCCAGCGACTCCCCGGCCGCGATCCGCCGCGCCTGGCCCGGATCGGCGCCGACCAGCCGGATCGAGGCCAGCCGCTGCTCCCTGGCGCCCGCGCCGATCTGGGTGGCGACCAGCACGAAGACCCCGATCGGCACCAGCAGCGCGGCGGCGGCCGCGGTGAGCAGCAGCTGGAACAGCTCGTCCATCGGCTGGGTGTCCACGGTGTCGCCGATCCGCAGCACCGGGGATGCCTGCGCGCGCAGCTGCTCGGGCAGTCCGGTGTAGAAGTACAGCTCGCCGGGCCGGTCCAGCCCGGCGTCGCCGATCCGGCCGATCTCCTTGCTGGGCAGGCGGTCCCGCAGCAGCTCGTTGCCGGGTTCGGTGAGCAGCCGGGACAGCGCGGGCGAGGGCACGATCTCCCCCGGCCCTGGCAACCGGTCCAGCCCTGGTGGCAGCCTCGGCACCTCGCCGTCGGCGCCCAGCTCGACCCCGGCGATGTACTGGCCACGCCAGTACTGCCCGACGTCCCTGGACAGCAGGTGGGTCGGGTTCCCGGCGCCTGCCTTGCCCGGCTCGCCCTTGGCCAGTTCACGGGCGGCGATCCGGTCGGCCTTGCCCTGCTGGGCATTGCCCACCGAGGCGGCCAGCAGCAGCACCATCACGCCCAGCCCGATGCCGACCGCGGAGAGCATCAGCCGGGCCCAGGCCGCGCGACCGCCGGTGAGCGCGAGCCGGGCGCCGAGCAGCAGCTCACCCAGCCACTGCCCGATCCGGACCTCATCCGCAGCCGACCGCTGCCTCATGCCAGTGCTCATTCCGCTCATAGGCCCTCCGGCCGCATGGCTCGCAGCACCGACGGTAGCGTCAGCAGGCTGACCACGAGCGCCGCCAGCACCGCCGCGCCCGCGGACACCCCGACCGAGGTCCAGTCCAGCAGCAGCGGCCTGCGCACGGTGCGCAGCAGCAGCGCGCCCAGCCCGATCCCGGCCCCCGCCGAGACCACCGCGGCCAGCAGCACCGGCACTGCGTTCTGCCACAGCACCGAACCGGCCAGGGTGCGCCGCGGCACCCCGTTGGCCGAGAGCACCGCCAGCGGCCTGCGTCGTTCCCGCACCTGCTCGAAGCCGATCACCAGCAGGCTGGCCGCGGCCAGCAGCAGCGCGACCAGCACGCCGATGAGCACCCCGCGCCGCACGGTGGCATAGCTCTGCGCGCGTTCCCGGTTGTCGGCGTGGTCGTAGTACTGCGGGTGCACCGAGGCCCGCCAGCTGAACGGGCCCAGCACGTTGCGCACGTGCTCGGCGGCATCTGGCTGGGCCGGGTCGACCCGCAGGTAGGCGGAGAGGTAGAGCTGCCTGGTCAGCTCCGGCGACAGGCTGCCGGTCGGCAGCAGGATGCCGGGGCCGAGCGAGTAGTCGCCGCCCGGACGGGCCTTGGCCGGGATGAGCTTGGCTGGCACGGTCCAGTTGGGTTGCCAGGCCGGGCCCCTGCCTGCCCCTTCGACATCGATCATCAGCTGCTGGCCGGGGGCAGGCGGCGGGGTCGGGGTCGGGTCGGTGCTGCCGGGAGTCGGCGCCACCAGCCAGGCCTTGCCCGGACGGCAGTCGGTGATGTCGGTCTGCCTGCTCAGCTCCGCGCAATCGGCCAGCACGACCGAGTAGAAGTCGTTGTTGCCCGGCCCACGGGCCAGCGTGCTCGCGATGCCGGTGGCCGAGATCAGGCCGGGGGTGCGGCGCAGCTGCCCGAGCACCGCCTGCGGATCCACAGCGCCCGAACGCACGCTCACCATCAGCCTGGTCGCGTCCGCTGGCCGTTCGGCAGGCGGGAAGTCCCGCTCGGCGGTCATCAGCACGGTCTGCAGCGCGATGCCACCGGCCAGCACCACCGCGAGCCCGCCGATCACCCTGGCCGAGGTGCCGCTGTCCAGCTGCATCCGCCGCACCGCGAGCTGCCAGGCCGGGCGGCCGCCGCGGAAGAGGCCGACCGTCTTCTCGATCGCCCACGGCAGCAACAGCGGAATGCTCAGCAGCAGCAACATCACCCCGACCGCGATCAGCGCGATGTCCCGGCTGGAGCCGGTGCTCGCGTTGCCGTCCGGGCTGATCAGACCGCCGGCCTGCACGGCCAGCAGCCCACCGCCGAACACCAGCGGGACCAGCCGCCAGGCGAGCTTGCGGGTGATCGGTCTGGCCTGCCGCACCGAGCCGAGCGGGTCGACCAGGGTGTTGCGCAGCGCGGCCATGGACACCACCACCGCGAGCACCGGCACGCCGAGCGCGATCAGCGCGGCCAGCCAGAGCGAGGGCCGCACGTCCGCGGCGAAGATGCTGGTGCCCCACAGCTCGACCAGCTCCACCAGCTGCCTGCCGAGCAGGAACACCGCCCCACCGAGCAGCACCCCGAGCACCGCGCCGATCAGCGTCTCGCCCGCGGCCACCCGCCGGGTCTGCGCCGCGTCCGCGCCGACCAGCCGCAGCGCGGCCAGCCTGCGGTCGCGGGCGGCGGCGGCCAGCCGGGTGCTGGTGGCGATGAAGACCACCACCGGGATCAGCATGGTGCTGGCCCCGACCAGCACCAGCAGCAACAGCAGCGGTTCCAATGGCTCGGACTTGTGTGACTCGCCGAAGGCGTACACCGTCCGGACATCGGCCGCCCAGCTCAGGTCGGCCACCCCGGCGTAGAAGAACAGCTCGTGCGGCCCGACCAGGCCAGCCGCGGCGATCAGCTGCCGGGGTCCGTCGAAGCGGGGCCGCAGCAACTCGCCCTCGGCCGAGTCGAGCAGCTTGTCCAGCGCGGGCGAGACCAGGAACGCACCGGCCTTGGGCAGCACGCTGACCCCTGGCGGCAGCACGGTTGTGGCGCCCTTGGGCTGGACCAGCACACCCTGCACGCTCTGCCCGCGGAACTCGGTGCTGGTCCGCGCGGCCAGCAGCGGATCGAGCCCGGGCACCGGCTGCTGTGCCGAGGAGGGCACCACCCGGCCGTAGCGGCGGTCGTCGTGGTCGTTCTTGATGTTGAAGAAGGAGGCCGCGAGCAGCAGCACGGCCACCCCGATGCCGATGCCGACCGCGGTGAGGGTGAGCCTCGCCCAGGAGTTCCGGCTGCCCCCGACAGCCAGCCGGACCCCCAGCGCGAGGTCATCGACCCAGCGGCGAACAGCCGTCCGCGTGTCCCTTTCGCCCTTACCCATCACGTGCGACTCCCAAACCCGGGCCCGCGCATCAGCCGACCAGCTCGACGTCGCGGGTCCGCCCGTCGCGGACGACGACCTCGCGGTCGGAGTAGGCGGCCACCCTGGCCTCGTGCGTCACCAGCACCACCGCGGCGCCGGTGTCCTTGGCCGCGGTGACCAGCAGCCGCATCACCCGCTCGCCGTTGAGCGAGTCGAGTGCGCCGGTGGGCTCGTCGGCGAAGATCACCCGTGGGCCGGTGACCAGCGCGCGGGCCACCGCGACCCGCTGCCCCTGGCCGCCGGAGGTCTCGCCGGGCCGCTTGTCCCGCACATCGGCGACCTCCAGCCGCTCCAGCCACTCGGTGGCCCTGCGCTCGGCCTCCCGGCGCTTGACCCCGCCCAGCCGCAGCGGCAGCGCCACGTTCTCCACCGAGGTCAGCTCCGGCACCAGCTGGCCGAACTGGAAGACGAAGCCGAACTCGGTGCGCCGCAACGCACTGCGCTCGGACTCGCCCATCGCCGACATCTCCCGGTCGCGGTAGCTGACCCGGCCCGAGTCCGGCACCAGGATCCCGGCCAGGCAGTGCAACAGGGTGGACTTGCCCGAGCCGGAGGGCCCCATCACGGCCACCACCTCACCCGGGCTGACCTGCATGCCCGCGCCGGCCAGCGCCGGGGTGGGACCGAAGGTCTTGTGCAGGTCGAATCCGGCCAGCAGCGGCCCGTTCACGTTGGTCATGCCCCGACTTCCTTGGCTAGCTGGTCCAGACGGGCGGCGGTCAGCTCCAGCCACCGCAGATCGGCTTCCAGGTGGAACAGCGCGTGATCGCAGATGAGCTGGTCGGCGAGGTCGCCCGCGGTCTTGCGCTGGGTCAGCTCGCGCATCAGCCGCAGGTGCTCGGCGCGCTGGGTGTCCAGCAGGTCGGCGGCGCTGCGACCGGACAGCAGCGCGAGCACGACCTTGGTGTACAGCGTGTTCTGCAGGTACGGCTCCGGCTTCTCCGGCGTGGCCAGCCAGGCCCCGACATCGGTGATCCCGGCACCGGTGATGGCGTAGCGCTTGCGCTCCGGCCCCTCGCCCTGCTCGACGCCCTCGACCTGCACCAGTCCGTTGCGGAGCAGCCGGGACAGCGTCGAGTAGACCTGCCCGTAGTGCAGCGGACGGTCGTGCCCAAAGCGCTCGTCGTAGGCGCGTTTGAGGTCGTAGCCGTGCCGGGGACCGCCTTCCAGCAGCCCGAGCAGGGTGTGCCCGATTGACATGGCGCCGACTCTACACGGGAGGTATACACACGGTCTATACATGGCCTGAATAGGACATTCGGGTCAACGTGCAACCCGCCACCCGGCTGCCCGCGTATCAGCGGCAGAGAGGAGGTCGCGCGTGCGACGGAAGATCATCGGCCTGACCCTGGCGATCGGCCTGACCGGGGCGCTGATCGGCGTGCTGGGCACCACCGGGGTGTGGCAGAACGCGGCCGAGTGGGCCGGTCTGGACGCCGCGGCGAGCCCGACCACCAGCCGCACCAGCCCGCCAGCGCAGACCTCGGTGGAGGTGGTGGCGGTGCCGACCAACCCGGCCCGCCCGCCGAGCACCCCCGGTCCGCAGCCCGAGCCCCAGCTGGACAAGAACGGCAAGCCGGTCTGCGCGGTGGACCCGAGCTACTTCGACAAAAAGGTGGACGGGCTCAAGGACGCCGCCGAGGCGGCCTGGAAGCACGTCCGGCAGGTGGCCTGGGAGGCCGGTCTCACCCTGTGCGTGCACGACGGCAAGCGCAGCGCCGCGGCCCAGCAGGCCGAGTTCGACGCCGCGGTGGCCTTGCACGGCAGTGCGGCCAAGGCCCGCCAGTTCGTGCTGCCGCCCGGCAAATCCCTGCACGTGCAGGGGCTGGCGGTGGACGTGCAGCCCCGTCCCTCGGCAGCATGGCTGGAGCGGACCAAGGGCGAGTTCGGCTGGTGCCGCCGCTACGCCAACGAGCCCTGGCACTTCGAGTTCGACGCCAGGTACAAGACGCAGGGCTGCCCGGAGCTGTTGCCGCACCCGTGAGCTGCCGTCGGTGTGTTCGCCCCCCGACATGCCCGCGGCATGGCTGGACCGCCCGGACCCTGCGTCCGGGCGGTCCGCCGCGCTCAGTCCACGATCAGGCAGAACGGGTGCCCTGCCGGGTCGGCGTAGACCCGGAAGCCCTCCTTGGTCGTGCCCTGCACCTCGCCGAGGGCCACCGCCCCGCAGGCCAGCGTGCGCTCGTGCTCGGCGTCCAGGTCCGCCACCCGCAGGTCCAGGTGCAACATCTGCGGGCGCGGGCCCTCCGGCCAGGTCGGCGGCTGGTAGTCCTGGACGCGCTGGAAGCCGAGCTGGGCCACCCCGTCGTCGTCGTAGAGGGCCAGGAAGTCCTCCCGGCCCTTGATGGTCTGCCAGCCGAGCAGCCTGCCGTAGAACTCGGCCAGCTCACGCGGATTCGGGCAGTCGATCGCGGTCAGTTCGATACGGACGCCGGAAGCCATCTCCCTGTTCACCTCTCCTAGAACAGCAACTGGGACACAGTGTGGATACCCAGTCCGGCCAGCGCGCCCACCACGGTGCCGTTGATCCGGATGAACTGCAGGTCCCTGCCGACCTGGAGTTCCACCTTGCGCGCGGTCTGCTCGCCGTCCCAGCGGTCCACCGTGTCGGTGATCAGCGTGACGATCTCGGCCTGGTAGTTGGTGACCAGGTAGACCGCGGCGCCCTCCAGCCAGCCGTCCACCTTGGCCCGCAGCTCCGGCTCGGCGCCGAGCTTGCCGCCCAGCGTGCGCAGGCCGTCGCGGACCCGGACCCGGAACTCGCTGGAGGGGTCCTCGGCGGCGGCCAGGATCATCTTCTTCGCGGTGCCCCAGGCCGAGCCGACCAGGTTCTGCACGTCCGGGTGCTCCACCACCTGCTGTTTGACCGCCTCGGCCTTGGCCATGGTGTCCGGGTCGTGCTGCAGGTCGTCGGCGAACTCGGCCAGGAACTTGTCCACCGCCAGCCGCACCGGGTGCGCCTGCTCGGTCTTGACCGCCCAGGCGAAGGCCAGCAGCTCGTTGTAGACCTTGTCCGCGACCAGACCCTCGACGAACTTCGGCGACCAGGACGGGGCGCGGTCGGAGACCAGCGATTTGAGCGTGCCCTCGTTGGTCAGCACGTAGTCGTAGGCGCGATCGAAGAGCAGGTCGACCAGCTTGTGGTGGGCGCCGTCGGCGAAGGTCTGGCCGAGCAGCCTGCCCAGCGGCGGCCCCCACGGCCGGTCCACCAGCTTGCGCACCACGGCCTGTTCCAGCACCGCCTGCACGTCTTCGTCCCGCAGCACGGTGACCGCGCCGCGCACCGCGGTGGCCAGTTCCTCGGTGACCCGTTCGGCGTGCCCCGGGCCGACCAGCCACTGGCCGAGCCGCCCGGCGACGCCGACCCGGCTGAGCTTGTCCCTGACCACCTCGGTGGAGAGGAAGTTGGCGCCGACGAAGTCGCCGAGGCTGGCGCCCAGCTCCTTCTTGCGGGTCGGGATGATCGCGGTGTGCGGGATCGGCAGGCCCAGCGGCCGCCGGAACAGCGCGGTCACCGCGAACCAGTCCGCGAGCGCGCCGACCATGCCCGCCTCGGCCGCGGCCCGGACGAAGCCCACCCAGGCAGGCGCGCCCACCGACTCCTGCCAGCGCGCGAAGACGTAGATGACCACCGCCCCGAGCAGGAAAGAGGTGGCCACGGCCTTCATCTTGCGCAGCTCGGCGCGCTTGACGATCTCGGCGGGTGTCAGCGTTTCCACACCGCCGATTGTGGCCCAGCCCGGTGAAGTTGCAGGATCTCTGATGTGACCATTCCCGCTCTCGTCTCCCGGCTCCAGCCGTTCACCTCGACGATCTTCGCTGAGATGACGGCGTTGGCGCAGCGCACCGGCGCGGTCAACCTGGGTCAGGGCTTCCCGGACACCGACGGCCCCGCCTCGATGCTCGCCGCCGCCCAGCAGGCGATCGCGGACGGGATCAACCAGTACCCGCCCGGCCCCGGCCGCCCCGAACTGCGCGCGGCCATCGCCGAGCACCGCGCCGGCCAGTATGGCCAGCAGTTCGACCAGGACACCGAGATCCTGGTCACCGTCGGCGCCACCGAGGCCATCGCGGCCAGCCTGATCGCCCTGGTCGAGCCGGGCGACGAGGTCATCCTGATCGAGCCCTACTACGACTCCTACGCCGCCTCGGTGGCCATGGCCGGCGGCGTGCGCCGCGCGGTCGCGCTGCGCCCCGACCCGGCCACCGGCCGCTTCACCCTGGACGTCGAGGCCCTGCGCGCCGCCGCGGGCCCCAAAACCAAGGCGCTGCTGCTCAACACCCCGCACAACCCCACCGGCACCGTGCTCACCGACGCCGAACTGGCCGAGATCGCCGAACTGGCCCAGCTGCACGACTTCCTGGTGATCTCCGACGAGGTCTACGAGCACCTGCTCTACGACGGCAGGCAGCACCACCCCATCGGCACCTTCCCGGGCATGGCCGAGCGCACCCTGACCATCTCCAGCTGCGGCAAGACCTTCAACGCCACCGGCTGGAAGATCGGCTGGGTGTGCGGCCCGAAGGAGCTGATCGCCGCGGTCCGGGCGGCCAAGCAGTTCATCACCTTCGTCGGCGGCGCCCCGTTCCAGCCCGCGGTCGCGCACGCGCTGCGTAACGAACTGCCCTGGGTGGAATCCCTGCGCCAGGACCTGCAGCGCAAACGCGACCGACTGGCCGAGGGCCTGGCGGGCGCCGGTTTCAAGGTCCTGCCCAGCGAGGGCACCTACTTCATCTGCACCGACGTCCGCCCGCTCGGCTTCGAGGACGGCGCCACCCTCTGCCGCGAACTGCCCGAGCGCATCGGCGTGGCCGCGATCCCGGTCCAGGTCTTCTGCGACGACCCGGCCACCGCCCGCCACCTGGTCCGTTTCGCCTACTGCAAGCGGGACGAGGTCCTCGACGAGGCCCTGCTCCGCCTGGGCAAACTGACCGCCTGACCAACGCAGACGAACCCCCGGTGCCCGTGCACCCGCTGCACCGCGGCCAGCGCGGCCGCCGGGGGTTCCCGCCGCAACCGCTCGTGCAACGCCAGCATCATCGCCCCGGTCCCCGAGTCGGCGACCTCCAGCACACTCGCCACCACCACCCCGCGCCCCCGGCCCAGCGCCCGCCCGGCCCCACAGGCCGACAACACCACCGTCCCCGCGGCCCGTGCGAGCAACTCGGCCACCCGCACCCGCCCATCGGCCAGCTCCAGCCACCCGCCCTGCCGCCCGTGCGCCGCCACATGCACCAACCCGGCCCCCGCCACGGCCCGCACCGTCCGCGCCACGGTCGCCTGCGCTCCGGCCAGCAACCGCCCGCCGAACCGCCGGTGCAACGCCCGGACCTCGGCCACCGCTCCCGGCAACCCCGGCCCCGCCACCCACAACGGCGCACCCGCCCCGCCCTCTCCTGGCCGCCACCCGGGCGGCAGCACCGAGACCGCCCGCCCGGCCAGCGACGGCAGCCCGTTCCACGGCACCCCGGCCAGCTCCACCGGCGCGAGCACCCGAATCGGGCCGGTCCCGGATTCCGGCAGCAACAACCGCTCCAGCCGCTCGGCCGACCCACCAACCAACCGCAACACGGCCATCTCCCGCCGCACCTCCGCCACCTCACCCAGCCGATGAACCCGCCCCTGGCACCCGGCCCAGATCCGGTTCTCGTGCACGAAGTACTCCAGCACGCCGGGCCCGGCCAGCTCATCGCCCCGGCACCGCCGCGCCCAGCGCAACACCGTCGCCGCATCCCCGCTGGTCAACGCGGCCCCCAGCCCGACCTCGGCCAGCTCCTGATCCCACCCGGACCGCAACCCCCGCCGACACACGGCCAGCACCTCGCCGCCCCGGGCCAGCTCCGCCCGAGCCCGCCACCGAGCAGCGGCCCGAACCTGGCCGAACAGCCTGCGCCCCAACGCCTCCCGCCCACCACGAACCGCGGCCCGCCCAGCCACCAGCCGCAACTCATCCGCCTCGGCTGCCCACCCGGCCCGAGCACACACCCCCGCTACCCGACCAGCCGTGGCCCACAACAGCGCCGGCCCCACCGCCGCCGCGCCCGGCCGCCGCCCCTCTCCCTCGATCGCAGCCCACAGCCCCAGCACCCTCGCCAGCGCCGCCCAGCCCGGCCGCCGCTGCCGCCGGAACAACTCCACCGCCTCCCGCGCCGCACCCTCCGCCGCGCCAAACTCCTTGCCCCGCAACGAACACCGCGCCAGCGCCACCATCGCCTCGGCCAGCTTCCGCTCCTTCCCCGCCGCCCGGAGCAGCACGATCGCCCGCCGCAACACCGGCGCCGCCTCCTCCGGCCCCAGCGCCTCCGCCCGGTCCAGCAGCATCTCCGGATGCCGCAACGGATCCGCCCCCGCCCGCTCCGCCGCGTCGAACAACCGCAGCGCCGCAACGGAATCCCCGCTCCGCAAGGCCGCGAACCCCTGGTTGTGCACGCACACCGCGGCCCGCTCACGCATCCCGAGCCCCGCCAGAATCCCTTCCGCAGCAGCGAAATCAGCCTGACCGCGCGCTGCCTGTCCTCGGTAACAGGCATCCGCGCCGCGCACGATCAGCGCGTTGGCCAGCCAGCGCGGTTCATCCGCCAGCCCGGCCACCGCGGCGTTCAGCTCAGCCGCCGCCGGTTCCCGCAACGCGAAGTACGCCGCGCCACGCAGGCACCGGGCCTTCGCCAGTTCCACCCCGGCCAGCCCACGGGCCCGGTCCAGCTCGGCCAGTGCCGCCCGCGGCCGTCCCCGGTCCACCGCGAGCCAGGCCCTGACCAGCCGCACCGACCCCGCCAATCCACTCAGCCCAGCCCGTTCCGCCGCGGCCAGGGCCAGTCGGGCATGCCGGGCCGCCGGGGCTGGTTCGCCCAGTTCAACGTGGGCCAGGCAGGCCGCCAGTCGCGCCGCCACCCGCTCCGCGCCCCTGGCACTCGCCAGCGCGGCCACCGCCTCGCGCAGGACCGCTGCCGGTTCCGCGGCGGCTCGATCAACCAGGCTCACCACGTCATCCACTCCCCGACCAGCAGCGCGTCACCGTGCACCCGCAGGCTCACCGGCCCCCTCGGCAGCCCCTCGACGCTGAACCGGCCAGCCGGGTCGATCTCGGCGAACCAGGAACCAGCCGGGGTGCGCAGCTCGACCACGCCACCTGTTCCGGTGACCACGCCGGTCACCGCCTCGCCCAGTTCCACCCGGACCGTGACGCCGTAGGCGCGCAACATGATCAGGTCGTCGCCGCGCATGCCCGGCGCGGGATCGACCTCGTGCAGCCGGATCCCGCGCGGCGCGGTCACCGCGCCTGCCTCGGCAGCCGCGGCCAGCACCGGCGGCGGCAACGGATCCGTGCTCGCCACGACCTCGGTCAGCTCCGCGAACAGCTCCTCGTCGGTCATCCCGCCGCCCCCAGTTCGCCAACCAGCCGCCTGCGCAACGCGGCCAGGCACCTGCCCCTGGTGGGGCCGATGCTACCGACCGGCATGCCCAGCAACTCGCCGACCCGGACGTAGCTGAGGTCCGGCGCGTAGGCCGCGATCCACAGCAACTGCCTGCACCGCAACGGCATCCGGGCGAAGGCCCGCCACAGCCTGCCCGCCCGATCGCCCTGGATGACCAGGTCCGCTGGGTCCGGTGCGCGGAAGCGGTCCAGGTGCGCGACCCGGCCCAGGGTCTCCAGGTCCAGGCAGCGCTCGCGCCTGCGGGCGGCCAGTGCGCGCAGGGATTCCCGGCGGGCGGTGGTGACCAGCCAGGCCTGCACCCGGTGCGGGAGTTTCAGCTCGCCCCGGCGTTCGGCCAGCCTCAGCCAAGTGGTCTGGCTGACGTCAGCCGCCTCCTGGTCGGTGAGCCGGTGCGAGCGGGCCACCGCCCACACCAGCCGCGCGTAGCGGCCGACCAGCCGTTGCCATTCCTCGTCCATCTGCGCTCCCCTGCCTCGGCGACCCGTCGGCAGTTGGAAGCGGCTGGACCTGCGGCGGATCCGTCAGCCGCCCGAAGGCGTGACAACGCTCACCCGCCTGACCGACCCTCGCCGAGTGTGACCTCGCCCCCGTTCACCAGCCGAGGAAACCGCTTCCCCACCTGGAATTATCGACGCAGGGTGATCGTTTCGCGCACGTCCGGAGCAACACGACCCACCTCCGGGTGGAAACCCGCCAGTACGCTCGCGCATCCCGCCAATCGGGCCAACCATGGTTGACGCACATGTCTTTCGTTCAGTCGTCCGGTGATCGGTAGGTGGTGGTGACGGTGACCAGCGCCGGGGCGGTGCGCAGCTGGGGAGAGAGGCTGCGCCCCGCTGCCGTCCGGCTGGCCATTGCCGGCGGCCTGGCTGCGGCCGCCTGGCTGGCCGGAGCTGTCGCCGCCAATGCCGACGAGTCACCGGCCCGCGTAGACGTTCTGAGCCCGTCGACCGATTCGGAGTTCCAGGAGCCGGCCAGGACGGATGCCGTCGCGCGGGCCGGTGGCCTCGGCGCACGCATCACCGAACGGCTCAATGCCAAACTGGGCCGCCCGTCCGCCGCGCTGACCACACTGGCCGCCGAGGACGATGGCCTGGACGCCAAGGGCGGCAGCCTGGCCACCACCGGCTCCGCCGAGGTCCAGCCGCTGTCCGAGGACGAGGGCGAGACCCCGGCGCCGACCAGGACGATCCGCACGCCGAAGTCCACCGAGGGCACGGCCAGCGCGTTCCGCCAGCCAAAACCGGTCCCGCCGCCGGCGGCCGAACTGCCCGCGCCGCCACCGGTGACCGAACCCGAAGTGGCAGCGCCTCCGGCCGAACCGGCGCCCACCGTCGCCGCCCGCACCGTGACCACGGTGCGGCAGGCCATCGGCAAGATCGTGCCGCAGCCGAGCGCCGATCGGGCCGAACACCAGGACTTCCCGGATCTGCCCACCGGTCCGGATCATCGCCAGCCGACCCCGCACGCGCCGTCCTCGGCCTCGCTGGGCGGCACGGCCTCGGACAACGGTGGTGCCCGTGGCGCCACCGCGCTGATCACCGCTCCGCTGCCGCAACTGCCCAAGCCGAGCCTGGTGACCGTCGAGCGCCCGCGCACCGCGGGTTCGCCGCACAACACCCCGGGTCTGCCGCCCACCTCGCCCGACTGACCGAGGTCGGTCTTACGCCATCGGTGTGCGTGCACGGCCTGTGACGGCTTGCGCCATCCGAGCGGCATTCCCGGCGCGGCTTTTCCGCCGCACCTGCGTTGAGCAGGAACAACCTCCCGCGTGATCCAGTGATCGGCCATTCGTCGCCGCGGTTGCCGGACTTTCCGAGCAACGCCGACCGAGCCGGCCAGCGTCCTGTGAGCACGCCCCTGATCTCCCAACCGGCCGACCGCGCCCGGCCGTGTTGGGTGCGCAGCCCCGGTACCGCGTTGCCCCCGCGGTACCGGGGCTCCTTATTTGTCCAGGTCAGGTCACTGCGACCAGGTCAGCGCCGGTCCCGGTGAGGGTGGCAGCGGCCCGGGTCAGCCGGTGCACCGCCTCGGTCAGCACCGCCGGGTCCTGGGCGAAGGACAGCCGCAGCCACCGCTCCAGCCCGCCGTGCACGCCGAAGCGGGAGCCCGGCACCAGGTGCAGTCCGTGGTTGACCGCGGCGGCGGCCAGCCGGGTGCTGATCGGCCCGTCCAGCCCGCACCACAGGCTCAGCCCGCCGCCGGGACGACGGATCCGCCAGGCGGGCAGCTGCTCACTCAGCGCGGCGATCATGGTGTCCCTGGCCGCGGCGAACTGGGCGCGGCGGCGGGCCAGCAGTGGTTCCGGATCGGTGAGCAGCTCGGTCAGCACCAGCTGGTCCAGCACCGAGGAGCCGAGGTCGATCGAGGCCCGCACCCCGGCGAGTTGCTGGGCCAGTTCGACCGGCGCCCGCAGCCAGCCCAGGCGCAGCCCGCCCCAGAGCATTTTCGAGGCCGAACCCGCGGTGATCACCTGCTGCTCGGCGAAGGCGGCCAGCGGCGGCGGCCCGTCCAGCGGATCGCCGTCCAGGTCCAGCTCGGCCAGAGTCTCATCGACCAGCGCCAGCGTCCGGGTCCGGCGCAACGTGGCGGCCAGCTGCGCCCGGCCCTCGGCATCCAGCCGCAGACCGGTCGGGTTCTGGAAGTCCGGCATCAGGTAGGCCAGCCGGGGCGCGCCCTGGCGCAGGGTGGCCTCGATGCCGGGCAGGTCCCAGCCGTCCGGGGCCAGCGCGACCGGCACCGGCTGGGCGTGCGCGGCCCGGATGGCGTCCACCGCGTTGGGATAGGTCGGGTTCTCCACCAGCACCCGCTGTCCCGGCATGACCAGCAGCCGCAGGGTCAGCGCGAGCGCGTGCTGCGCGCCGCTGGTGATCATGACCTGGTCCGGGCCGGTGGGCAGGCCGCGCCGGGTGTAGCGCTCGGCGATGCGTTCGCGCAGCGGCAACAGGCCCATCGGCGCGTACCCGGGTCCGCTCAGGTACTCGGGCAGCCGCAGCCGGGCCGCGTCCACCGCGGCGGCCAGCTCGGCTGGCGCGGCCGGGGTGGCCTGGGCCAGGTTGATCGCCTCGGCCTCCGGCAGCGGGCTGAACCCCTCCCGCGCCACCGGCCTGCCGGGCAGGGTGATCCAGGAGCCCGCGCCCCGGCGGCTGGCGATCAGCTCCTGTTCACGCAGCCGGTCCAGCATCGCGGTGACCGTGGTGCGGCTGAGGTCGAGCGCCTGGGCCAGTTCGCGTTCCGCGGGCAGCCGGGTGCCCACCGGCAGTCGTCCCTCCAGCACCAGCAACCGCAGTGCGGCGGCCAGATCGGCGGACTGGGCGCGGTGCGGACCGTTGCGCCAGCAGCCGAGTAGATCGGCGAGGTGCGGCGCGGAGATCCGGCCACCGGCGGGCAATGCCTGGCTCATGTGGGCCAATTTTTCCACTTTGGCCCTCGAAGTAAAGGCCAATCCCCGCACAGGATGGCGGCATGGCGTCCCCGACAGTCCCCCTGCACCCGCTCCCGGTCCGCTTGCGGCCGCTCCGGCGGCTCACCCAGCTGCTGGCCGGGCTGCTGCTCTACGGCGCGAGCATGGCGCTGATGATCAGGTCCGGACTCGGCCTTGACCCGTGGGACGTGCTGCACGAGGGCCTGACCCGGCACATCCCGCTCAGTTTCGGCACCATCACCGCGATCACCGGGGTGATCGTGCTGCTGGGCTGGATCCCGCTGCGGCAGCGGCCGGGCATTGGCACGGTGGCCAACGTGGTGCTGATCGCGGTCGCGGTGGACGCCACCCTGTTCCTGCTGCCCGCGGCCGGTTCCTGGTGGCTGCGCGGGATCTTCCTGGTGGCCGCGATCGTGCTCAACGGCCTGGCCACCGCCGCCTACATCGGCGCCCGCCTCGGCCCCGGCCCACGCGATGGACTGATGACCGGCCTGTGCGCGCGGACCGGCTGGTCAATCCGCCTGGTGCGCACCGGGATCGAGATCGCAGTATTGGTGCTGGGCTTCTTCCTGGGCGGCACGATCGGCATCGGCACCCTGCTGTACGCGATCACCATTGGGCCACTTGCCCAGTTCTTTGTGCCGTTCGTGGCACTGCGTACTCCGGCTGAGTGGAAAACGGCCCAGTAGCAGGCTTTCCCGGGTTTTCGCATTACTGTCCCGATCGTGCCTGCGATCGAGATGGCGGAACGGGCAGGGGTCCACCTCACCGGCGGTTTCGCCGAGAGCGAGGACCGCATCGTGGTCCTGCCGAACGCGGTGGTCCTCCTGGACGGCGCGACCCGGCTGGAGCCGGGACGGCACACCGGCGGCTGGTACGCCGAGCGGCTCGGCGACCGGCTGCGCAGGCAACTCACCGCCCAGCCCGACATCGACCTGGTCGAACTGCTGGCCGCCTGCATCAGCCAGGTGGCCACCGACCACGACCTGGAACCCGGCAAGGCGCCCTCCAGCACGGTGGCCCTGCTGCGCTGGGACGAGGAGCGGGTGGACGCCCTGGTGCTGGCGGACAGCCCGGTGGTGGCCTTCACCGTGGGCGATGTGCACGTGCTCAACGACACCCGGCTGGCGAACCTGTCCGTGCCCCGGCGCACCGGCTACCGCGAACAGCTCCGCGACGGCGCGGGCTTCTCCGGCGCGCACCTGGACGCGCTGCGCGAATCGGCCACCGAGGTGGGCCAGTGGCGCAACCGCGAGGGCGGTTTCTGGGTGGCCGAGGCCGATCCGGTGGCGGCCAAGCAGGCGATGCGCGCGCACTGGATGCGGGATCAGGTGCAGGCGGTGGTGATGGCCAGCGACGGCGTGTCCTGCGGGGTGCAGGACTACGGCGTGTTCACCGACTGGACCGCGCTTTACGACCAGGCGGTGCAGGACGGCCTGCACACGGTGCTGGACGCGGTGCGCAAGGCCGAGGAGTCCGATCCGGACGGCCGCAAGTGGCCACGTCCGAAGCGCCACGACGACCAGAGCCTGGTCGTGGTGCATTTCGACGACGACTGGTTCCCCCGCTTCTGAGGTCCTACCCTCCGACCATGCCGCCGGAGCCGACCCCGGACCCGTTCGCCACCGCCCTGCGCGCGGCCATCGCCCGCCGCGGCCTTGGCCTGCACCGCATCCGCGAACACCTGCGCACCAGGGGCGTCACCATCTCCGCGGCCACCCTGAGCTACTGGCAGTCCGGCCGCAGCCGCCCAGAACGCCACGAGTCCCTGACCGCCCTGCACCACCTGGAAGAGGTCCTGGCCGTCCCGCCAGGAGCCCTGACCGCCCTGCTCGGCCCGCCACGCCCCCGCGGCCTGCACCGAGTCCCCGAACTCCCCGAGATCGGCGCCTTCTGGCCGGCCCCAACCGAGGTCGAACAAGCGGTCAGCGAAATAGACACCACCTGGGACGCCCGCCTGACCCGCTTGAGCCAGCACGACACCATCCACATCGGCCCCGACCGCGAGGAACTCTCCTTCGTCTCCCGCCAGGTCCTCAAAGCCAACGCCGACGGCCCAGACCGCTGGGTAGTCATCCTCCACCTGGACGAACACAATCATCCCCTCCCCGAAGTAAAACCCCTCCGCCACTGCACCCTGGGCAGACAAACCACCAACCCCGGCACCGGCCTACTCGCAGCCGAACTCCTCTTCCCCAAACCCTTACACCGCAACGAAACCATCATCACCGAACACGAACTGACCAACCACGCCCCGCACCCCACCGCCACCAACTACGAACGCAAATTCCGCCTCCCAGTACGCGAATACGTGCTGGAGATCCGCTTCCACCCCACCTGCCCCCCAGCCACCATCACCCGCCACACCACCACCAAAACCACCCACCACACCGAACAAGTCCACCTGGACGAACTCGCCTCAATCCACGGCGTGGCAACAGACTTCGGCCCAGGAACCTACGGCTTCCATTGGACCTGGCCATAAAAAAGTGGGGCGCCCCAACCGGAACGCCCCACCAACCTCACACAGTCACAGACCAACTCTTCAACGTGCCCACATCCCCGGGCCCGTTGTCCCCAACCCGCAACGTCCAGTTCCCCCCAGCCTGCTCACCGGTCCGCACCGTAAAGGTCCGGCTCCCGGGGAACGCATGGCACTCAAACCCCCCAGCCCGCTGCAACGAGTAGTACCGCCCAGAAGGCCCCACCAGATTGATGTTCAGATCCTCCTGGCAGCTGTGCACCGCATCCACCACCACAGTCACCGGTACAACCGCACTCCCCGAAGCAGTGGACCGCACCGGACTCACCGCCACCGCGAAGTCCCAAATCGCAAAAGCGTTGCCGTTACTGAAGGTCCGGGCCCCCGCATCCCCCTTCGCGGTACGAGCCGTAATCACCGCACTGGCCCCAGACCGGTTCCCCGCGGCATCCCGGGCCCGCACCACAAACGAGTACTCCGTATCAGCCGCCAACCCGGAAACAGTCGCCGAAGTCCCCTCAGCACTGGCCACAACCTCCTCCCCCCGGTACACGTCGTACCCAGTCACCCCAACGTTGTCAGTAGCCGCATCCCACCCCAACGCCACCGAAGCAGCAGTGACCCCGGTAGCCCGCAGGTTCCCCGGTACCGAAGGCGCCTCGGTGTCCCCACCCGGATCCCCGGTCACCAACGTCAGCCCCCACTTCTTCAACGCCTCCCCCACCGGCTGAAAGATCGACTGGTTGTCCGCCCCACCCGGCTCACAAGACGACTGCCCACCCGAGTGCAACCCCACAGCCTTGTCCCCAACCAGCCACCCCCCACCAGAGTCGCCTCCCTTAGAGCAGGCAGTGGTCGTGGCCAACCCCTCAACAACCACGTTCCCATAGTTAATAGTCTGATTAACCGCAGTAACCCGCCCACACTGCCACTTAGAAGTATTCCCCGAGTGACAAGTACTCTGCCCCACCACAGGCTCCACAAAACCCGAAACAGTAACGGCAGCACCACCCCAAGTATTCACCGAAGGCGACAGACCCCACCCAGCCTCCGTGACCGCAACAACCCCCATATCCCCTTCCCGCGCATTAACGCTACGGGACCCACCAACGTTCGACGTACCAACCCGATTCTGCTGCCCAGACTGACCATAAGCAGCCTGACCAACATCATTAGTGCAGTGCCCGGCAGTCAAAAAGTGCTTCCCCCCAGCAGAATCAGTGGCCCCGAAGCCAACAGAGCAGTTGCTTTCGCTCCCCGGCCACCACGGGTTCCCCGTCCGAACCTCCCCAGCCTGCTGAACTGGTGCCGAAGCATCGACCACTACCCGCACAGCCTCGCCAAACCCCCGAATCCGCGCCACCACATCAGCACTAGCCGTAGCCACAGTCCGAACCACCACCTGCGCACTAACCGGATCAATCCCCCAAGAGGTAACCCCAGTCGGCCCCGCAGCAACCGAACCAACTCGCCGAACAATCCCATCAAGCTCAGCCCGACTGCGAGAAACAACTTGAACCCGAGAGCCACTTTGCCGAACCTGCTCAGCAGCACCCTCTCCGTAAACAGACACAACTAGCTGACCGCCACCCGGATCAATCCACTTCCCAACAACATCACCAGGATCAGCAGAAGCACTAGCAGGAAATACCAACGAAAGTAATACCGCAGGGATAAACGCCTTCATCAGGTTCCTTCCAAAGCAGGGAACCCAAAGCTAGAACGCAACCACCAACGAACGTCAGGGTTAACAGTTAACCAACCCCAGTTAAGCGTTAACACCTGTGGACAACCTGTGGACAACCCCACAACACACCGCTACCCACGCAACCACGCTGGTTCAGAGCCGACCGCAACGTGGGGGTCCGGGGGGCTCGGCCCCCCGGGTCGGATGCCACCGAAAAAAGCGAAATCCCCCAGCTCGGGGGATGAGCAGGGGGATCCCATTTCGGTGGCCAGGGGCGGGGTCGAACCGCCGACCTA
Source organism: Crossiella sp. CA198 (assembly GCF_052078295.1). Classification (NCBI taxonomy): domain Bacteria; kingdom Bacillati; phylum Actinomycetota; class Actinomycetes; order Pseudonocardiales; family Pseudonocardiaceae; genus Crossiella; species Crossiella sp. CA198. The sequence goes on from NZ_JBQJIM010000005.1 coordinate 153,691, forward strand.
CCGCTTTTCAGTTCTCGGGTCGGCCGTTCGGTATCGTCCATCCCGGACGTTTCGGCTGGTCAGCGCAACCGTAGCAACGATCGGAGACAGTTCGGACGGACCCGGACTGAGACCCGGACTGAGACCCTGGCCCTACTACCCCGGGCGAGGGTAGTAGGGCTGCTCTTCCTGCCTCCGCAGCCAGCAGCCAGTGAGTGAACAGGCCAGCCCCGACCACACCCCCTGTCCCAGCCCTCACGAGGCCACCGACACGCCCCCGTTCACTCGTTCACTCCGGTGGGCTCAGCCCAGCTCAACCCGCGTGAACGCGCCCCACGAACCCGGGAGTGAGTATTCACGCCTCGCATGCTGGCTCACGCGCCACTCACCCAGGGGACATGACATCCCGCCCCCCTGGTTCCAGCCGATCTCAGACCGGCTGGAACCAGGGGAAGCCCCCGCCCAGCCCGGCTGGTCAGGCTCCCGCCCTTCCCAGCCGAGTTAGCTCGCCCGGACCGTCGCCGTACCCCCGAAAACGCATGATCAACACACGTTCAGCGGTCGATCTAACCCAGTTAGTTTTCTAACTTTCCGCAGTTCAAGGCGGGTTAAGGTCGAGTTAGCCCCCGGGTTAGAAATCTAACCCGGCCCGACCGATCTAACCCGCGACTTAACCCGCGATTAACCCACCCGCCCCTCCCCCGTTCGGCGCTCTACGGTGCTCTCAGCGCCCTGTCCGCGCCACCCCCGGCCCGGCTACCCTGGGGACGTGACATCCGCCAGCACACCCAGGAAGGAGGCCCCGTGAGCGAGCAGCCCGTCAGCGTCTCCGCAGACGACCTGCACACCTACCAGCAAGCCGCCGCCCAGCAGGCAGCCCGCTGGGAAGACGCCGTGCGCCGCGCCGAAGGCGGTGAAACCGTCGCCGTCATCGCACACGGCGAACACGTCGCCGACGTCGTCCCCTCCGGCGAGCTGGACCGCCTCCGCGAAACGATCGACGTGCTCGCCGATGCCGACCTGGTCCGAGACCTGCGCGAAAGCATGGAGGACATGCGCGCCGGCCGAACAGTGTCCGCCGACGAGATCGCGGCGGACCTGCGCGCCCGTTCCGGTGACCGGTGACCGCGGCTACGCCCTACACGGTCACCTTCACCCCCGGCGCCCGCCGCAGCATGAACAGGCTGCCCATGGATGTCGCCACCGCGCTGTTCGAGCACATCACCGGACCAGTCGCGGGCAACCCGCGCCGTCTCGGCAAGCCCCTGGACGAACCATATGACCAGGTATGGAGCACCCGACGGGGCGAATACCGGGTGCTGTACGCGATCGACGACACCACCCGTGTGGTCACGGTCCTGACCGTGGCCCACCGCCGAGACGCCTACCGGCCTCGGTGACACCCCGACCTCGGTGTCACCGAGGTGTCACCGACATGTCACCGCTGTTTTCCCAGCTCAACCTACCTGCGGTGACACCGGTGACACCGGTGACAGGGCCTGGGAGGGGTGTCACCGCACCAACGCTGATTGCAGTACGGATACCGGCCCGGCCGCGTTGAGGGGACGTGACGCCCGCTACCGAACACGGTGACACCTTCGCCGGGTGTCACCGCCGTTTTCCCAGCTCAGCCCACCTGCGGTGACACAGTGACAGCGGTGACACCCCCGAGTTGAGAGTGTCACCGCTGCCCCAGGTCCAGCGCGTGGCGACCTAGTCGCCGTGCACAACGCGGTTGTAGCCGCGCTGCCCATCCAGGTCGAGCCAGTCTTCCGGCGCGGCGGCAGGCATGACGCCCAGGTTGCGCAGCAGCTTGCTTGCCGCTGTCATCCGATCCACGGCGGTACCGCTGTCACGGTCTGGCTGTAGTCCGCGCTCGGTCAGGAGTTCGATAACGTCTTCCACCAGTCGACGGGGATCGTAGGTCTGGTTACCCTGCGACATTAAACAGACTCCTTACTAACCCACCGGTTTCCGGTGATACGCTCGTATACTTCGATATAACGCGCCCGCGTTGCCTGCACAATATCATCAGGCATAGCCGGTCCGGGTGGCGTCTTGTCCCATCCGGTTGTCAGTGACCAGTCTCTCACAAACTGCTTGTCAAACGCATGCTGCGGGCGGCCAGGCTCCCATTCATCAGCAGGCCAGAAACGCGACGAGTCGGAGGTTAGAACTTCGTCACCCAATGTCAGGACACCGCCCGAATCAAAGCCGAATTCAAGCTTGGTGTCTGCAATGATGATTCCATTCTTGGCAGCATGCTCCGCACCCTTGCCATACAGCTCGATCGTTAGATCACGAAGTCGCTCCGCAGTCTCATGACCGATATCGTTCACTACATCCGCAAAGGTGATGAACTCATCGTGTCCCGTATCAGAGATCTTTGTTGTCGGCGTAAAAATGGGTTCAGGAAGACGACTACCTTCCACAAGCCCAGCAGGCAAGGGCACACCCGACACAGCTCCAGTCGCCCGGTACTCTCGCAGTCCGAGCCCCGCCAGGTAGCCGCGAGCAATACACTCCACCTGAATCATTCTCAACGGCTTGCAGCGGAGAGCGCGGCCAGAGAATTCGGCGGGAACATCTTCACTGGAGATCACATGATTGGGCACATCCGAACGAAGCTTGTCGAACCACCATGCCGACAACTGCGTAAGGAGAGCACCTTTATCGGGAACCGGAGTCGGCAGGGAAACGTCATAAACCGACACTCTATCCGAAGCGACCAACAGCATATCACCGTCGATCTCGTACAGGTCGCGAACCTTACCGCTGTGAATGTGCTTCATTCGGCTTCCTCGTTGGTGTACTCGTAAAATACCCAGTGGTCAGGAAGCGCTGTCGATTCGCCATACTCAAGAACAACGCCATCACTATCCACAAACCTATTCCGACTGACTAGCACGGCAGATTCCACCGGGACGCCCAACTCCTCAGCTTCCTCCTCACTGGCGAAGCCTGCGGCGTGCTGCACGTAGGTCACCACGGCCGTTCGGCCGCTCTGCTCTTCCACGTATCGCGCTGTTCCCTGAACGATTCGTTCGGTAGACAGCAGCAGTGGGCAGCTCGCAGCGAGCGCACCGTCGAACCACGACACCGATGTCGAAACCGGGGTGTGGTCAACGGTGTAGGTCGTTCGCTGCCTGCGGATGGCAGGTGCCCCTTCCTGGATACCCAGCGCGTCCGCCGCAAGCGCCGGCGCAGGACTGAGCACGGCTGTGCGGATCTTGGCGTAGTGGCCAGGTGGGTAGATCTTGCCGGTTCGATGTATCGCGATACTGCGATCACGGGCGGAGTGGTGAAGTGTTCCATTCGTCTGAACAACGGTGCCCACGCCGCTCACGGCGCGAGTCAGCCCTTCCGCTCGGAGGGTAGCCAACACCTTCGTGGCCGTGGCCATCGCGACACCCCACGTCCGGGAGATCTCCCGTGACGACGGCACCAGGTCCCCGTCTTGCAGCTTCCCGGCCTTGATCTGTTCGCGGATGTGTCGAGCGACCTGCAAGTACGGCGGCTCCGCACGTTCGATGGTCGGCACTGCTCGCTCCTCTACCAGACCGTGTACTAGCACACGCACCGTATCAGTAGATCGTTTCCGCAGTTCAGGGCGCTTCTCTTGCGTGCACTAGTGCACCACTTGCATGCGTACTAGTGCACTGCTACTGTCTCTCTTGTCGCACCGGAGTCACGGACTGCGGCAGACAACAGGAAGCCCCGGCGGTGCGGGAACACCGGCCGGGGCGCGCACCTCAACGGTTGGAGCCATCAGATGCAGGACCAGACTACCCGCTACCTGCGGGTCAACGCAGTCGCCGAACGGTATGACATCTCCAAGGCCACCATCTACCGCGCCATCAAAGCCGGAAAGATCGACGCCTTGCTCATCGGCAAGTCCCTGCGCATCCCCGAGTACGCCCTCCGCGCTTTCGAGGAAGCCGCCGCCGAAGACGCCTACACCGCGCTGAAGGCCATGGGGCACAACGCTTCCGCCGCCGACCTGGACACCGACGAGACGGCGGAGGTGGCCTGAAATGATCCCCCAGAACCACGCCTTCGGCACCATCGGCGGCCACGCCACCCACTGCCTGTCCGGCCTGCGTCAGCAGAACACCACCCGGGCCACCGTGCAGGTCAGCATGACCTACGCCCTCTCCTATGAAGACCTGGTCGCCGTGCTCTACGTCCTGCTCACCGGCGGCATGCAGCTCACCGACCTGGCCGAGGACGCCCTGGCGCACGAGCTGGTCATGGACACCCTCCTCAACGCCTCCCCCTCCGTGGAGCAGGCCCAGGTGGAGATCGGCGAGGGCGGGCTGAACGCGGAGCGGGCCGAGGCCCTGACCCACGCCAGGGACCGCGTCGCCCAGCTCTACGGCCTCCCCACCACCGCCCCGGCCCGACGCACCCGGGCACGCGCCAAGGCGGCAGTCTGATGACCGCCACCCTCACCGGCGCCGCAATCCAGGTCACCCGACGGCAGGCCGGACCACGCGATCCGCGGTTCACCTTCACCGACACCACCACCGGCACGGCACTGTTCGAGCTGGGCAGCTACGGCGAGTTCGCCGCCGCGCTGCTGCTCTCCGACGCCGATCTCACCGGCGACCTGGACGCCTCGGCAGTGGCCGCCCTGGTAGTCGCCACGGTCTGCCGTTTCGGCACCGCCACGGTCCGGCAGACCGACGAGAACCTCCTCGCCTACAACCGGTGCATCGTCACCGGGCAGTCCACCACCGGGTGCGTTCCGGTGCCGAAACGGCGCTACGACCGGTGCACCAGCCTGGCGTGGCGACTGGGCTGGGCCGTCGACGGACTCGGCCTCACCAGGCGCTGAGCGACTGCCGAAACGGCAGCCCTGCGGCCCGCCGGTTCCTGCCGGTCCGGCAGTCCCAGCCGCATTCCGCCCGGCTGGGCCTGCCGCACCCGGCACCCCGCACCAGCACCCCGCGCACACCACCAGTGGGAGCGTTCATGAACCACCCTGACACCACCACCCCGGCACCGGGCCTACCCCGCCTCCGCGCGGTTCCGCCCCCGGGTACAGCCGCTCTCGCCCCGGCCGCAACCACCGGCGAACAACCTGCCGCCGCACCTGGCGGCAACAGCAACGGCACCACCTCCGAACCCGGGTTCACGGCACCGGCAACCAGCAACCTGGTGCTGCCGCGCGGCACCGGCGGCTTCACCCTCGGCCCTGCCGGATCGGCTGCCGGTCCGCGCTCGGCCTGGACCGCCAGCGAGCTGATGGGGATGGAGTTCCCCGAACCGCGCTGGGCCGTGCCCGGGTTTCTCGCCGAAGGGGTGAGCCTGCTCGCCGGACCACCCAAGGTCGGCAAGTCCTGGCTGTCCCTGTCCCTGGGCCTGGCCATAGCTGCCGGAGGATTGGCCTTCGAACGCATCTCCGTCCAGGCCGGACCGGTCCTGTACCTGGCCCTGGAAGACACGCCCCGCCGGTTGCGCACCCGGATCGAGATCGTGCTCGGTGACGCGCCCGCGCCGGACGGGCTGACCCTGGCCACCGCGTGCCCGCCATTCCCTACCGGTGGCGTGGCAGCCATTGCGGCGTGGTTGGAGGAGCACCCGGCCGCCCGCATGGTCGTGATCGACGTCTTCGCCAAGATGCGCGGTGTCCCACCGGCGGGCATGTCGGCTTATGAAGCCGACTACGCCGCAGTCGGGCACGCCAAGCGGCTTGCCGACCGCTACGGGGTCGCGGTGGTCCTGGTCCACCACGTCCGCAAAGCCGCCGCTGAAGACTTCCTGGCCACCGTCTCAGGCACCAACGGCATCGCCGGTGCCGCCGATGCGGTGCTGGTCCTGGAACGCGGCCGAGGCCGAGCGGACGGGCTACTGCACATCACCGGCCGCGACGTCGAAGAAGCCGAACACGCACTCGCCTTCGCCCCCGAACGCGGCGCGTGGTCACTGCTGGACGGCCCGGCCAGCGACCACACCATGGGCGACACCCGCGCAGCCATCCTCAACCACCTGCGCGCCAACCCTGGACAACGGCCCTCGGAAATCGCTGCGGCCTTGGTACTCAAGGCGGACGCGGTCAAGCAGACCTGCCGCCGGATGGTCGAGAGCGGCGAACTGCGGAGCCTGCCGGGCGGCCGGTACTTCCCCGCCGGTGACACGAGTCCCGCAGAGGGTGTCACCGCTGTCACCGTGTCACCCGACCTGGCCTGAGCTGCACAAACTCCGGTGACACCGGCGGTGACACCCCGCCCGCCGGTGTCACCGACCTCAACGACCTGGAAAGGACCGATCCCGATGACCGCGATCACCAACCCCGTCGCCCTGCTGGACCAGGTGCAGGCCGCCAGCGCCGAGGCACACCGCGTGCTGCACGACGCCGCCCGCGAGAAGTCCATGACCCTGACCCGCTCCACCCCGTCGGCGTGGCTGGCCGAGCAGTTCACCACCCTGGTGTGCGCCATCGTCACCGGCACCGTGCGCAAGTGCCGGCACTTGGGCGCCGCTCCCCAAGTCGCCATGGCCGCAGTCTGGGCACCCGGCCACCTGGTCTGCCCGACCTGCTTCCCCCAGCTCGCCCCCAGCCCGGCCGAGGACAGCACCTGCGACCGCTGCCGCAAGCCCGCCACCACGCTGCACAGCACGATCACCGCCGCCGGACCGATCCTGCTCAGCTACGGACTCTGCCCCACCTGCCACACCCCCACCGCAAAGGAGTCCCGATGACCACGCCAGCAACCACCACGGCCCGGATCCTGCTCACCGTCGAACAAGCCGCCGCGCAGCTGTCTATCGGCCGCACCCGGATGTTCGCCCTCCTCAAGAACGGCGCGGTCGACTCCGTGCGGATCGGGCGCAGCCGCCGCGTCCCCCTGGACGCCCTCCGCACCTACACCAACCAGCTACGCGCCACCGGCCGCGCTCACGCGGCGTAACCAAGCGGACGGCCTCCGGCCGACTCAATTCCTAGCGGCCAGGGCCGCTAGACCTAGCACCTCCGCTAGCAGCCCGACCCAGCCACCGGCCAGGGACCCGCTCAGGGACCCATCAGGGAGGGAGGGAGTTCTCCCTCAGCGGGTCCCTGGCCAGCCTCCCTCACATCACCAGCGACAACACCAGCGAGGGACCCCAGGGACCCACCACCAGCGACCAGCCAAAACACCCCGAATACCGCCCGTGCGGACGCCCAGTGCGGGTCCCTCCCTGCCGGTCTAGCGCCTAGCGGCCACGGCACCGCAACCCCTGAAAACACCCCCAGCAGCCGGTTTCACCCCTCCGGCCGCGCGACCTCGCACACCCAAGTCCAGTCACTACGAGTAACGGAGATCGGGCATGCCACGCAAGAAACGTCCCGAAGGCACCCGCGCCCCCAACGGCGCGTCCAGCATCTACTTCAGCGAGTACGACCAGCTCTGGCACGGCCGCGTCACCATGGGCACGCTCGACAACGGCGAACCCGACCGGCGGCATGTCAAACGCAAAACCGAGACAGAAGTCAGTGACGCAGTTCAGGCGCTGGAAACGGCGCGAGCAACTGGGAAGGTACGGAAGCCTGGCCGAGCGCAGACCGTAGAGGCATGGCTTACGCACTGGTTCGAGAACATCGCCAAACCGTCCGTGCGATACAAGGCCGCCAATGCGTACCGGACTGCGGTCTATCACTGGCTGATTCCCCATCTCGGAGCGCACCGACTCGACAAGATCGAGCCTGAGCATTTCGAGAAGTTGTACGCGAAGATCCTGCAACAGGGGCGGAAACCCGCTACCGCTCACCAGGTGCACCGGACTGCGCGGACTGCATTCGGGGAGGCCAAGAACCGAGAGCACATCTTCCGCAATCCGGTCGAACTGGCGAAGGCACCGAAGGTTGAGGAAGAAGAGATCGAGCCGTACGACGTTGATGAGGTCAAGATTCTGATCGGGCGTGCGCTTCGCCGTCGAAACGGTGTGCGGTATGTGCTCGCGCTCGCATTGGGGCCTCGGCAGGGCGAAGCGATCGGCGCGAAGTGGTCGCGCCTGGACAGGAAGAACAAGCTGCTTCGGCTGCCCAAGCAGCTTCAACGACAGACCTGGCAACACGGTTGCGATGATCCGAAAGCGTGCGGCGCGAGGTACCACAAAGTGTTGCCCTGCAAGGAAACCTGCAAGCGGCACAGCCGGAAGCCGTGTCCACCGCCCTGCCCGGCGAACTGCGAAAGTCACGCCCGCTGGTGCCCGAAACGCCACGGCGGAGGTCTGGTCGAAGTCCCGGTGAAGTCCAAGGCCGGAAAGCGGGGGATTCCGTTGCCAGATCAGCTGTTCGCGTTGGTCTTGGACCACGAGAAGGAGCAGGCGAAGGAGCGCGAGCACGCAGGGTCGGAGTGGCAGGAAGGCGGTTGGATGTTCACCCAGCCCAACGGTCGGCCGATTGATCCGCGCCAGGATCTGGCCGAGTGGAAAGAGCTGCTGGCCGAGGCCGGTCTTCGGGATGCTCGGCTACATGACGCCCGGCACACTGCGGCTACGGTGCTACTGCTGCTCGGTGTTCCTCAGCCGGTCGTCATGGAGCTGCTGGGCTGGTCGAACAGCGCCATGGCGAGGCGGTACCAGCACGTGACCGCAGTCATCCAGCGCGGCGTGGCTGACCAGGTTGGCGGGCTGCTCTGGGGTACCGACTGAGACCCGAACTGAGACCCAAAAGCCCCCTGAGTGATCAGGGGGCTTTTGTTTTGCCTGGTCAGATATGGTGGCCAGGGGCGGGGTCGAACCGCCGACCTACCGCTTTTCAGGCGGTCGCTCGTACCAACTGAGCTACCTGGCCGAAAGGGGCTCGCTCCGTGGAGCGAACCCCTTTTGCGACCCAGACGGGACTCGAACCCGCGACCTTCGCCGTGACAGGGCGACGCGCTAACCAACTGCGCCACTGGGCCTTGCATCGTGCTGTACTGCGTACCCCCAACGGGATTCGAACCCGCGCTACCGCCTTGAAAGGGCGGCGTCCTAGGCCACTAGACGATGGGGGCCGGATGTTTCTGACTCCAGTGAATCAGAAGTTCTCCTGCACCCTCAACGGCTTTCCGTTGGGAGCATGGATAGCTTAGGGCACGGGGGGCCGAAGTTCCAAAACGGGGGTCCAGAAAGCTCGCCACCAGGGAAAACGCTCACCGAGCCAGCGCATCCGGCGATCAAGACGCCCCCGCCCGACCTGCCGAAGTCACCCATCCGAGCCCACTTACCCGGATGGAGCAGCGGCAGTCGAACCCCTGTGAGTTCCGCCACTGCCCCATCCGCCCGGTCATGGGGTCGGCAGTGCCCGCATCAGCTCGCGGAACTCGACCAGCTCCGCCTCGGACAGCGTGTCGGCCAGGGTCCGGCCCATCGCGTTGTCGGTCAGCTCCTCGGCCTGGCGCCAGCGGCGGGGCAGGTCGGGGTTGGCCTCGGTGCGCGCGATCAGCGCGTCGGCCTCCTCCTCCTGCCAGGCCAGCCTGGTCATGATCTGCTTGCCGCTCTCCGGGTTGACCGCCAGCGCCTCGGCGATGCCGATGCCGCAGGCACGCAGCGCACCGAAGTGCAGGCCGCCGCGGTACTCGCGCACCAGGTTGAGCGCGTGCGCCAGCCGGGCCGGGGTGTCCTCGGGGCGTGGGGCCTCCCGCCAGCCGGCGAACAACGGCAGGTTGCCGGCGTCCGCGCCGTCGCTGATCTGGAACAGCAGTTCGGCGGTGCGGGCGGCCTCCGGGACCTCGGCCAGCGCCTCGCGGCCCCACTCCCAGCAGGCCGCGGAGAACTCGGCCACCGCGGCCGTGGCCGGCAGCAGCTGGGTGACCTGCGGGATCACCGCGTGCATCAGCCACTTCGGGAAGATGCCGTACAGCTCGGCGACCACGGTGGAGGACGGATCGCCCAGCACCGCGGACCGGCCGCGGAAGTACAGACCGCCCCTGGGCAGTTCAAGGGCCTTGGTGTGCGCGTTCATCTGGGGCGAGGTCATGAACACTCCGCCCAGCTTCACCAGCGGTTTCCGGGTCGCCTCAGCGACCTCGACCGGACTGGTCACGTGTTGCCTCCTCAGCCGCCTCCCGCGGAGGCGGTTCGCCATTGGGTCAGCCACTCGTCAGTGGCGATACCAGGCAGCAGCACCCGCCACGCCTGGTCCATCCGGGCGACGTAGTCCGCGTACCCGGTCAGGGCCGCGGCGATCTCCCGGTTCCCAGCGAACACGGCGTTGAGCACCCGCGCCACCTCCACCGGATCGACACCCGGTCGCAGCAGTCCCTCGTCCCTGGCCCGTTCGGCCAGCACGGTCAGCAGGGACTCCCAGTTCAGGTACTGCGGGCGCAGTCCGGAAGCGTGCACTTCCGGGTCGGTGGAGAGGCGGACTCCCGCGCGCACGATGGGGTCGCCGGAGATCATCTCAACCGCCTGGGTGGTGGAGCCGATCAGCGTGCGCAGGGCGTCCAGGCCGCGTTCGTCCCAGCGGCGGGTCAGCTCCGGCCACAGCGCCTGTTCGGACTCCATGATGGCCGCGGCCAGGGCGATCTTGGACGGGAAGTGGAAGTAGAAGGCCCCCTTGGACACGCCGCAGCGTTCCAGGATGAGGCTGAGCGAGACGGCGGCGTAGCCGAGCCGGTCGAACTCCGACGCGGCGGCGACCATGATCGACTCTCGGGTGACCTGGGCTCTTGGCTGCGTGGGCATGGCGGCTCCGTGATCACTGGCGGCACCGCAAGTTACCTCTTCGACGGGATTCCGCACAGCGGTCCTACCACCGGGTGAAAGGCCATCACCCTGTGCTGTCCGCGACACCATGAAACTGATTCATTGCCGGACCAGCCGACCGCTCGGTATGTTTTGCCGCGGCAGCCCGAGGCGGGCGCCGGGGGGTGTGCGTCTCGGGGGTGCGGGGCGTGGCTTCCGCGGCCACGTCCCGCACCGGCCCAATCGTTTGTCGCGCCCAGGCGCTACCGCCGCACCGGCGGGATGCCGTCCTCCTCACTGGGCACGAGTCCCAGCATGTCAAGCAGCATGCGGCAGTCCTCGGCGTCTAAAGCGCCACGCGCCACGGCCATGCGCGCCCTGTGTACTTGTTCCGCGGAGATCCGGGATGGCTCTCCGTTCCGCGGCAGCGGCACCCCGCTGCCCTTGGCAACCGTGTCGTCCTGTTCCCACAGGTACTTCCGCACCTCGAGCGACCCGTGCATGGCGCCTCCCCGACGTTGGCTTCGCAGGCAGGCTAGCCACTGGTTTCCTCGCTCACAGCCCCCCGCCGAGTGATTCATCAAGAACCCTGTGTAATCAACGGTTGGCAATCTGTCCCTTGACAGGACAAGCGTTCTGTGAGCCAGGCCACCTCTCTGGCGTTTACCCCTACCCCCTAGGGGTATGCTCACAGCATGGCCGAGGAACACAGCCACCCGTACAGCAAACGCAAGGACGCCCACCTGCGCCGACTCCGTCGAGTCGAGGGGCAGGTCCGCGGACTGCAGCGGATGGTCGACGACGACACCTACTGCATCGACGTGCTGACCCAGGTCTCGGCCGCGACCAGGGCACTGCAGGCCTTCGCCCTCGAACTACTCGAGGAGCACATGGCCGGCTGTGTCGTGGAGGCCGCGCGCACCAGTGACGAGGCGGCCCAGGCCAAGGTCCGCGAGGCGGCCGAGGCGATCGCGCGCCTGGTCAAGTCCTGACCGAACGCCCTGCCGCCGGGATCCGTAGTCGTGAGCGGGTCCCGTTTCCCCTGAACCTGAACGAGGAGCACTCATGTCCGTCAGCGCCACCTACACCGTCACCGGCATGACCTGCCAGCACTGCGTCAGCTCGGTCACCGAGGAGCTGTCCGAGGTCGCCGGGGTCACCGGCGTCGCGGTGGATCTGCCCACCGGCGCGGTGACCGTGACCAGCGAGCGCGAGCTGACCGCGGCCGAGGTCCAGGCCGCGGTGACCGAGGCCGGTTACCAGCTCACCAGCTGAGCATCCGGTAGGCGAGGCGGAGGGGAGCGGTTGTGACGACCACGGAGGCGGGCCGGCGGATCGAGCTGGCCATCGGCGGGATGACCTGTGCGGCCTGTGCCGGGCGGGTCGAACGCAAGCTGAACAAGCTCGACGGCGTGACCGCCACGGTCAACTTCGCCACCGAGCGGGCCACCGTGTCCTACCCGGACGGCCTGGACGTCGGCGCGCTGGTGTCGGCGGTGGAGGCCGCCGGGTACACCGCGATCCCGCCGCAACCGGCCACACAGTCCACTGTGGACGGTGAAGCTACTGACGAGCGGGCCGAGGACCTCAAGGCGCGCTTCGTGATCGCCGCGCTGCTCGGCCTGCCGGTCATCCTGCTCTCGATGATCCCGGCGTTGCAGTTCCCGTTCTGGCAGTGGGTCGCGCTGGCGCTGTCCTCGCCGGTGGTGCTGGTGTGTGGCTGGCCGTTCCACCGCACCGCCGCGGTGAACCTGCGGCACGGCGCGACCACGATGGACACCCTGGTCTCGATGGGTGTCGCGGTGGCCTACCTGTGGTCGGTGTACGCGCTGATCTGGGGCGGGGCCGGGATGCCCGGCATGGTGCACGAGTTCAGCCTGCTGCCACGGGAGTCCAGCACCGCGGACATCTACCTGGAAGTAGCCGCGGGCGTGACCATGTTCCTGTTGCTGGGCCGCTGGCTGGAGGCCGGCTCCAAGCGGCGCAGCGGCGCGGCACTGCGGGCGCTGCTTGCCTTGGGCGCCAAGGATGTCGCGGTGCTGGCAGACGGCAGGGAGCGGCGGATCCCGGTGGACGCGCTGACCGTGGGCACGCTGTTCGTGGTGCGGCCGGGCGAGAAGGTGGCCACCGACGGCGTGGTCGAGGAGGGCACCTCGGCGCTGGACCGGTCGATGCTGACCGGGGAGTCGGTGCCGGAGGAGGTCGGGCCGGGCACGGCGGTGGCCGGGGGCACGGTGAACGCGGGCGGTCGGCTGGTGGTCCGGGCCAGCCGGGTCGGCGCGGACACCCAGCTCGCCCAGATGGCCCGGCTGGTCGAGCAGGCGCAGGCGGGCAAGGCGCAGGTGCAACGGCTGGCCGACCGGGTCTCCGCGGTGTTCGTGCCGGTGGTGCTGGTGATCGCGGCGGCCACACTGGCCTTCTGGTTGTTGTGGGGCGCCACCGCCTCCTTCGCGCTGACCGCGGCGGTGGCCGTGCTGGTGATCGCCTGCCCGTGCGCGCTCGGGCTGGCCACGCCGACCGCGCTGCTGGTCGGCACCGGGCGGGGCGCGCAGCTCGGCATCCTGGTCAAGGGGCCGGAGGTGCTGGAGTCCACCCGCCGGGTCGACACCATCGTGCTGGACAAGACCGGCACGGTGACCACCGGCGTGATGACGCTGGCGGGGGTGGTCCCGGCCGAGGGCGTGGACCGGATCGAGCTGTTGCGGCTGGCCGGGGCGGTGGAGGCGGCCTCCGAGCACCCGATCGCACGGGCCATCGCCGACGGTGCGGCCAAGGAGGTCGGCGAGCTGCCGACGGTGGCCGATTTTGGCAACAACGAAGGCCTCGGTGTGCAGGGAACGGTGTCCGGGCGGGCAGTGGTGGTCGGCCGGCCGCGGTTGCTGGCCGAGCGCGGGGTCGAGCTGACCGCGGAGCTGGCCGAGGCGGTGCGGGTGGCCGAGGGGTCCGGGCGCACGGTGGTCGCGGCCGCGGTGGACGGGGTGGCGGCCGGGCTGCTGATGGTCTCGGACACGGTGAAGCCGACCAGTGCCGAGGCGGTGCGCAGGTTGCGCCAGCTCGGGCTGCGGCCGGTGCTGCTGACCGGGGACAACGCCACGGTGGCCGCCGCGGTGGCCGCGGAGGTGGGCATCCCGGCGGCGGATGTGATCGCCGAGGTCATGCCTGCGGACAAGGTGGCCGCGGTGCGCGGGCTGCAGGGCGAGGGCCGGGTGGTGGCCATGGTCGGCGACGGGGTGAACGACGCGCCCGCGCTGGCAGCCGCCGACCTGGGGCTTTCCCTGGGCACCGGCACCGATGTGGCCATCGAGGCAGGCGATCTGACCCTGGTCCGCGGGGACCTGCGGGTGGCCGCGGACGCGATCCGGCTGTCCAGGCGCACCCTCGGCACCATCAAGGGCAATCTCTTCTGGGCCTTCGCCTACAACGTGGCAGGTTTGCCACTGGCCGCGGCCGGGGTACTCAACCCAATGCTGGCCGGCGCGGCGATGGCGTTCTCCAGTGTGTTCGTGGTCACAAACAGCTTGCGCTTGCACCGATTCCGGTCTTGGGCCGAGTGAGATCGGTTTTAATCCACACTGTGCACAAACTCGGTCACCCGATGTTCATAACGCCGTTTTGGTGAATAAGTACAGGACATAAACAAAAAACTTCCACGACATCCCTGGGCACCGACGAGTGAGCATGCAACAATCACTTTGCTGACACACCCCCGGTCAGCGCCTGTGGAGATCCCCTCCGGCCCCCGTGCTCCTCCCCCTGGCGCGGGGGCCTCTCCATGTCAATAGCCCGTTCGCGGTGTTACACACTGACGTGTAGGTCACAGGTCTCGTATCCTCGACACCGGTTCGTTACCGTGTCTGCCGTGCTTCTCAGTCGATCGAAGAACGGCCGTCATCGCCCGGCTCCGGCAGCCGAGACCGAACTGCTCGCTCCCGACGCGGAGCTCGACAACTACCTCGCCGCGCTGGCCCCCGAGGCCGACGTCGAGACCACGGCCACCGGCCGCCGCTTCGGCAATGCCGAGGTGCACCAGCTCCGCCTGAGCCTGATCGCCAACGAGCAGCTCCGCGAGCTGGCCGCGCAGCGCCAGACCTCCCCGATGGCCCTGGCCCAGGAGTGGGTCATGCAGCGCCTCGACTGGGAGTTCCGCCAGCAGGCGCACTGAACTCGCTCAGCAGCAGGGCGCGCTGAGCATCCCGAGCCTCAGCGCGCCGCGACCGCCCTGGTCACCGGCATCAACCGCACCACCTCATCGGCCGCCGCTGCTTCCCCGAGCAGGCCGGCCTGGTAGGCCAGCGCCACCGCGTGCGCCCGGTCCCGAGCGTCGAGCTTGCGCAGCATCCGCCGGACATGGGTCTTCACCGTCTCCTCGGAGACCTCCAGGCGGTGCGCGATGTTCTTCGCGGTCAGCCCGTCCGCGATCAGCCGCAGCACCTCGAACTCCCGCTTGGACAGCGCCGGTCCGGAGCCGCGTTGCGCGCCGATGACCCGGCCGGGGGTGAGCAGCGCGGTCAGCGCGGGGTCCACGTACAGCCCCAGCTCCACCGCCTGGCAGATCGCCTCCGGGAGCCGGGCCGGGTCCAGTTCGCGCGGCAGGAAGCCCTTGGCGCCCGCGCGCCGGGCGATCTCCACCTCACCCGCGGCCCGCTGGCCGGGGCGGAACAGGGTCATCACCACCAGGCTGGGCTGCATGCCGGTCAGCATCCGGCACAGGTGCGCGCCGGGGTCCAGTTCGCAGTCGATCAGCAGCACGTTCGGTTGGGCCGCGCGGCAGAGCTGCACCGCGCTGCCGGGGGAGCTGGCCGCGCCGACCCACTGCACCCGGGGATCGCGGCCGAGGACCGCGGCGACCCCGTGCTGGAAGAGCGGAACGGCATCGATCTGGGCGACCCGGTAAGCGCCGACTCGTGCGCGCACCCCGGCGGCTCGTGCACGCAGTGTCACTGGATCCACGGCGGTCCCCTTTCGACGTCTTGCCTTCTTGGAGTCGCCTCACACTCGATCGTGACGCCACCTATGAAGGTAGTCGTCTTCCACCGGGGATTCTGACGTTGGAACCTGCACTTCCCGCCGATCGTCGTCACTCGTTTGGAGGACAAAACCGACCCATCGGTCTACTTGTCCGCAGGCGAACGATCGGCGCAGTGTGGCTAGATCATTCGGCCTAGTTTGTGCCCTATTCCGCTGCGTGGTCAACTAATTACGCTGCGATTCAGGAGGTGGCCATGACTACGCGCCGTGCACTACTGACGGGCCTGGCGGGGGTGGCCGGGGCCGTGCTCACCGGCGCCGGTCCGGCCTGGGCCGGGAGCAGGCAACCGCCTG
Source organism: Crossiella sp. CA198 (assembly GCF_052078295.1). NCBI lineage: Bacteria > Bacillati > Actinomycetota > Actinomycetes > Pseudonocardiales > Pseudonocardiaceae > Crossiella > Crossiella sp. CA198. Next base: position 169,645 of record NZ_JBQJIM010000005.1, read on the forward strand.
CCGAACTCGCCGCGCCGGGACGGCCGGAGCTGGCCGTGCGGCTGCGCACCAGGGCGGAGTGGGGCGCGGACGAGAAACTGCGCTTCGGCCCGCAGGGCGAGGTCTGGCCGGCCACCTTCAGCCCGGTGCAGTGCCTGACCGTGCACCACTCGGCGATCGGCGTCGGCGCGGACCGGGCCGCGGCGGTGCGCTCGATCTACCACGGCCACACCGTGGCCAAGGGCTGGGGCGATATCGGCTACCACCTGGTGATCGACCCCGAGGGCACGCTCTACCAGGGCAGGCACACCGGCGGGCCCGCGGTGTTCCGGCAGCCGCCGGTCAACGGCAGGGCGGAGACGGTGACCGCGGGGCACGTGCGCGGCCACAACCCGGGCAACATCGGGATCTGCCTGCTCGGCGATTTCACCGGCGGGCAGCCCGATCCGCGCGCGGTGGGCACCCTGACCAGGACGCTGGCCGCGCTGAGCCTGCTCTGCGGGCTGGACCCGCTGGCCCGGTTGAACTACCACAACGTGGAGGACGGGCAGCGTTACGACGGTCCGGTGCTGGCCAGGCACCGGGACTGGGTGGCCACCCAGTGCCCAGGCAACGCCTTCGCGGGCAGCGGCTTCGAGCCGGTGCGGCAGGAGGTGGCCAGGCTGGTGCGTGGCCAGCGCCGGGGCTAGCGCGGGGCCGGGCAGCGCTTGCCCACCCAGTCCTGGTCGTACTCGAAGTGCCACCACTCGCGGTCGATGGTGCGGCACAGGCCCCACTGGTTGCCGTTCTGTTCCAGCCACTTCGCGCCGGACTGCGGCTTCACGTCCACCGCGGTGCCCTTGACGTGCGCGGACTCCTCCGGCGGCAGCACCCACTTGCGGGCCTCCGCCTCCGAGCCGCGGTTCTTGATCTCCTGCCGGTACAGCCTGCGCTGCTCGGCCGCGGTGCGCTTGGCCGATTTGACCAGGATCTCCACCCCGTCCTGTTTGGCCGCGCAGCGGGCCTGCTGGAAGGCATCCCGCATCTTCGGCTGCAGCCGGTCCGGCTCCAGCTCGCTGGGCACCTCCAGGCGTTCGGCCCGCTGCGCCGGGAAGGTGCAGGACTCGCTGGCGGTGGACCCACCGGTGCGGTTGTTCGCGCTCGTGCCGCCGGTGAGGCCGCCGAAGAGCTGGCCGCCGGGGTTCTCCGGCGAGGGCAGGCCGTAGATGACGAAGCCGGTGACCAGCAGCAGGGTCAGGCTGAGCCCAGCCACTCCGCTCCAGGCCCGGAACCGGCGACGTGGCTTGGTTCCGGGCAGCTGGATCGGTGTGGTGGGCGCGTCCAGGTAAGGGGTCTGGTTGCGCATGCCACTACGGTCGGCCGCGGATGTCCACGGCTGGTCCGCGCCTTGTCATGGTTCTGCTACAGCCGGCGCACCAGGTCGGCGGGCGGGGTCGGCGACCTCGATAATCGGTGCCATGCCGAGGGTGCTGTTGATCGAGGACGACCATGCCGTGCGCGAGGGCCTGCAACTGGCCCTGCGGCGGCAGGGCTACACCGTGGACGCGGCGGCCACCGGCGAGCTGGGCCTGGACGCGTGGCGCGCGCAGGCCCCGGACATCGTGGTGCTGGACCTGATGCTGCCCGGCATCGACGGGTTCGAGGTGTGCCGCCGGATCAGGGCTGGCGGCGAGGTGCCGATCATCATGCTGACCGCGCGCAGCGATGACATGGACATCGTCGGCGGACTGGAGGCCGGGGCCGATGACTACGTGGTCAAGCCGGTGCAGCCGCGGGTGCTGGACGCGCGGATCCGGGCGGTGCTGCGGCGCGGGTCGAGCGAGCAGACCGCCAAGGAGCGGCACGGGTCGCTGGAGATCGATCGGCAGGCGCTGGTGGTGGCCAAGGACAACCGGCAGGTCGGGCTGACCCCGACCGAGCTGCGGCTGCTGCTGGAGCTGTCCGCCTCGCCTGGGCAGGTGTTCAGCCGCCAGCAGCTGCTGCAAGCTGTCTGGGAGCACGACTACCTGGGTGACTCGCGGCTGGTGGACGCGTGCGTGCAGCGGTTGCGGGCCAAGATCGAGGACCGGCCGGCCAGCCCGGTGTACGTGCAGACCGTGCGCGGCTTCGGCTACCGGTTCGGCCCGGTATGAGCAGGCTGCTCGACTCGCTGCCGGTGTGGGCCCGCGGGTTGCGTGCCCGGCTGGTCTTCGCCTTCCTGGCCATCGCCGCGCTCGGCGCGGCCGCCGCGGCCGGGGCCAGTTACGTCTCGGCCCGCACCACCGTGCTCAAGTACGCCCAGGACCAGATCATGGACAGCGCGCGGGCCGCGGTGAACCAGCTCGCCCCGGAGATCAGCTTCCCGCCGACCCAGACCACCCTGGACCAGATCTCCACCAGACTGCCCGGCGGCGCCGTGGTGGTGACCTACCAGAACCTGACCTCCCGCCCGCAGGGGTACCGGCTGGCGGACTTCCCCGGCGAGTTGCGGGCCGCGGTGCGGGAACGGGGCATCGTGATGTTCCAGCGCGGCCAGACCCCCGGCGGCAGCGGCACGGTGTTCTTCGTCGGCATGCCGGTGATGACCAAGAAGGCAGGCGAGGAGCCGAGCCCGACCGGCATGGAGATCTACCTGCTCCGGGACCTGTCCGGGCCCGCACAGCAGATCAGCGCGCTGGCCAACAGCGCGTGGCAGACCAGTCTGCTGGCGCTGCCGCTGGCCGCGCTGCTGGCGCTGCTGGCCGCGCGCGGGGTGCTGCGGCCGGTGCGCGAGCTGCGCGGGGCCACCCGGCGGCTGGCCGGTGGCGACCTGGGGGCGCGGCTGGAGGTCAAGGGCTCGGACGAGCTGGCCGATCTGGCGCACACCTTCAACGACACCGCGGCCGCGCTGGACCGCACGGTGACCGGGTTGCAGCGGATGGAGGCGGACGCGCGCCGGTTCGTCGCCGATGTCTCGCACGAGTTGCGCACCCCGCTGGCCGCGATGACCGCGGTGACCGATGTGCTGGACGAGGAGTCGGCGAACCTGCCAGGGGATGCCCAGATCGCGGCCCGGCTGGTCGGGCAGGAGACCCGCAAGCTGGCCCGGCTGGTGGAGGACCTGATCGAGATCTCCCGGTTCGACGCGGGCGCGGCCAGGCTGGTGCTGACCGAGGTGGACGTGGCCGAGGCGGTGCGCAACACGCTGCGCGCCCGCGGCTGGATCGACTCGGTGCGGACCGAGCTGCCCGAGGGCGTGCTGACCAAGCTGGACGCGCGCAGGCTGGACGTGATCGTGGCCAACCTGGTCGGCAACGCGCTGCGGCACGGTCAGCCGCCGGTGGTGGCCACGCTGACCGCGAGTCCACAGTGGATCGAGTTCAGCGTGACCGACCACGGGCCTGGACTGCCGGAAGCGGTGCTGCCGCAGGTGTTCGCCCGCTTCTACAAGGCCGACTCGGCGCGGTCCCGGTCCGAGGGCAGCGGGCTCGGGCTGGCCATTGCCTGGGAGAACGCGCAACTGCACTACGGCACGATCGAGGCGGCCAACGCGCCGCACGGCGGGGCCCGGTTCACCCTGCGGCTGCCCAGGCTGGCCAGGGGGATCGAGGCGCAGGCGTTCGAGGAGGGTGGTCCGTGGTGAAGCGGCTGACCGCGGTGCTGGCGGCGCTGGCGCTGCTGGCCGGGTGCGGTGTGCGGCCGACCCCGCCGGTGGCGGGCGGCGACGGTCCGCGCGGGCTCGCCGAGGGGCCGACGCTGTACTTCCTGCAGGGCAACCGGCCGACCCCGGTGGTACGCAAGATCGGCAAGCTGGGCGATTACAACACCGCGTTGCGCGAGCTGTTCAACGGGATCACCGAGGACGATCCGCGCGGCCTGTCCAGCGCGCTGCCGAGCAGCGGGGTCGGCGAGCTGAGCGCCACGGTGACCGAGCGCAATACGGTCGAGGTGGAGGTGCACGGCACGGACGGCTCGCTGCTGCCGCTGAACTCGTGGGCGGTCAACCAGATCGTGTGCACGGTCGCGGCCCGGCACCTGGCCACCGGCGGGATCTACGGGGTGGGCACGGTGCTGGTGAACCTGACCTCGGCACGCTGTCCGGTGTCGGTTTAGGCGATCTTGCCGCGCAGCGCGAGCACGTCGAGCTGGTCGCGGGAGGAGTTGAGCCTGCGGGTCCAGGAGGTGGCCAGCCCGGCGATCTCCTCCGGGGTGAGGTACTTGGCGGCTTCGAGCTGCCAGCCCGCGGTGGCGTAGGCCTTGGCCAGCACCTCGGTGGCCGATTCCGGGGTGGGCTCGGCGGTCTCGCCGACCTCGGGCACCGGCGGGCGCCAGGCGTGCAGGTTCAGCGTGACCAGGAAGTCCGCGCCGGGGCGGCAGCAGGCGGCCAGCTGCCGCAGCAGCGCGCCCTCGGTGTCCAGCACCCCGCGCAGCAGGCTGCCCCAGGGCATCAGCACGTGCAGCTCGTCGATGTCGCGCAGTTCGGGCGGCAGTGCCTCGGCGGCGTGCCAGAGGTAGATCAGGTTGGCCAGTCCGCCCTTGGCCGGTTTGGCGGCGGCCTTGCCCGCGGTCTTGCGGAAGTTGTCCGGCGCCGCGTCTAGGCCGATGACCAGCTGGTCCGGGTGTTTGCGGGCCAGGTGCAGCGGGTGTTTGCCGTCGCCGGTGCCGACGTCGAGCAGGACCGAGGTGTACTGGGCGCGGAGTTCGGTGAACTGCTCCGCGGTCAGGTCGACGACCTGCTTGCCGGTTACGCGACGCACTTCAGGAGCTTATGTCCTTCAGTTGCTGGACGGCGTCGTAGGCGGTGCGGCGGGTGAAGCCGGGCAGCTCGGCCAGGCTCTGCGCCACGCTGCGGGCAGGCACGCCCTGCGCGAGCAGGCCGGTGACCAGCTTGTGCAGCAGCGGGTCCAGGCCCCCGGTGGCGGCTGGGTCGAGGCAGAGCCAGAACTCGCCGCGGTCGGGCAGGGCCAGGGCGCCGATCTCGCCCCAGCGCGGGCGCTCGCTCTCCGCGTAGGGCTCGGTGGCCACGGCCAGGGTGCGGGCGCCGCGGTCGCGGGCGGCGGCGAGCACCTTGTCCGCGTGTTCGGCGGCCAGCCGGAGCACGACCTTGGCGTCCAGCGGTGCGGCGCGCAGGGCGTCGGCGGGTTTGCGGGCCGGTTCGGCCAGGAAGATCCCGGCTGGCGAGGGCGAGGCGGCCGCGGCGGCCAGGCCGGGGGGCAGGCCGATGACCTCGGTGCGGTCGCCGAGCAGGTGCCGGACGGTGCGGCCGGGCAGGTCCTCGGTGGCCACCACCAGGGTCCGGCCGCCTTCGCCGGTGGAGCGGCCGATGAGCGCGCGGGCGCCCGCGTCCTCGGCGATCACCGTGTCGGCGGCGGCGAGTTCGGTGCACAGGCGCGGGCTGGAACCGTTGGCGTGGAACAGGACCAGCGTGCCGGGATCGTCCACGGCGGACACTTCGACGGTGATCTCGGCAGCCGGGTCGGTGAGCCGGGCGGCCAGGTCGCGGGGCAGGTCGGCCGCGGACAGGTCGGCGTCGGTGGCCAGGGTGTTGGCCAGCCGGACGGAGCTGCGCCGGATGACGGCGGGGCCGCCGGGAACCCAGTTCGGGTTGCCGACGGCCCGCACCAGCACGCTGTGCTCGCCCACGCTGATCCGCAGCTGCACCGGACCGGCCAGCGGGCCGCCCTCGGTCACCGCGCGCACGCCGAGCACGCAGGTGGCTCGTGCGGTCAGCTCGGCGTCCGGGGTCAGTTCCCACGTTTTGCTGTGGGTGGCTCTGATCTCCGGGTGGCCGTGGGCTCTGATCGTCGTCATTTCCCGAAGACCTGCTTGCCAGGGTCGAGCATCATGACAGCCAGTGTGCCTGGTCAGGCGAAGGTGAACGCGCCCCGGTCCAGGGTGACGCCGCCCTCCTTGGTCTCGGTGCGGAAGGCGACCTCGTTCCCTTCGGCCCAGGCTTGCACGATCAGTTCCTGGCCGGGCAGCACCGGGGCGGTGAACCGGCCGTAGATCCGGCGCACCCGGTTGACCTCGCCGCCGCAGAAGTGGCCGATGAGCAGCCGGGCGGTGATGCCGTAGGTGCACAGGCCGTGCAGGATCGGGCGCGGGAACCCGCCCCGCCCGGCGAAGGCCGGGTCGGAGTGCAGCGGGTTGTGGTCCCGGCCGCCCAGCCGGTACAGCAGGGCCTGGCTGGGCGTGGTCTGGAAGGTGAGCACCGCGTCCGGCTCGCGCTCCGGCGGCGCCCAGTCCACCGACGGCCCGCGTTCGCCACCGAAGCCGCCCTGGCCGCGGACGAAGACCGAGGACATGGTGGACAGCAGCGGTTCGCCGTTGATCGTGCTGCCCTCGGTCTTCGCCACGACCAGGGCGCCCTTGCCCTTGTCGAAGACGTCGGTGACCGTGCGGCGCAGGCTCATCCGGCCCTCGGCCGGCAGTGGCCGGTGCAGCACCAGCTCCTGCTCGGCGTGCACCAGCAGGGCAGGGTCGAAGTCGCCGAAGTCCACCCCCGGCCCGCTGAACTGGGCCAGCACCACGCCGAAGGTGGGCAGCACCTGCTGGTCCACCTCGGCGGTGTTCTCGGTGGTGTAGGCCAGTTCGGCCAGCGGGTCCTCGGCGCCCGCGCCCACGCCGAGGGCGTAGAGCAGGGCCTCCTCCGGTGTCCAGCTGCGTTCCCACGGGCCTACCGTGCGGCCCACCGCGGACAGGTCGATCGGCACCTTGTGGCTCCCCTCAGCCGAGCGTGCCACGCACCGTGGCGTGGCCCTTCAACAGGTTCCGGGCGATGGTGCGGCGCTGGATCTCGTCGGTGCCCTCGTAGATGCGCAGCAGGCGCAGCTCGCGGTACCAGCGCTCCAGCGGCAGTTCCTTGGTGTAGCCCATGCCGCCGTGGATCTGCAGCATGCGGTCGACGATCTCGTTGGCCTTGACCCCGCCGTAGAGCTTGGCCATCGACTGGCCCTGCCGGGAGTCCAGGCCGGCGTCGACCTGCCAGGCGGAGGAGAGCACCAGCCAGCGCAGCGCCTCGATCTCCACCGCGGAGTCGGCCAGCATCCACTGGATCGCCTGCCGCTCGGCCAGCAGCTCGCCGAAGGTCTCCCTGGTGCGCGCGTAGTCCAGGCCGAACTCGACCAGCCGGACGCAGGCGCCCAGCGCGCGGGCCGGCAGCAGGTAGCGGCCACGGCCGATCCAGCTCATCGCCAGCGCGAAGCCCTGGCCGACCTCGCCGAGGATGTTGGCCTCTGGCACCCGGACGTTGTCGAAGACCAGCGCGGCCGGTCCCCACTGGCCCATGGTGTCGATCGGCTCGGACTTCCAGCCCATGTCCCGGTCGACCAGGAAGCAGGTGACGCCGCCGTTGGCGCCCTTGTCCTTGTCGGTGACCGCGAAGACCATCACGAAGTCGGCGTCGTTGCCCTTGGTGATGAAGGTCTTCTCGCCGTTGATCACCCACTCGTCGCCGTCCTTGACGGCACTGGTGCGGATCGCCTTGGCGTCGGATCCGGCGCCCGGCTCGGTGATGGCGAAGCAGGAGATGCGGTCACCGGCGATGGTGGGCAGCAGGTAGCGCTGCTTCTGCTCCTCGTTGCCCGCGTAGAGGATGTTGTCGGCCTCGCCGCCGAAGTAGAAGGGCACGAAGGTGTAGCCCAGCTCGCCCTCCACCAGCGCGGTCATCACCGCGCCCAGTCCCATGCCGCCGAAGGCCTCCGGGGTCTGGATGCCCCAGAACCCGGCTTCCTTGGCCTTGAGCTGGAGTTCGCGCACCTCGGCCTTTGTGATGCCGGGCTGACCGGCTCGCTCCCGGCGCAGCAGCTCCGGCTCCAGCGGGATGAGTTCCTTGCGGACGAAGTTGCGGACCCAGTCGCGGATGTCGCGTTCGGTGTCGTTGAGGGAGAAGTCCATTGCGCTGCTTGCCTTTCTAGCGACCACCGTCGACGTAGAGGATCTGACCGGTGATGAAGGAGGAGTCCTCGCTGACCAGGAAGGCCACCGTGTTCGCGATGTCCTCCGGCTTCCCGGTGCGGCGCACCGAGATCTGCTCGGCGGCGGCCTTCTTGAACAGCTCGAAGTCCACCCCGACCCTGGCCGCGGTGGCCGCGGTCATGTCGGTCTCGATGAAGCCGGGGGCGATGGCGTTGACGTTGACGCCGAACGGGCCCAGCTCGATGGCCAGGGTCTTGGTGAAGCCCTGCAGACCGGCCTTGGCCGCAGCGTAGTTGGCCTGGCCGCGGTTGCCCAGCGCGGAGGTGCTGGACAGGTTGACGATCTTGCCGAACTGCTGCTGCACCATGTGCTTCTGCGCGATCTGACTGCACAGGAAGGCGCCGCGCAGATGCACCGACATGACCGTGTCCCAGTCCTCGTCGGTCATCTTGAAGAGCAGGTTGTCCCTGGTCACCCCGGCGTTGTTGACCAGGATGTGCAGCCCGCCCAGCTCCGCGACGACCCGGTCGAAGGCGGCGGTGACCTGCTCGCGGCTGGTCACGTCGCAGCCGATGCCCACGGCCCGGCCACCGGCGTCGGTGATCGCCTTGACGGTCCCGGCGGTGGCTGCCTCGTCCAGGTCGATCACCGCGACCGCGGCCCCGCGTGCGGCCAGCGTGCGGGCGGTGGCCGCGCCGATCCCGCGTGCCGAGCCGGTCACCACCGCGACGCGTCCATCCAGAGTTCCCACGAGTTTCCCTTTCCTCACTTGACTTTTCCCTGCGCGACCCAGGCCCGTAGCTCGCGTTTGAGCACCTTGTGGCTGGGTCCGAGGGGAAGTTCGTCGACCACGACGACCCGTCGCGGGTACTTGTGCCCGCCCAGGCGCTCCCTGGCCCAGGCGATCACCTCGGCCGAATCGGCCTGGGCGCCGGGTTTGAGCACCAGCACGGCGCAGACTTCCTCGCCGCTGCGCTCATCCGGCAGGCCGATCACCGAGACCTGGGCGACCGCGGGGTGCCGGATCAGCATCTCCTCGACCTCGCGCGGGTACACGTTGAAGCCGCTGCGGATGATCAGGTCCTTCTTGCGGTCCACGATGGAGATGTATCCGTCGGCGTCCTTGCTGCCGATGTCGCCGGTGCGGAACCAGCCGTCCACCATGGCCGCCTCGGTGGCCTCCGGGTTGTCGAGGTACCCGGCGAAGACGTTGTGGCCGCGGATGATGATCTCTCCGGCTTCGCCTGCGGGCAGGAAGTCGTTGCGTTCGTCCACGGCCGGGTCCACCACCTCGACCTCCACTCCCCAGACCGGGTGGCCCACGGTGCCTGCGCGGGCGCCGAAGACCGGCTGGTTGCAGGTGGCGGTCGGCGAGGTCTCGGACAGGCCGTAGCCCTCCAGGATCTGGGTGCCGAAACGGGCCTCGAACTCCTCCAGCACGGCCACCGGCAGCGGCGCGCCGCCGGAGGTGCAGCCACGCAGCTGGGGCAGATCGGACTCGCCCTCGCTGACCTCCAGCAGCCGCAGGTACATGGTGGGCACGCCGAGGAAGAGCACGACCCGGTGCCGCCGCATGATCTCCAGCGCCTCCGCGCCGTCGAAGCGCGGTTGCAGCACCAGGGTGGCTCCGGCCCGGAAGCAGGAGTTCATCGCGCTGGACTGGCCGAAGATGTGGAACAGCGGCAGGCAGCCCAGCATCACCTCGCCCGGTTCGATCCGGTCCACGTCGAAGGCGGCCACGGTGGCGTTCATGACCAGGTTGAGGTGGGTGAGCACGGCGCCCTTGGGACGGCCGGTGGTGCCGGAGGTGTAGAAGACCACCGCCGGGTCTTCCGGCGCCCTGGTGACGAAGCGGTCCACCGGTTCGGTGGCCGCGGCCAGCTCGGACAGCGAGGGGTGCTCGGGGGTGGCCGGCCCGAGGGTGTGCAGTTCGACTCCGGCGGCCTGGGCCGCGGGTGCGCCCAGGGGCAGCTGGGAGACGTGGCAGAGCACCAGCTTGGCCTTGGCGTGCGAGATCAGGTAGGTGGCTTCCGCAGGCACCAGCAGCAGCGGGATCGGCACCACCACCGCGCCCGCGGCCAGCACGCCGAAGTAGGACTCGGCGAAGGCGATCACGTTGGGCGCGATGATCGCGACCCGGTCGCCCTCGCGGATGCCCAGCTCACGCAGGGCCGCGGCGTGCCGCCGGGCCCGCTCCCACAGCTGCGGGTAGCTGAGCTGCTGATCGCCCTGGATGAGGGCGATCCGCTCCCGGTGCAGCCGCGCCGACTCGGCGAGGACCATCGCCAGCGAGAGAGTCATCCGGCCTCCGTGACTTCATCGTCTTGGGTGCTGCCCCCGGAAAACTAACCGTGTTAGTTTTCATCGAGGCTAGGACTGCGGAGAGCCCACGGCAAGACGTCGGCACGAAGTCGGGCGAGACTCAGCCACGAGGAGTAACGGTGCCAAGACCGCCAGCCCCGCTGCTATCGGTCGACCGGATACGCACGGTCGCGCTGGAGATCATCGACCAGCACGGGCTGGAAGCGCTGACCATGCGCAGGCTGGCGCACCGGCTCGGGGTGCAGGCCGCCTCGCTGTACAACCACGTGCGGACCAAGGAACAACTGCTGCACGATGTGGCCAACGAGCTGGCCACCGAGGTGGACACCTCCGCCTTCGGCAGGCTGGACTGGCGCGAGGCGCTGACCATCTACCTGCGTTCCTACCGGGCCGCGCTGGCCAGTCACCCCAACATCGTGCCGCTGCTCTCGGCCGGGCCGGGCAATCGCGAGTCCGGCCTCAAGCTGGCCGACGCCGTGCACGGCGGCCTGGTGTCGGCGGGCTGGCCGCCCAAGTACGCCACCATGATCGGCGCGGCCACCAAGTACCTGGTCTTCGGCGCGGCGATGGGTTCCTTCTCGCACGGCTTCATCGACGACGAGCGGCTCTACGCCGAGCGCTACCCGAACCTGACCCAGGCGCACCTGCTGCGGTCCAGGGCCGAGATCGACACCGAGTCCTTCGAGCTGGCCTTACGCGTGATGCTGGACGGGCTGACGAACCTGTGGGAGCGCCTGGAGCGCCCCGAGCGCCAGCACCGCGACGACTCCGCCTGCGACCAGGGCCACCGAGACTGAACTCGCGTCCACCACCACCCCGCCGAGCAGCGCCCCGGCCGAGAGGGTGGCCTGGAACGAGGCGGTGAACAGCACGGTCGCCGCCTCCGGCGCGTGCGGCGCGGATCGCACCAGCCAGGTCTGCGCGCAGGCCGGCACCGCCCCGTAACCCAATCCCCACAGCACCAGCAGCGCGGGCGCCCAGTCCCCGGACACCGGCAGCAGCAGCGTGGCCAGCGCGATCAACCCCGCCGCCACCGCGAACGTCTCCCGCGTCCTGGCGCCCGCCCAGCGACCGGCGAGGAAGTTCCCTGCCACCCCGGCCAGCCCGTAGACCAGCAGGTACGGCGTGGGACTGGCGTCGGTGACCTCGCGCAGGAAGGTGGTCAGGTAGGTGTAGGTGCCGAAGTGCGCGAGCACCACCAGGAAGGTCACCGTCAGTCCGGCCCGCACACTCGGACGCCGCAGCAGGTCCGCCAGCAGCCGGAAGCCGGTCGCCCGCGCCGGCGGCAGCGGCGGCAGGAACACCAGCAGGGCCAGGAAAACCCCGGCGGTCAGCACCCCCATCACCACGAACACCGCCCGCCACCCGGCCAGCCCGCCGAGCCAGGTCCCGGCTGGCACCCCGAGCACCGAGCCGAGCGGCACCGCCGCGAAGATCACCGCGGTGGCCAGGCCGACCCGCGGCGCGGGCACCAGCCGAGGGGCCAGCCCCGCGCCGACGGACCAGAACCCGCCGATGACGACGCCGACGAGCACCCGGGAGATCAGCATCAGCCAGTAGCCAGGGGCCAGCGCGGCGAGGAAGTTCGCCAGTGCCAGCACCAGGATCAGCGCGCCGAGCAGCCGTCGGCGGTCCAGCCGGGCGGTAGCGGAGGTGACCAGCGGGGCGGCGACCGCGGCGAGGAATCCGGGCATGGTCATCATCAGGCCCGCGGTGCCGGGGGAGATGCCGAAGGTGGCGCCGATCGGGGTGAGCAGGCCGATGGGCAGGATCTCGGTGGTGACGATGACGAAGATGCCCAGCATCACCGAAACGACGGCGGGCCAACGGGTGTGAGCTGACATGACGACCAGCCCAGCAGCCGGGTACCGGGCCGGGCTGGCGGAATCACGACGGGGCGGTGCGGCGCCACCACCAGGTCGGATTCCGGCTCAGGCCTCGGCCAGCTCCTTGAGGTTGGCCAGGGTCTGATCCATGTTGCGCTGGTTGCGCTCCAGCCGGTCCTTGATGCCGACGATCCGGTTGAACAGCCACTTGATCACCGGGTGGCGCAGGTCGGTGAAGGATTCGGTGACCCGGCAGCCGGTGCCGGTGGGCTCGATGGTCCAGCCCCAGTCGGCGACCTGGATGGGGCCGGAGCCGACCCGGTAGCCGAAGGCGCGGCCGGGTTCGGCCTTGGTGACCTTGCAGACGGTGGACCACTTGGCCTTGCCCGCCTGGTTGTGGCCGCGGAAGCGGGCGCCCACCGCCGGGCCGGTGGCCGGCGGCAGCCAGGCCGCGGCCCGGCATTCCCTGGTGAACCGGTGCTGGTTCGGGATGTCGGTGACCAGCGCGTAGACGGCCTCCGGGGTGGCGGCGATCTCGATGGTGCTGCTGAGCTGATCGGTCATCTCGGGCTCCGCTCACAGGGGTGGGATGGCCGGGGCCGCACACGTCGCGGCGGCCCCGGCCAGCGGCCCTCAGTAAATCGGATAGGCCCGGCCGAGGGCCATGGAGATGGCCAGGGTGTCCTCGACCACCCGGTACTCCTGAATCAGCCCGGCCCGCACGGAAAGGCTCACGGCGAAATCCTGGGCGAACACCCTGCCCGTTCCGGTGGCCCGGTATCGACCGCCGCCGAACACCACCGCGTCATCGCCGTCGACCAGTACCTTTCGCACCGTCACCGCATGGAACTCAAGCCGGTGGAACAGCGCCAGGAAGAACGCCTCGATTTCCCGGCGACCTTGTGAGCGAACCGGCCACGGATCCCCGGGGATCTCCGAGGAGTGGCATTGGGCGTCCTGGTGGAATAGCTGCGCGATACCGGCGGCGTCCTGCGCGCCGAATCGGGTCAGTAGTCGCTGCACCATTTCCAGGGTGGACGGAGCCCGATTCGTCATGACACCGGTCCGGAGTGGCCGGAGCCGGTGTCGACCCGCCAGACCGCGGTCGCCGCCCTGGCGCCGTCCTGTTCCACCGCGGTCCAGTACAGCCCGCCCGCGGTGCGCAGCACGCTCACCTCGGCCGGGCGGTCCAGCTCGACGAACTTGCTGGTGCGCGCCTGACAGGAGGCCAGGTATCCGGGACCCACGACGGCCCGGACCGCCTGGCGCATGGCCGCGAAGACCACCATGCCCGGCACATGGTCCACCGGATGGTCGAACAGCGCCGGGTGCGTGGCATCCACCAGCAACCCCCAGCGATTGGACTTGTTCACGCTGGTCAACAACACATCCCTGACATCCTGACGTCCCACCAGTCCTGGTGCGACCGGGTGCGGCCGCTCCTCGGCCAGCTGCCTGGGCACTCGCGGCGGCCGCAGCCGGGCGTACACCGCGGGCGGCAGCGCGCCCAGCGAACCGCTGCCCTGACCGAACCGGTCGCCGTCCCGGTACAACTCGACCTCCACCGCCAGGGTCGAGGCGTGCCCGGGGCGCACCCTGGGGTCCCTGGTGCGCACCAGCAGCTGGATCTCCACCGGCCGGTCGCGCACCCGCAAAGCCGAAGAATCTACGGCGAAACTCATCCCCCGCATCACAAACCGGTGGTCAAGTGGTATGTCCCAGCCGGTGTGCGCCACCAGCAACCCGGCCTGCCGAATGGTCTCCAGCACCAGCAGCGGATCGACCCGGCCCTGTTCGGGCTGGTAGAAGGCGTGCGCCCGGGGCAGCTGGGCGCACATCCAGAAGTCGCCGGTGCGCCGTCTGGTCCACTTGGTGAGCAGCACCTCGGCCACTGACTCGCGGTGTACCAGCCTGCGCGGTACCGTCGTGTCGAATCCCTCCTCTCCACTCATTTCGAGTGCAACGAATAGTGAGTCTTTGCTCTTCGGCACCTGGTCGTTGCCCAAACGCAACATGTCGGCCAACATACCGGTACAGATTAGTTTCGACGGCAAGAACACCTGGATGGCGGAGCAGTCGATGTTCAAGCGTGAACAATCGAGCAACACCAAGCAAAGCCTGCTGCTGGCGGCAGCGAACACTTTCGACCGGAAGGGCTTTCTCGGTACCAATCTCACCGACGTGTGCGCAAGTGCGGGCGTCACAAAGGGGGCACTCTACTGCCACTTTCCCTCGAAGGAAGCACTGGCGGTAGCATTGATCGAGAGCCAGTTACGTCTCTGGCACGAAGTCCACCACCATTTGGCCCAGCAACCACTGAGCCCGATGCAGTCGCTCATCGATCTCTCGCACGAGTTCGGCAACCGGTTGCGCACCGATGTCCGGGCCAGGGTGGGGGTCCGGCTGCTGTTCGAGGCCGACCTGTTCGACCGCGAGGCAGGCGGCCAGTTCCACGGCTGGGTCGCCATGGTGCGCGAGTTGCTGCTGCTGGCCGACGCGGCCGGGCAGCTGCGGCCGGAGGTGCACCCCAGGGAGGCGGCGGAGTCCTTGGTGGCCGCCTTCACCGGTACCCAGTTGCTCTCCAGGGCGACCAGCGGGCATGACGACCTGGAGGCCAGGTTCACCGCGTTGTGGCGGCTCTGGCTGCCCGCGCTGGTGGTGCAGGCGGAGCTGACCACGCTGCGGGTCGGCCCACCCTCGGCCGAGCCCGATCTCTTTGTGCCAGTTCAACAAACCGCCGGTATCACCTGATCTGATCCGGCCACGGCGGCGGCGGGCGCGGCAGGGTGAGGACCATGCGCGAGAAGCGGTCCCGCCCGGCAGGCTCCGCCGTCGACTGGCAGGAGTGCCTGCGCCTGCGGCCCGCGCTGCTGCGGCTGGCCCGGCAGCGCTGCCCGGCAGGCGCCGAACCCGAGGACCTGGTGCACGAGGCGCTCACCCAGGCCGCCGAACTCGGCCGGGTGCCACCGGACCGGCTGGCCGCGTTCCTGGCCCTGGTGGTGCGCAGGCTGTGCGCGGAGGAACACCGGCGGCAGCACGAGGACGCGGAGCTGTTCGACCACCCTCGGCTGCGGCCGGGCACGCCGGAGGATCCGACCGAGCGGGTCAACGACCGGCTGGAGGGGCGCTGGTTCCGGCAGCGGCTGCGCGATTTCTCCACCCGCGACCGCAACCTGTTGCTGCTCTTCGCCGACGGCCTGCCGCACACCGAGATCGCCAGGGAGCTGCGCACCACCGTGGGCGCGACCCAGTCCGCACTGCACCGGATCCGCGAACGGTTGCGTTAGGTAACGATCCGAGGCCCGGTCCAACGACCGGGTGATTCTGCCTGCTAGATGTACGGACATGCGCGTCCACCACCTCAACTGCGCCAGCATGGCGCCGCTCGGCGGCAGGCTGATCAACGGCGACGCCCCGCCGCACCGGGCGGCCACGCTGGTCGCGCACTGCCTGCTGATCGAGACCGGGCAGGGCCTGGTGCTGGTGGACACCGGACTGGGCGTGGACGACGTGCGCACGCCGGGCAGACTGGGCGCGCTGTTCCGGCTTTCCTGCCGGCCGAAGCTGGCCGAGGCCGAGACCGCGGTGCGGCAGATCGCCCGGCTGGGTTATTCACCGGCCGACGTCCGGCACATCGTGCTGACCCACCTCGACCTGGACCACGCGGGCGGGCTGGCGGATTTCCCGCAGGCCAAGGTGCATGTGCATGCTGATGAATACGCCGCGGCAATGGCCAGGCGGTCCCTGGGGGAACGTTCGCGCTATGTGCCCGCGCAATGGGCACATCACCCGGACTGGGCCACATACAGCACGCGGGAGGGCGAGCGCTGGTTCGGCTTCGAGGCCGTGCGGCAACTCGACGGACTACCGCCGGAGATCTTGCTGATTCCACTGGCCGGACACACCCACGGCCATAGCGGAGTCGCGGTGGCCGCGCCAGGGGACCGCTGGCTCTTGCACGCGGGAGACGCCTACTTCTTCCACGGCGAGGTCAATGCGCAACCGTCTCGCGGCACACCAGGGCTGGACCTATTCCAAACCGTGGTGGCGGTCAACCGGACAAAACGTCTGGACAACCAGCGCCGCCTGCACGCGCTCGCGGCGGCCGAACCGCAACGGATTCAGGTCTTTTCCGCACATGATCCGCTGGAGTTCGAACGCTGCCGCGAAGGCGCTGCCTGACCCGTCCAGACAGGCTTCGCCTTCGCGGCAGCGCGAAGAACCGCGAGTCAGGAAGCGTGCGCTTCCTGGAACTTCACGACCAGCTCCTGCGGGATACGGCCGCGCTCGGACACCTGGTGGCCCTGGGTGCGAGCCCACTGCCGAATTTCCTGGTTGCGGTCGCGCTCGCCGGCGGCCTTGGCGCCGCCGCCGCGGGTGGCCCGCTGCTTGCGGCCGCCGGTACGCCGGGCTGCCCCGACATACGACGCGACCGCGTCGCGAAGAGCCGCCGCATTGTCCGCGGACAGGTCGATGACGTAGTCGACACCGTCAAGCCCGAAGGAGACGCTCTCCTCGGCCTTGGACCCGTCGAGGTCGTCCACCAGCTCGACCGTGACTTTCTCCGCCATTTGCACTCCCCGTTTGGATAGGTGGCTCGTGGCAGTAAATATCCGAACGGGCGTGAAGTCAAATTTCCGGGTGGAGCGGCAACCAAGATGTGACCGGGTCGTGTGATGGGGCAACCGGAATGATAAGGACTTCGGAGACCTGCTGGCCGGGGTCGACAGTGATTCGGAGACCTGCTAGCCAGGGTCGACTGTGATTCGGAGACCTGCTAGCCAGGGTCGACAGTGATTCAGCGGACGGCCGCGCCGTGGTAGAAGAAATCTCCGAAGCCGATGGTGAAGACCAGCAGGCCATAGAGCCCGTGCTCGACCCAGGCGGCGAACAGGGAGCGGGTGCGGCGGTATCGGTTGCTGAAGATCCAGCCGCCGATGACCGTGAGTACCACGCTCAACACGTTCCCGAAGATGATGTGCACGAAACCGAAGGCGGCCGCACTCGCGGCGACCATTCCCAGCCCGTTGCCGAAGACCGGGGCGTACCGGTGGAACAGGAACGCCCGGAAGATGAGTTCCTGCGGGTAGACTGACAGCAGCGGGTAGAACAGCATGACGAACAGCCACACCGTCGGGTTGTTCCTCGGCAGCTCGAACAGGCGTTCCGGGCTGAACAGCCACAGCGAGACCAGGCCGAGCACGGCGGTGGCGCCCCACAGCAGCAGCATCCGCGGCAGCACCGGCCACAGCGCCCTGGCCCGCCAGAAGTTCGCCCGGTCGAAGTCAGGCTGGCGGCGCAGGTAGACAACCGCGACCACGCCGAGCACGACGAGCAGTGGAATGGGTCCGCCGGGAATGCGGAAGACGGTGTAGATCGTCACCGCCCCGAAGAACAACAGGAGGAACTCGGCGGCGAGGTAGTTGCGGCGACTCCGGCCGACACCGGGTTCGACCGCGTCGGCGGTGGTCGTCATGTCCGCCGACCTTACCCAGCACAACTGAGGATCTCTTCAGTTTTCCCTCGGCCAGTGCCCGCCGCGGAGCAGACCGTCCTGTTTCGCCCGTGACCAGTAGTCACCGGCCCGCTCGGCCAACTGGGCGTAATGCGCGCAGACCGCGCCGAGCGCGCTGTCCACCACCTCGGCAGGCAACCGGCGCAGCCAGGCCGCCCACACCGGACGGCGAATGGGCGGGTCCACCGGCAGCACCACCACGTTGTCATCCGGCCAGGCCCCGGCCAGCGGGGTGGCCAGGCTGACCGCCTGCCCGGAGGAGACCAGGTTGCGCACCGTGTTCGAGGAATCGGCCACGTGTAGCACGTGTGGGCGAATTCCGGCGGAGGCGAACACGGCGCTGCACACCTGGGCGAGCACGGTGTCCGGCGGCGGTGCGACCCAGCGGTCCACGGCCAGTTCGGCCAGGTGCACCGAATCCGCCCCTGCGCACCGATGGGCCGCGGAAAGTGCCACGTAAATCGGTTCATGCAACAGAATTTCGGCTTGGGCACCCGGCGGTAACGAGGGTTGCGTCCCTGGCGGGCCATAGCCGAGCGCGAGATCGGCTTCCCCGCGCTCCAGTGCCTGCACGGCCAGGTCGGGGGTGGTGGTCAGGGTAGCCACCTGGACCTCGGGCAGGGCCTGGGTGAGCCGGGCGGTCAGCTCGGACACGCCGATCGGGTAGGTGGCCAGCCGGAGCTGCACCTGCCCCTGACCAGCGGCGACGACATCGGCCCTGAGCTGCTCGGCGAGTTCCTCGGCCCGCCGGGCGTGGCTGTAGAGGGCGTGCCCGGCCGGGGTGAGCGCGACCGCGCGGGTGCTGCGCCGCAGCAGGGTGGCGCCCAGGCTGCGCTCCAGCCGCTGCACCTGGCGGGACAGACCGGACTGTGGAACACCCAGACGTGCCGCGGCGCGGGTGAAGTTCAGCTCCTCGGCGAGCACCCGGAAAGCCTTAAGATGCCGGAACTCGATATCCATGCCCACCCTGCATCAATCTTGGTCACCCGTTGGTATTTCCGCTTGTCCGTCGGCCGCTGTTGCAATGCGCGCGGCGCATAACCGCAGTTCGTTCCGTGAGCGTGCCGCTTGGACACGGAGGTGTCCAGCCGGGCCACGTCGAGGAGGCAATGAACGTGAAGGTCAAGAAAATCCTGACAGCCGGGCTGGCTGTGCCGGTCGTGGCAGGTTCCCTGCTGCTGGCCGGTGGCCCGGCGGGTGCCGCGGGCACGGCATCCCAGCAGGCCCAGTCCGACTACACCGTGCTGGTCGCCGACGGCGCCAGCCGGGAAGCCGCGATCCGCGCGGTGCAGGCTGCCGGCGGCACCGTGACCAAGGAGAACGCCGCCATCGGCGCCCTGGTCGTGCGGGCCCCACAGCAGGGCTTCATCACCCAGGTCGCGGGCAACAAGGACGTGGGCGGCGCGACCAGGGCCCGGCCGGTCGGCCAGGCGCCCAAGCAGAAGCTGGAGAAGGCCAAGCGGGACGCGGTGGAGAAGGAGTCCGCGGGCAAGCAGGCTCCCGAGGAGAAGAAGGCCCCGGCCGCCGTCGGCATGGACCCGATGGACGAGGCGCTGTGGGGCCTGAAGATGCTCCGCTCCGACCTCGCCCGGTCCAAGCAGCCCGGCAGCAAGAAGGTCGCCGTCGGCATCCTGGACACCGGGGTCGACGGCAGCCACCCGGACATCGCGCCGAACTTCTCCAAGGAGCTGTCCCGCAACTTCACCACGGACCTCCCCTATGACGAGAACGGCGCCGTGGTCGACGGCGAGTGCGAGTACCGCGGCTGCGTGGACCCCAACGACCACGACGACAGCGGCCACGGCACGCACGTCGCGGGCACCATCGGCGCGGCGGTCAACGGCTTCGGCGTCTCCGGCGTCGCGCCCGGCGTGACCCTGGTGAACATCCGCGGCGGCCAGGACAGCGGCTTCTTCTTCCTGCAGCCGGTGGTGGACGCGCTGACCTACGGCGCGGACGCGGGCCTGGACGTGATCAACATGTCCTTCTACGTCGACCCGTGGGCGTTCAACTGCGTGGCCAACCCGGCCGACACCCCCGAGCAGCAGCTCGAACAGCGCACCACGATCAAGACGATCAACCGCGCGCTGAACTACGCGCACAACAAGGGCGTCACCCTGGTCGGCGCGCTCGGCAACAACCACGAGGACCTCGGCAAGCCGCGGACCGACAAGTCGAGCCCGAACTTCCCGGCCGGCAACACCCACGAGCGCCCGATCGACAACGCGAGCTGCTTCGACCTGCCGGTCGAGGGCGCGCACACCATCGGCGTGTCCAGCCTCGGCCCGTCCGGCAAGAAGTCGGACTTCTCCAACTACGGCCTGGAGCAGATCTCGGTGGCCGCCCCCGGCGGTTACACCCGCGACTACTTCGGCACCCCGTGGTTCAGCACCAACGAGAACCGCATCCTGTCCTCCTACCCGAAGAACGTCCTGCAGGCCGAGAAGCTGGTGGACGCGGACGGCAACATCACGCCGGCGGGCGTGACGGCCGGGGTGAAGAAGTACGTGCAGGGCGACAAGGTCGGCTACTACCACTACCTGCAGGGGACCTCGATGGCCTCCCCGCACGCGGCCGGTGTGGCGGCGCTGATCGTGAGCCAGTACGGCAAGAACGACAAGAAGCACCCCGGCACCCTGACCCTGGCGCCGGACAAGGTGGAGAAGGTGCTCTACGGCACCGCGCAGAAGCGCCCCTGCCCGACCCCGCGCACGGTGGACTACCTGAAGGAGGGCCGGAGCGCGGAGTTCACGGCCACCTGTGAGGGTGACACCAAGTTCAACGGGTTCTACGGGCACGGGATCGTGGACGCGTGGAACGCGGTGACCCGCGGCGCGGAGTTCGCCAAGTAGTCACTGGTTTTCTTCAGTCGCCCCGCGGATCTCTCTGGTCCGCGGGGCGATTGCCGTTCCAGATGATGTGCAGCCCGGCGCGGTGCCGCAGCGGGGCGAGGATGGCCGGATCGGCGCAGGTGATGTCCAGGCGACGCAGGGCTTTCATCGCCAGCAGTGAATCGGTGTCCAGATTCCCCGGCTCTCCGTGCAGCTCGATTTCGAGGTGTTCGAGCCGAGGGGCGGCGGTGAGCACGGACAGATCGCTGACGTCCTCGATGCCGATCAGCCGGAGCTGCTTCAGCTTGGGCAGTGGCGGGAGTAGGCCCAAGGTCGCCGGCCCGGTCACATTGAGGTAGCGCACGCCATTGGGCACGTCTCGCAGGTCGAAGAAGCGATCGACGGTCAGGCTCCGGAGACCGCGCAGATGCCGCACCGCCGGTTCGGCATCCACAACCGACAGTTCTAGTTCGGCGAGGACGCTGCGTGCGTACTCGTCCCGGTCGAACCAGTCCCATACCGCCAGCAATTCGTCCTGGACCGCCTGCCGGTTGTCCCCGGCGAATCTGGCCAGCAGCGGTATTGCCTCGGGCAGTCTGGTCTCCGCCATCGCTCGAACGGTGGCCACGGCTTCGTCCTCGGTTCGGGGTGTGGTGTTCGCGAGCAGGTCGAGGCCAAAAACTCCGGTGGTGGCGAACACCTTCGCCACGGTGCGCGAACTGGGTGGCACCAGACCGGCGGCCTGGCGCTGGATTTTGGTGCGCAGCTTGGCGCTGAGGTCCGGGGCGGTTTCCAGGCAGGCCAGGGCGAGCAGGTGCGATTCAGGATTGCGCTGGCCCTTGGTCAGGCCGGTGAGCAGTGCCTCGCGCTGACGGCTGGAGGCGTGGCCGACCGCCAATACGAAGACCTCGTGCCAGCTGTGCGCGTTCTTGAGCAGCACCTCGACGTCGTCGAAGTCCTGCACGGCCGCGCGGGCGGCGAGGTATTCCTGGAAGGTCCGGTGCACGAAGTCGACCCGGCCCGCCACCGGTTCGCGGAGCAGGCCGGAGCGGACGAGCAGGTGCCGGTAAATCTCCTCCGGCTCAGCCTGGACCTGGGCCATCGAACGCAGGCGGCGGCCAAGCTGCCCGATGGCGCGGGCGATTTCGACGTCACTGCGTTCGTTGCGGATCAGCCAATACGCGAGATCGCCCAGTAGCAGGGTTTTCTCGGTGCGGTTGAGGCCGGCCGGGGTGGGAATGCGGCGTTCGGCGTCGCGGCGTTCCAGCAGCATGTGCAGGGCGACCTCGTACAGCTCCATCCGGTTGTCCGGCAGCGCGGCCCGGCGGTCCTTGTGTAAGGCGCAGAGCAATGCGCACAGCAGTGGGTAGCCCGCCAAACGGCGGAGGTGGTTGCGGGTGTCCAGCTGGGTGCGCAGGTTCTGGTGGTAGGACTCGATTTCCGCCTTGGCCTCCTCGTCCGCGCACATCGACTGCATTGCGGCGTGCCAGCGCTGCACGAAAGTGCGGACATCGGCCGGGGTCATCGGCTGGAGGTCGAGGCTGAGGAAGCCGTCGGTGGCCAGCCAGTCCGGTTGAGCCGCGCCGGGGCGGGAGGTGATCACCCAGCGGGCTTCGGGGAAGGTCAGGGTCAGGTAGCGCAGCCAGTCGCGGGCCTCTTCGCGGCGGTGCGGGGCCAGCTCGTCCACGCCGTCGATCAGGACCACCGCGTGGCCGCCGCGGAGGTGTTGCTGCACCCAGCCCTTGGGCATCTCGTCGGCGATGTGCCTGCCGACCTCGTCCAGGAACCGTTCCGGGGTGGGCAGTTCGCGGTCGGCGTAGCGGCGCAGCGGAACGAAGAACGGGATGGTGTTGTTCCAGGCGGCCAGGGTTTCCGGGAAGTCGCGGCGGGCGCTGCGCACGGCGATCCAGTGCAGCAGGGTGGTTTTGCCGAGTCCTGCCTCGCCGCGGATGAAGAGCTTGGGGCTCCTGGCCAGTAGTTCCTCGACGCGGGCTGGTCTGCCGTCCTCGGTGTCGGCGGTGAGGCTGATGTAGGCGACGCTGAGCGGGTAGCGCCTGCTGGCGTCGTCCAGGGTGACGCCGAAGAGTTCGACGTAGTCGAGTTTGCGGGCCACCTGCTGGCGGTAGTCGTAGTCGAAACCGGCGCCGCGGTCGCGCTGGGGCAGGCGGGCCAGCACCTCGCGGATGCCGTTGATGATCTCGGTGTCCCGCTTGAGCAATTCGGTCAGGGCTGCGGTGCTGAAGGTGGGCAGGCCGCGGGCGATCTCGATGACATAACCGCAGGACTCGCGCAGCAGCAGCGCGTAGAGGGCCTTGGCGTCGGTGGCGAGCAGGGTGTCGTGGCCGGGGGCCTGGCGGCGCAGCGCGCGGTCCAGGTGCCGGGCGTCCAGGTCGGCGGCGAAAAGGTCCTTGTCCACCAGGGCGGCCTGGGCGAAGGTGTCCTGGACCGCGAGCACCGCGGCGGTCCGCTCGTGTTCGGGCAGGGTGGCGAACTCGGTGTCAATGATGGGTTCGAGCCGGTCCACCACGGCTTCGGCGAAGGTCTCCAGCATCCGGGCGAAGCGGCGCCTGTCCCGCTGGCTGCCGAACCGCTCGGAGACCAGGTCGACCGCGCTGGCGCCCACCTCGGCGGCGATTTTGTCGTCGGCCAGCCACAGTTTGGCTGCGGTGCGCACGGCGGCGGTGCCCAGCTTGAGCAGGGCGGCTTCGACCAACACCTGGCCCATTCAACACCTGAGCAGGCACGCTAGTCATCCGACAAGGTCCATTGTGGACTTTCGAATGGCGATCTGGCCAGTTGTTGGTTCTGGTTCAGGTTATGAACAAGAACCTGCCGGTGTTCCAGACCCGGTTCCTCCGAGTTGTCATGGCGCTGCTGGTGGCCTTCGGGGCACTGGCGGTTGCTCCGGTCGCGGCCGCCGCGCCCGCCGAGCCCGGTTCGACAGTGGTCGAGCAGCAGGGCAAGAAGAAGGCCAAGGTCAAGACCAAGGCGAAGAAGCAGAACAAGGTCAAGAAGGGCGAGGAGTTCGCCATCGAGGGCTCGATGGAGGACCTGACCGGCGAACGCTCCGCCGCCCTGTTCGGCTCGGTGATCCTGCAGTCCCAGACCAGCGCGGGCCTGTGGGTGAACCTGGGCAGCCCAAGCCCCTGCCGCCCCAACGGCACGTTCACGCTGTCCCTGCGGGTGCAGACCTCGTTGACGCTGCGAGTGTTCGCGCCGGAGACCGACGTCTACGTGGCGGCCTCGTCCTCGGTGTTCGCGGTCATCGCCGTCTAGTCCGGTTCGGGGAGGCCACGGTGGAGCCGGGATCGGGGCCCTGACACCGGCCCCACCGTGACCTCACACCGGAATCCGCCTGGCCAGGGGCAGCGCGTGAGCCTCGGCCAGGAGGCGTCCGGTGCTGGTGGGCGCGTCCGCGCGTGCTGGCGCGGATGGTCAGTGCCGGGGCCCACCACTAGGTTGTCGCCCGGGACCGCCGCGTCCCGCAAAAAAATCTTCCCGACTTTTCGCCGACTGCCCTGACTTGTGCTGTGACCAGCCGAAACTCCGGAACTTCGCACCGCCGCGAACGGTGAACTTGCCCTTGCCCACCAGCGGCCTGGCCTTGTCCTTGCCGTGTGCGGGCGGCGCAGACTTGTCCTTGTCGCCTGCGCGTGGCGGAGCCGTGGAGTCCGGCGGCCTGCCGGGTGTGGAGTGGGCGGGATCGGACTGGGTGGTGTTGGGCTGGGCCGGGCTGACCGGTGTGCTGCCTGCGATCGGGCCGGGGTCGGGTGAGATCGGCTTCGGCAGTTCGACCAGCGCCAGCGGGGGTGGTTCCGGGGTGGGGCCGGTGCCCGGCAGGCTGGGCAGCACGGCCAGCGAACCCAGGGCCAGCGGGACGGTGACCGCGGTCAGCGCGACCTTGACCCCGGCCGCCTTCCCGGCGCCCAGCCAGCGCCAGATACCGCCGAAGGCCAGGCAGGCAGGCAGCACCGCGGCGGCGGCCAGCCTGCGCAGCAGCCTGCGGGCGCGGGTCAGGTGGGATTCGACCGAGCGTGCGCTCAGGCCCATCTCGGTGGCGATCTGCTCGTGCGGCATACCGGCACCCGCGCGCTGGACCACCTCGCGGGTGGTGCTGGGCAGCTCGTCCAGTGCGGCGGCCATCCAGCGGGCCTGGTCCCGGTCCGCGATGGCCTCGGACGGGTCGCTGCCGGTGATCCGGGTCTGCGCGTCACTGCGGGCCAGCGCGGTCTGCTCACGTCTGCGGCGGCGCAGCTGATCGACGAAACGCCGGCGGGAGACCGTGGTCAGCCAGGCCTCCGGCCGTTCCACCGGCGTGCGGTGCGCTCCGGCCAGCAGATCGACCACCGCGTCCTGGACGCAGTCCTCGGCCTGTTCCTTGCTGGCGCCTGCGGCGCGGATGCGAACCACTGCCTGTTGGGTGGCGGCGGCAAGTCGCTCCTGGTCCATGCACTGCCCCCAGGTCGGCGCGTGTTCGGAGCACGATCGTGACACATGGTCGCGCGGACCAGCCAGCGTCGTTATATGGCCTTAGTGATGATTTCTTCCAGTACGCAGTTGCGGGCCTGGTGCGGAACTCCGCACCAGGCCCGCAACACGGGATAGCTCAGGCGACCAGCTTGGCCGAGATGATCACGTTGTCCTGGTAGCTGTGCGCCGCCTTGTCGAAGGCGCCGCCGCAGGTGATCAACCGCAGGATCGGGTCGGGGCTGTCGCCGTAGACCGCCTCGGTCGGGAACTCGTTCTTGGGCTTCTGTTCCTTGGTGGTCACGACGAACTTCACCTCCTTGCCGTCACTGCGCTTGACGAAGACCTCGTCACCGGTGGCCAGCTCGTGCAGCTTGTAGAAGATGCCGGGCTGCTTGTTGCCGTCGACGTGGCCGAGGATGATCGCCGGGCCCTTGTCGCCGGGCACCGGGCTCATCCGGTACCAGGCGGCCTGCATCGGCTTGTCCGCCTTGGGCACCTCGAGCGACCCGTCCGGGTTGATCGCGGTGCTGATCAGCGAGGACTGCGCGTTGAGCTTGGGAATGCGCACATCCGTCGGCTTGAGCTTGGCGCCTGCTTCGGCAGCGGCCGGGGTGCTGGTCTGCGGCGCGGAGGTCTGCGGGGTGGCGGGTTCGCCGCCGCCGCACGCGCTCACCAGCAACGCGGTGGCCAGCAGGACGGTGGCCGCGAGCCCGCGGCCACCGGTCAGCTTGGTCATCTGCATGCTCAGGCGGTGCCGCCGAAGCCGGTCTCCACGCCGCCGCGCGGGGTGAAGCCGATCTGCGAGTTCTTCTTGCCCTTGCCCGGCTTGCCGAGCACCGGGGTCTTGCCGCCGCCCGGGGTCTCCTCGCCGATCACGCGGAAGGAGAAGCTCAGGGTCTTGGCGCCGCACTTGGCGGTGATCTGGTACTCGCCCAGCTCGACCCCGGCCTTGAGCTTGGCCAGCGCGACGTAGACGCGCGGGTCGACCTCGCTCTGGATGGCCTCGTCGATGGTCAGCGCGACCGAGCTGATGTCGGTCGGCTTGGCGGCGGCGCAGCCGATCACGATCGCGGCCTGGGTCGGGTCGTTCGGGTTGCTGACCAGGCCGAAGATCTGGTCCTGCCACGGCTTGCCACCCGGGTCCGGCTTCTCGCTGGTCGAGGTGGTCGGCCGGGTCGAGGAGGTCGACGTGGTCGGCTTGGGGCTGGAGGTGCTGCTGGTCACCGGGCTGGTGCTGGACGGCGAGGTCGTCGGCACCGCGCTGGAGGTGGTGGTGGCCGCCGCCGAGGAAGTGGTGCCGGGCGGGGTGGTCGGAGTGCTGGTCTGCGCGAGCGCCATCGGCGCGGCGATGACAGCCAGCACGGCCGCGCCGGCGACGGCACGGGTCAACAGGCCCAAAGGCTTCTTCAAGGTATTCCCCACATTGTGTACGCGCCCCCAGGCGCGATCCCAGTCCCCCCGGGAAGTCCGGTTGGGATGGGGCGAGCTTGCCCGAAGAGGCAGCTCAACGTGTAACCGGAATGGGGTGAGAAAAAGCACCGGAAAGTGACGTAACGATCCACATCGGACAACCGATACACACTGTCGCAGACGTCGCCCGGCGTAAAATGGTCCGGCCGCGGTGTCCTCACTCACCGCGACCGGCGATGATCACTCTAGGCGCGGCTGCTGAGCGTGCGCTGAAGATACGCGTAGAACCCCGGCGAGGGGGTACCCGAGACCATGAGATCCGGTGTGGCGCAACAAGTTCCCACGGTGAGCGCGCGGGTCGGCCGCCGGGCGAGGCGGACTCGGCGCCGGATCGGGCGGGCTTGGGCCTTCGCTTATTTCCTGCTCGGCCTCCAGGTGTTCACCCTCGCCCTGGGCACCCACGGTGACGCGGCCCTGCAGTACCTGGCACTGCTCGCGTTCAGCCTGTTCCTCTACGTGCTGCGGCATGAGCCGAACGTGGCCAAGGTGGCCGGCGTGGTGGTGTTCTTCGCCGGGGCCCGGATGCTGGCCCTCGACGAGAGCCACGCGGGCTGGCTGGTCGGACTGGCCGCGCTGGCCGGACTCACCGTGGCGCTGGTGCCGACCTGGCCGCAGCCCACCCCGTGGGCGCGTTCGGCAGGCGCCCGCGGACCTGACGAAAGTCAGGGGTGACCGCTGCCGATCGCGCACTGTGGACGGTGGGGTGCGCTGCCTAACTTTGGGTGAGTGTCCCTGATACCCGACGTGAGCATCGACCTCTACCGCGCAGTCACCGGTTTCGCCGCCAGCACCCCGGAATGGGTGCGCACGGCAGTCGAATTCGGCACCGACGGCGGCCTCTTCGTTTTTGGCGCCTTCTTCCTGATCCTGTTCTGGCGGGCCCGCGACCGCGCGCCCGCGGCGCTGGCCACCGCGCTCGCGGTGCCGCTGGCGGTGGCGGGCAGTTACCTGCTCTCCGAGGTGCTCAAGCTGATCCTGCAGGAGGAACGGCCCTGTCGCGCGGTCGCCGGCGCCGCGGTGCTGACGCACTGCCCGCCGGTGGGCGACTGGTCCTTTCCCAGCAACCACGCCACCCTGGCCGCCGCCTCGGCCGCCGCGCTGGCCTACGTATGGCGGCGCACCGCGCTGTGGCTGCTGCCGCTGGCGGTGCTGATGGCCTACTCCCGGGTGTTCCTGGGCGTGCACTACCCGCACGACGTGCTCGCCGGGTTCCTGCTCGGCGTGCTGCTCGCGCCCGCACTGGCCTTCCTGGCCGTTCAGCTGCTGGAGCCGGTGCTGGCGCGGTGGGTTCAGTCCAGGCCGCGGACCAGTCCGGCCTCGTAGGCCAGGATCGCCGCCTGCACCCGGTTGCGGACGCCGAGCCTGCTCAGGATGGTGCTGACGTAGGCCTTCACGGTGCCCTCGACCAGGTGCAGGCGGCGGGCGATCTCCGCGTTGGACAGGCCGCCGCCGAGGAAGGCCAGCACCTCTCGCTCGCGTTCGGTGAGCCGGGCGGTCTGCTCCCTGGCCGCCGCGCCACGGGCCATCAGGCCGCCGCTGAGTTCGGTGAGCACCCGGTGCGCCACCTTGGGCGAGAGGTAGGCCGCGCCCTCGGCCACCGCGCGCACCCCGGCGATCAGCTCCCGCGGATCGCCTGCCTTGAGCAGGAAACCGCTGGCCCCGTCGCCGAGCGCGCGGGCGATGTAGGCGTCCTCGGAGAAGGTGGTGAGCATGACCACCGCGGTCGCCGGGACCAGGCGGCGGATCTCGGCGCAGGCGGCCAGTCCGTCCAGCTTGGGCATCCGGATGTCCAGCAGCACCACGTCCGGCCGCAGCTCGCGCACCCGCTCGACCGCCGCCTGCCCGTCCGCGGCCTCGCCGACCACCTCGATCTCCGGGTCCACGGCCAGGATGGCCCGGACCCCGGCCCGGATCACCGCCTCGTCGTCGGCCAGCACCACTCGGATCACCGCAGCCCCCGTGGGATCACGTACTTGAGGATCAACGTCTCGCCCGCGAAGCAGAGCTGGTGCACGTCGACCTGGTTGAACACGCCGGTCGAGGAACGGTAGTACGCGCAGCGCACCCCCGCCTCCGGCTGCACCCCGCGCTCCGAGGGCGGGTCGGCCATCTCGTAGCGCGGCAGCACCTCGGCCAGTTCCGCCCGGCTCTGGCCGGTGCGCAGCTCGGTGAACGGACCGGGTTTGAGCACCGAGTTGACCGTGATGAACAGGTAGACCGCGAGCACGCCCAGCACCAGCACGATGCCCGCGCCGACCGGGATGAACACCGCGGCGAGCAGGCCGTGCCAGACCCGGCGCTGGGCCGTGGCCAGCTGACTGGCCGATTCCGAACGTTCGGGCGGATCCGCTTGCGGGACAACGGATCTGCTCCGGTGTGGCAGCCGGGCGGCCACCCGGAACCCGCGCTGGTGCGGCCCGGCGTCCAGGCTGCCGCCGAGCAGCCGGACCCGTTCCCGCAGCCCGAGCAGGCCGCGCTGCCCGGAGGCCAGTCCGGTGCCGGGCTGCCGCGGCTGCTCGTTGACCACGGTCACCGCGGTCTCCCCGTCGCCGTGCTCGACCCGCACGGTGACCAGCGCGCCGGGGGCGTGTTTGGTGGCGTTGGTCAGCGCCTCCTGCACCACCCGGTAGAGCGCGCGGTCCACCATCGGCGGCAGGGTCGTCGCGCCGGTGCTCACCAGGTCGATGGCCATGCCGGAGGCGCGGGCGCGTTCGACCAGCTCGGCGACCTGCTCGCCGACCGGTTCCAGCGGCACCGGGTCGGTCTCATCGCGCAGGACGCCGATGATGTCCCGCAGGGATTCGGTGGCCGCGGTGGCGGTGGCGCGCAGTTCCCCGGCCGCGGTGCGCTGCCGCTCGCCCAGGTCGGGCGCGATCTCCAGGGCCCCGGCACGCAGGGCGATCAGGCTCAGTTCGTGGCCGAGCGAATCGTGCATGTCCTGGGCGATCCGGGCTCGCTCCCGCAGCCGGGCCCGGTCGGCCAGGATCCGCTGCTGGCTCTCCAGCTGCTCGGCCCGCCGCCAGCCCGCGGAGACCAGGTCCTGGTAGAGCCGCCAGCACCGGCCGACCAGCACCGGGAAGATCACCGCGAACAGCAGCACGTAGACGCCGGTGAACAGCTCGCCGACCGGCTGGGTGGCCAGGGTCAGCGCGAGCGCGCCTAGGGTGACCGCACCGGCCGGCCAGAGCAGCAGCGGTGGTCCGCGGTGCGGGCGGCGGCCGGCCAGGAAGCTGAGCGCGGTGAGCGGGAAGACGAAGTAGAGCAGCCAGGCGGTGCCCAGCAGGGCCAGGGCCAGGCCGAGGGCCGGGCTGATCCGGCTGACGAACACGGCCGTCCCGACCAGCAGCACGATGCCGGCCACGATCGGCCAGAACCACGGACTGGTCCGGGGAAGCTGCAGGCCACCGACGGTGATCAGGCTGAACGCCAGCCACAGCGACAGGTCGAGCAGCAGCGTCGACCGGGTCCAGCGAGAGCGCACGAGCGCGAGGCTACGCAGCCGGGTCCCTGGCCGGGTACTGCCGAAAGTCAACGGGGTGGCTGGCTTCGCACGCACTCGCTGTGCCAGCATCGACACACAGCGCGACCGCCAGCCTTGGGAGAGCCATGCCGGAACCAGTCCTCGCCGACGTCGCCGCCGCGCTGGCCACCGGCGGTTATGCCGGGCTGTACGAGCTGGTCAAGGTGCGCTTCGAGGTCGACCGGAAGGCCTCGCGGGCACTGGCCGCGGCCGGGGGCGCCGCCGAGGACTCGCCGCGGGTGCTCGAACTGACCGCCGCGCTGGCCAGGATCGTCGCGGTGGATCCGGAGTTCCGGGAGCGGCTGCGTGGGGAGTGGGACAAGGTGGACGTGTCCCAGCACGCCGAGACCGGCGGGGTGGTGAACCACATCTCCGGCAAGGTGACCGGGAACGTGGTGCAGGCCAGGGACATCCACGGCGACATCCGGTTCTGAGGCCGTAAGATCGCCGCTCGTGGCTGCGCAGCGGTGGGTGAAGGTGCCAATCGGGCCGCACAGTCCACAGTGGACCACAGTGCGGACTGGACGGACGGTGCTCGCGGTGGTGCACAACCTGACCGCCGCCACCCGCCTGCTGGACGTGCTGCCCCTGGTCGCCGACGATCCCCGGGTGCAGGTGGTGTTCACCTGTCCGGGCTCCTCGCCGTTTTCCGGGCGGACTGAGGAATGGCTGCATGAGCAGGGCATGGCGGTCATTCCGTGGAGCCAGGCGATCCAGGTCTCCTTCGACCTGGCGATAGCCGCCAGCTACGGCGGTGACCTGCGGGATCTGTTGGGCCCCTTGGTGGTTCTCCCTCACGGAATGGGCTACAATAAATACTCGCCCGGAAATCGGAAATCGGAAATCGGTTTTCGGTCTTTCGCCGCGCTGGCTGCTTTCCGATGATGAGCTGGTCCCGTCCCTGATCGTGCTCTCGCACGAGGAACAACTCGCCCGCCTGACCCAGGCGGTACCCGAGACCGCGGGCCACACCCTGGTCGCCGGTGACCCCTGCTTCGATCGCCTGCTCGCGGGCGCACCACTGCGCCCCAGCTACCGCGCCACCCTGGGCGCCACCGACACCCAGCGCCTGCTCCTGGTCACCTCAACCTGGGGCCCGGATTCCTTGTACGGCAAAGATCCCCTGCTGATCCGCCGCCTGCTCGAAGCCCTCCCCCTGGACGACTACTTGATCATGGTCGCCCTACACCCGGCAGTCTGGGACGCCCATTCCCCCTGGCAGCTCAAGCGCTGGCTGGCCGAGTGCACCCGAGCGGGCGCGATCGTGCTGCCACCGGAGGAAGGCTGGCGCGCCGCCACCATCGCCGCCGACCTGATCATCGGCGACCATTCGAGCCTTTCCTTCTACGCCGCGGCTCTCGGCCGCCCAGTCCTGCTGGCCACCGCCCCCGCCGACGCCGTCGACCCGGACTCCGCGGTCGGCAAGTTCCTCGCCATAGCCCCAAAACTCGACCCCGGCGCCGATCTCCGCAGCGCGATCGACCACACCATCAGCACGCACGACCCGGCAACTACCAGGTCCGTCACCAGCCTCGCCACCTCAGCCCCCGGCCAGTCAGCCTCGTTGCTGCGCAAGGCTTTCTACGACCTCCTGGCCCTCCCCGAGCCCACCACACCGGCCCACCTGGCCGCCCCACCCCTACCCCCAGCAGCCCCCGAACCCGTTGCCGCCCAACTGGTCCAGGTCGAGCTGGACCTCCCCAAGGCCACCATCACCCGCCACCCGGCCGAACTCCTCCGCCAGCACGCCACCATGCCCCCCGGCGCCCACCTGGCCACCAACACCACCGAGCCCTACCGCGCCTGGCTCGACCTGGCCGAGGTGGTCCTGCACACGCACACCCCGATCACGCCGGAATGGATCACCGCCACCCTGGCCGCCCTGCCCTCGTGCCAGGTCGCGGCCGGTCCGGTGGACGCGGACAGCTGGCTCGCGGGCACCCGGGACGGCCGGTTCTTCCGCTACCGGGCCGACGTGCTGGCGGGGCAGCTCGTGGCGTCGGTGTTGTGCGTGGCGGGTGATGTGCCGCCGGAGCTGACCATCGAGGTCGGCGGCCGTGCGCTGACCGTGCTCAGGAACTGAGCGGGCGCACCCGCTCAGCCTGTACGACCAGCCCTGCCCGGTCGTACACCGCGCACGCCTCGGCGTACCGCTGCCGGGCGGAGCCGGGATCCTGCTGGGCGGTCGCCAACTCGGCCAGTGCCTCCAGCACCCGGCCCTGTTCGAAGTCCTGCCCGTGCTCGGCGAACATCGACCGCGCCCGGTCCAGCGAGTCCGCCGCCTCGGCGAACTGCCCGGCGTCAGTGAGCCTGCGGCCACGCCACCAGGCGATCTTGGCCTGGTTGATCAGCTCGCCCTTGGCCAGCCCGCGGAACACCGGTTCGGCCTCGGCGAGCAGCGTGAGCGCGGTCTCGGCCTGTTCGACCTTGGCCAGGTGGAACTTGGCCAGCGCGGTCCGGCGCTGATCGTCGATCAGCGCAGCCAGTTCCAGGTTGCGCCGCAACGTCTCCAGCGCCTCGTCCGCACGGCCCTGGCCGAGCAGTGCCAGCCCGGTGCCCTCCACCGCGGTCGCCTCGGCCTCGGGATCGCCTGCCTGCCGCGCCGGGTCGATCCCGGCGTGGAAGGCCGCGTACGCCTGCTCGAACAGCTCGCGGTGCTGGTAGGCGAACCCGGTCTGCACGTGCAGCAGGCTTTCCACCGCGGCCAGACCGAGCCGCCGGGCCGCCCACAGCCCGATCTCGTTGACCGCCAACGGATCCTCGAAGTGCTTGCCCGGTTCGTACAGCGACCACAGCACCACCGCGAACTGGCAGACCGCCCGGTGCTCCGCGACGGTGTCGGCCAGTTCCACCAGCGCCCGCAGGTTGGCGGTCTCCGCCTGTAGCCACTCGCGCGGATCAGCCAGCGCCGGATGCGCCTGGTCCACCATCAGCTCTGGGAACAGCCGCCGCCGCCACGGCCGGTTGCCGGAGATCTCGCTGTCCGCGGCGACCGCGCCGCGCAGGTACCAGTCGAGCAGCCGCCGCAATGCCAGGTCGGCCTGGCCGTCCTCATCCAGCCGCCGGGCCAGTTGCGCCGCGTGCGCCCGGACCAGCCGGTGCACCCGCCGCTGGTTGAGCACCCGCTCCACCAGCCGCAACGCGCTCAGCTCGCGCAGCCCTTCGAGCACCTCGGGCTCGGTGCCGCCGGTCAGCGCGACCAGGGCGCCCACGCTGAGGTCGGCGGTGCCCGGGTGCAGGCCGATCGCCAGGTAGCAGCGCTGGGCGCGGTCGCCGAGCCGCCGGTAGGCCGCGTCGAAGACCACCGCCATGGGCTGCCCGTCCGCGGTCGGCATCCGGGTCACCCCGCTGTCATCGCCGAACTCGGCGACCAGATCGGCCAGGCTCAGGTCTTCGTCGGCGGCCAGCATCCCGCCGATCGTGGTCACCGCGATCGGCAGCCCGGCGCACTGCGCCAGCAACGCCTCGGCCGCGGCCGGCTCCTCGGTCATCCGTGAGCCTGCGTCCTGGGCGAGCAGCTTCCTGGCCATGTCCGGTTCCAGCGGGGCGATGTTGATCAGCTCGCCGCCGAGTCGTCTGAGGGTGCCGAAATTGCCGCTGCCGGTGACCACGACCACCGACCCGCCGCGTCCCGGCAGCAGCGATTCGACCTGGGTGGCCAGCGCGGCATCGTCGATGAGCAGCTGGAAGGCCCGGCCCTCGGTGACCGAGCGGAAAACCGCGCCGAGCCCGCCCGCGTCGGCGGGCAGCGCCCCGCGCTCGAAGCCCAGGGCCAGCAACGCCTCGGTCAGCGCCGCGCCGACGGTGCGCGGCTGCTCGCTGCCCGCGCCGAGGTTGAGGTAGAGCTGCCCGTCCGGGAAGTCCGCGGCGCAGTGGCGCAGGAAGTGCAGGGCGACCGTGGTCTTGCCACTGCCCGGAATGCCCAGCAAGACCTTGAGCTTGGGCGCGTCCAGCTCGGGCCGCTCGGACATCCCCGCCGCGAGCGAGCCGAGTACCCGCTTCTGGTTGACCAGGTTGGCCACCCCCTGCGGCAGCTGGCTGGGCCGCGGCAACGGCCGCGCCGCGGTGTTGACCTGCAGGTGGACACCGCCATGGGCAGCGCCCACCTGCACGAGGTTGTGCGCGGTTCCCTCGAAGTGGTTGCCCGGCCGCTCATCCCGCATGACTCAGCTCCCCCGCAAGTTCGACCTGGTCAGCCTACTCACAGGGTTACCGGTCCCGCACGGTTCGTGATCGTCAGCGGACGGTGTGCCTGATCTGCGGCACCAGATCGCCCTGCCGCCCCACGCCGACCGCCCACACCGCGTTCGACCCGGGCACCGTGCTCACCGCCCTGGTCACGATCCCCGGATCGGACCACCGCTGCCAGCCGTTCGCGGCAGGATTCCACCGCAGCAGCACCGAAACGGCCCCCTTGCCGCCCGCAGCCAGCAACTCGCCACTGGCCGTCCGGCCGATCGAGCGCAGCCGACCGTCCGGAATGGACGGAACCCGGGTGCTCGCCCAGGTAGAGCCGTTCCAGCGCAGGGCCAGTGGCTGTTCCACGCCGTTGATCGTGGTCGCGCCGACGGCCCAGGCCTCGGTGGGGCCGAGGCTGGTCACGGCGCTGAGCCAGCTGTGTCCGGTGACGGCGGGGGCTGGTTCGGTGCGCCACTGGCCGTTGGTCAGGCGCAGGATCAGTGGGCGCTGGGGCTGGGCCGGGGTGGCGAACTGGGCGCCGACGGTGAGGGCCTGGCCCGCGCCGAGGGAGACGACGCCGTTGAGTTCGCCCTTGCCCAGGGCGGGCAGCGGCTGGCGGCGCCAGGCCGTGCCGTCCCAGCGTTGTACCGCGGGGGTGGCGTTCTTGATCGAGCCGGGGACCGCCTTGCCCGCCAGCCAGACGGCGTTGTGCTCCGCCAGGGCAAGGGATTCCGGGGTCATCGTGCCGCCGGGGTCACTGGCCAGGGCGCGGCGGACCCAGCTGGAGCCGGTCCATTGGGCGGTACCGGCACCCGCGGCCCACATATCGGTCGCGGACCGGACCGCCAGCGTTTGCGGGAAGCTCTCCGCTGGCAGGATGGAGTGCTGGGTCCAGCTCCGGCCGTCCCAGCGCAGGGCCAGTGCGTCCGCCGCGGTGTTGCTGCGCAGGCGATAGCCCACCGCGTAGGCCTGGGTGTCGCCGAGCGCGGCCACCGCGGTGAGATCGCCCTTGGTCACCGGCGCGGGCACCGCCCGCCAGTCCTGGGCCACCGCGTTGGAGGTGGGCGCGGCCAGGATGCCCAGCGCGCACAACGCGGTCATGGTCGTCGCGGCCCAGCGCGACACGGTCCGCCCGCTCATCGCACACTCCGCTTCACCACGAAGTCGAACCGCCCGCCGTAGGCGCTGGAACCGTTGGCGTTCAACAGGATCGTACAGGAACGGTTGATCAGCGCGTCCTGCGCGTTGAGCGCGGCGAAGTCCCGCCCGTAGGCCACGGTGTTGTCCGGGAAGTACAACTGCGTCACCAGCACCGGTCCGCCCGGCGCCTGGACCTGGGTGTGGATGTGCGGGGCCCGGCGGCCCCAGCGGCCGTAGTAGTCCCGCGGGATGATCGTCTCCAGCCGGTAACCACCATCGGCCCCGGTGCGCTGGTGGCCGCGCAGGGAGAACCCGCTGACGTCGTAGTCACCGTGCTGGTCGCACTGCCAGAACTCCAGCAGCGCACCGGGAATCGGCTTGCAGGCGGGGTCGTAGACCACCCCGCGCAAGGACAGGAACACCCCGGTGACGGACGGGGTGCGCAGATCGGTCCGCTCCGGCGACTCGGGCCGGAACAACGGACCCTCCATCGCCGCCGGGGTCTCATGCCCGGAACAGGCGGGTGTCACCGGCAACGGCGAACCGTCGCCAGGCGGCCGAACCGGTTGTCCCATGGCCGCCACAGCGGGCTGACCGCTGGCGGTGACCCCGCCAGCCACCAGTGCCACCGCGGTCACCCCCAGCGCGCCGGATCGGATGAACTGTCGTCGGGAACTTGCCTGCGTTGGTGCGTCATCGCGCCACATGATTCAAAGTTAAACTAGATCAGCCGGTCCAGGTGTCCCCCAGAGGACGGATGGCCACCAGACTTTCGTGGTTAAGGTCTGGATATGTCGACGCGCCAGGACACCCGCCAGGTGCTCTTCGTCGTGCACACGGTGGCCTCCGCGAACCGCCTGCTGGACCTGGTGCCGATATTCGACTCCGACCTCCGCGTCGAACTGTTGTTCACCTGTCCGGACGCCTCGGCCATTCCCACCGGGGTGGACCACTGCTTCGCCCAGCTCGGCATCCTGCCGATTCCCTGGACCCAGGCGCTGGACCGCAAGTTCGACCTCGCGATCACCGCGAATCACCGGGGCGACCTGCGCAAACTCAGTGCGCCATTGATGATTGTCTCGCACGGAGTGGGCTATACTAAGAATTCAGCCCGGAAAACGGAAAACGGAAAACGGAAAACGGAAAACGGAAACACGGTCTACGGTCTGACCCGGGACTGGCTGTTGCACGACGGCGAAGTCATTCCGGACGCCCTCGTCCTTTCCCATCGCGAGCAGTGGCACCGCCTGGCCCGTGACGTGCCGGAAGCGCTCGGCACCGCGGTGCTCGCCGGCGACCCGTGCCTGGACCGCCTGCGCGCCAGCGCCTTCCTGCGCGAACGCTACCGGGAACGCCTCGGCGTGCGCCCGCACCAGCAGCTGGTGGTGATCTCCTCGACCTGGTTCAGCCGCTCGGTCTTCGGCTCGTGGCCGGACCTGTTCCGCCAGCTCATCGCCGAACTGCCGTTCGATGAGTACCGGGTGGCCGCGATCCTGCACCCGCACGTGTGGTTCGGCCACAGTCCGCACCAGTTGCGCCTGTGGCTGGCCGACTGCCTGCGCGCCGGTCTGCTGCTGGTGCCGCCGGTGGAGGGCTGGGGCGCGACGCTGGTGGCGGCGGACGTCATAGTCGGCGATCACGGCGCGGTGACCACCTACGGGGCCGCGCTGGACCACCCGGTGCTGCTGGCCGCGTTCCCGGAAGCCGATGTGGCGCCGGGGACCTGCGTGCACGAGCTGGGCAGGCGGGCGCCACTGCTCGACCGCGACCGCCCGCTGCGCCCGCAGCTCGACCAGGTCATCGCCGAGTTCCGGCCCGGTCAGCATCACGCCGTCGCCGACCTGGTCACGGACCTGCCGGGGGAGGCCGCCGCCCGGCATCGCGCGCTCGCCTACGAACTGCTGGGCCTGGCCGAACCAGAGGAGCCGGTGCTGACACCGCCGCTCGATCCGGACCGGCTGATCCCCGGCACCCACGGAAAACCCGGTGCTGCCTTGGCTTTCCGGGTCACCGGCGAGGTCAGGGCGGACGGCGTGGTCACCCTGCGGCGGCATCCGGCCGATGTGTTCCGGGCCCGGCCGCTGGCCGCGCCACGGCTGACCGACCAGCACCTGGTGGTGCACTCCGAGCACCCCGACCCGGCGCTGCGGCAGGCCGCGGAGATCGTCTTCTGCCACCCGGCGGAACTGGGTAGTGGCCCGGACATCCTGTTGGCAGCCAACCCGTTCTGCGCCCTGCTGGCCGAACTGACCGCCGACGGCTGCGTGTTGCACCACCGCGACGGCAGCCGGATCCGGCTGACGCCCGACGCCGCCGTCGACCCGCTGGCGCTCGCCTCCGCCGCGTTCCTGCACGAGAAGCCGCCGGAACGGTTCGTCGTGGAGATCGCGGCGCAGCGGGTGGCCGTCCGGGTCTCGCCAGGTTAGTCCGCGATACCGAGCCGCGCGTTGATCTGCCGGATCGGTTGCCGGTACTGCTCGTCGCCGGTGAGGCCGACCAGCAGGCGCAGCACGGTCAGCATGCTGCGCACCGAGCCGTCCGCGGTGAAGATCGTCAGCGCTTCGCGCAGCAGCTCGACCGCGCCGGGATCGGCCAGCCCGGCCAGCGCCTCGCCGTTGACCTGCAACACCTTCGCCCGGTTGTCCGATTCGCCCGCGGTGTCGAAGAAGCCCGCGATCTCGGGCTCGGCCAGCTCGCGCACCGCGTCCGCGAACCGCTTCGCCGCCACGAACAGCCGGGCGCGCTGCAGCCGGAGCAGGGCCAGCATCCGCGGGCGTTCCGCGGCGGGCGCCTCGAACGCGGCCGTCCAGGACTGCTCGTAGTACCCCAGCGCGCCCTCGGCATCGCCCAGCCTGGCCCGGATCTTGCCCAGCCACTCGTAGCTGCTCTGCACCTGGATCAGGCCGACCTCGCCGCCGAGTGCCCCGGCGATCTCCAGCGCTTCCTGGAACTCCGCGGCGGCCTGCGCGTACTCGCGCACGGCGAAGTGCGCGGACCCGAGCTGGGACAGCATCCGCATGATCGCCGCCGGGTTCGCCGCCCGGCGCGCGGCGGCCAGGCCTGCCCGGTGCGTGGCCAGCCAGTCCTCGTAGTGCCCGTGCACGTGCAGCAGGCCCCACAGCGCCTCGCAGAGCTGCCAGGTCAGGTCGTCGAGCAGGTACTCCTCGGCCTGGAAGACGGCCAACCGCAACATCTCGCGCTGCTGTTCGAGCTGGGCGAGCAGCCCGGCCCGCTGCACCCGGTCGGCCAGTTCCACCGAGAGGTAGGGCAGGTACAGCGGGTTGATCCGCGGCCGCCGGGACAGCCGCGCGTCTTTGTCCACAGTGGACCGCAGCGCACGGGTGAGGATCCGCTCGACGGTGCTCCGGCGCTCCGACTCGGGCAGCCCGGCCTTGACCTCGGCCCGCGCGTGCCACCACACCGGCCGATCAAGCCGGATGTGCTCGCCGTCCTCGGTGACCAGGTTGGCCCGCACCAGCTGGTCCAGCGCCCGCCGGGCCGATCGCTCGAGCAGTCCGGTCAGGTCCAGCGCGTCGGCGACCCCGGCCACCGGCGCCGGGTGCAGGCCGAGCAACCGGAAGAGCCGGGCCGCCTCTGGCTCCAGCCGCCCGCAGGTGAGCCGGAGGCCCTTGGCGACCAGCTCCTGGTCCTCGGGGTCCAGCGCGTCCAGCCCCAGCTCGACGAACTCGCTCAGGTTGGACTCGGTCCGCCGCGGTTCCCGGTGGAACAGCCCGGCCAGGATCTTGATCAACTGTGGATTGCCCTGGCAGCCGGCCAGCGCTGCGGCCACCAGCTGCGGATCGGCCTGGTCGAACCGGTCCCCGGTCAGCCTGCGGAGCAGTTCGGCGTCGTGCGGCTCGGTCATCCCGGCCACCTCCAGCGGGGTGAAGGCCTCCCGTTCGACCCAGCGCTGCTGCTCGTCCGCGATCACCACCAGCGCGGATCCGGGTGAGTGCACCAGGAACGGCTCGATCTCGGCCCGGCCGCGCACGTCGGTGAGCACGATCAGCAGCCGCCGCCCGGCCATCAGGGTGCGCAGCCGCGCGGCCTGCTCGGCGAGCCCGGCCGGGATCTCCGCCCTGGGCACCCCGAGCGCGGCCAGCGCCTCGCGCAGGGTGGCCGCCGGGCCGAGCCGGTCATCGCGTTCCGCGCTGGACAACGAGATGTAGAGCGTCCCGTCCGGGAACAGCTGCTCGTGGTCCAAGCCCGCCTTGGCCACGAGGCTGCGCCGACCACTGCCGATCCGGCCGGTGACCGCGATCCGGGCCAGCCGCAACTCGGTCCAGGCGGCCTGGAACTCCCGCTCCAGCTTGGTCAGCAGCTCGTGCTGGTTGGTGAACCGCGGATCAGGGGCCAGCAACTGCCGGGGGATGTCCACCCGCGCAACGTTGTTGATGGTCAGCGAGCCGATATCCCTGGCCAGGACCGCGTTGCCGGAGACCTCGCCGCTGATCGAGTTCTCGGTCCCGTCCCCCTGCTGCTTCGCCACGCCATCCGACCCTACACACGCTGGTCACCAGCAGTGCGCGTTCCGTCACACCGGGCGCAGAACCTGCCCGACCGGGCGACCCGTCCCGGCCTGCCGCAGGTAGGCGCCCGCGGCGTGCGGCTCGGCGCCGTTGTCCACCAGCGCGTGCGGCTCGACCACGTCCGCGGCGCCGGGGAAGAGCCGGTCCAGATCGGGCCGGGCGGCGATCAGGTCGTCCGGGTCCAGGATGTTCACCCAGCGCGCCAGCCCCGGTGGCACCTGGGCCGGTTGCGGGCGCAGGCGCTCGTAGATGACCGTGCGCAGGCCCAGTGGCGAGCCGAGGGTGATCAGCAGTGGCAGCGGCCGCCCGAGCTGGTGCAGGGCCTCGTAGGCGACCACCGTGCCGAGCGAGTGCGCGATGACCACCCTGGTGTCCGCGCCGATCAGCCCGGCCACCCGCGCGCGCACGGTGGTCCGGATCCGCTCATCGGTGAAGTACTGGGTGACCTGCCACAACGGCATCCGGACATACCGTTCGGCCAAGCTGAACCCGTGCCTGCTGAAGGTGCTGACCCTGGTGATCGCGTTGAGCAGCGGGCGAATCAGGGCCCGCGGTCCCTGCGCGCCCGCGCGCTCGCCGTCGGCCTGGCGCAGCGCGCGTTCGGCCTGGCGCCGGTCAGCCGGTTCCGGGCCGCGTTCGGCGGCCTGCCGGAGCAGGTCAAGCAGGAGCCGCTCGTACAGCGCCTCCTGTTCCGGGGTGCCGGTCGCGGTCTCGCTGCCCTGGCCGCCGGGGCGGCTGAACAGGTCGGCGTAGTAGGCCAGCCGGGCGGTCGTGGTCAGCGGCGGGTGGCCCGCGGCGGCCAGGCCCGCCGCCAGCGCGCTCACCATGGCCGTCTCCAACTCGACCTGGTCCTTGTTCTCCTGCCCGATCCCATGGACGAGCACGATCTCGGCCACCATCGCCCCCTTCCGCGCACACCTGCGGGTGCACGGTAACCGGGACGCTTGCCCCCGGCCCTGGCCGTAGGGGATCTTGACCTGGTGGGTGGGCGACTGGTGCTGGTGATCGGGTCTCAGACCGACGGCGGAGCGCGGCTGGACGTGCTGCCCGGGGCGGCGCACAACCTCGCCGAGGTGCTCATCCATCCCGATCTCGGCCGCTGCCAACCCGCGTTGCCCGCCGGGCCGACCGTGCTCGATCCGACCTACCGGGAGCTGGACGCGGCCCTGCACCAGGCCTTCCGGCAGGCCCACGAGCAGCGCGCCACGTTGATCATCGCCTTCATCGGGCACGGCGACTTCACCGACGACGACTACTACCTGATGGCCACCGACAGCACCGGCCCGGACTCACAGGACGCGCTGCTGGTCGGCCAGCGGGTCAAGGAGCTGCTGCGCCGCTACCCCGACCTGGACGGCCTGGTGCTGCTGATCGACGCCTGCCACGCGGCACTCGGTCTGGAGGCGGTGGCCAGGGACTGCCTGGCGCCGATCCGCCGCTCGCTCAGCCGGTTCGAGGTGCTCACCGCGGCCGATGAGGGCAAGGCGTACAACGCGTGCATGTCCCGGTCGCTGGCCGAACTGGCGCGAACCGGTCACCGGGGCTACGGCGAGCACCTGCGGGCCCAGGACATCCGGGAACGGCTGCTCAGCTCCTGCGGATACCAGCTTGCCCTGCACCTGTCTTTCAACGGCACCGACGAGGTGCTCGGCAGTGACCGCGGCCTGTGGCTGCTGGCCAACCGCGGCAGCCACTGGCAGGGCTCGCCGCTGGCAGGCACCGCGTTCGTGCCGGTGGCCGAGGGCCTGCGCACCCGCCTGGTCCGGCGGCCGGTGGAGGCGGAGGTGACCAGGGCGCTGGCTTCGGACGGGCGGTGCGTGCTGCTGCACGGTCCCGCGGAGAGCGGGAAGTCGACGCTGCTGGCCGGGCTGCTCCAGCCTGCCGCCGGGGTGCCCGTGCACGCCGGACTGCTGCTCAGCGGCGGCGAGCTGGTGGAGTCGATCGCCGGTGAGCTGCGCCGTCAGCTTGAGCTGACCCTGGACGGCTTCGCCGAGGCGGTGACCGGCTACTGGGACACCGTGCCGGATCAGGCAGGCGCCCGCGCGGACGCCTTCGAGCTGAACGTGCTCGGCCCGCTGCGGCGGCTGGCGCCCCGCGCCGAGGTGCGGATCGTGGTCGACGGCATCGACAAGTTCGCCGACGGCAACCGGGACCGGCTGTGGGGACTGCTCACCCGGCTGCTCGGCGAGCCGGAACTCGGCGCGGTGCGGGTGTTCACCGCCGCGCGGAACCCACCGGCCGGGTTGCCCGCGACCGTCGTCGTGGTGCCGCGGGCCACCGAGGCCGAGATCGACCAGGTGATCCGGTCGCACGAGGTGCCGGGGCACCGGGTGCCGCAGCTCGTGCGGCAGGCCGGGCGGAGCTGGACCGCGGCCAGGCTGTTCAGCGAGGCCGTGCTCGCCGCGGGGATCTCCGCCGACGGCGCCCGGCTGCCCCGCGAGCTGACCGAGGCATTCGACGAACTGCTGCGCCGGGCGAAGATCAGGACGCCCGGTGTGATCGGCGAGCAGGGCCGGGACGTGCTGGCCCTGCTGGCCGCGGCGGGCCCTGGTCCGGTGCTGCCGATCACCGTGCTGGCCGCCGCGCTGGGTCAGCGGATCGCCGCGGTGCGCACGGTGCTGGCCCGGCTGGACGCGATCATCGTGCGGGCGCACCCCGGCGAGGAGCACGAGCTGGTCGGACTCGCCCTGCCCGCACTGGCCGACTACCTCGCCGACGGCGCCGTGCTCGGCGTGGACCCGGCGCTCGGGCACGCCCGGCTCGCCGACGTCCTGGCCGGGGCACCTCGGCGCGGCACCCCGGCGGCGGACTACGCGCAGGCCGCCGAGGTCCGGCACCAGTGGCTGAGCGGGCGGCACGCCGAGGCGCTGGCGAGCCTGGACCAGCGCGAGGCGCGGATCCCGGCGGAACAGCGGGAGCGCTGGAGCGCGCTGGCCCAGCTGGTCAGCGAGCGCTTCGGCGCCGAGGACCCGCTCAGTCTGCGAGCCGAGGGCCGGGTGGCCACCTGGACGGCCAAGGCAGGCGATCCGGCCGCCGCGTTGCGCGCCTTCGGTTACCTGCTCGACCGGGTGCACACGCTGCTCGGCCCGGCGCACGAGGAAGCGCTGAACCTGCGGGAGAACATCGCCTTCTGGACGCATTCGGGCGGAGATTCGGCGCAGGCCAAGGAGAACTACGACCAGTTGCGCGCCGACTGCCTGCGCCTGCTCGGCCCCGACCACCCGCAGACCCTGATGACCAGGCACGACCGGGCGGTGGTGCTCTCCGCGACCGACGGCCCGGAGATCGCGCTGGCCGAGTTCCGGGCAGTGCTCCCAGCCCGCGAACGGGTGCTGGGTCCCAGCCACCTGGACACTCTCCGTACCCGGACCAACATCCTGTACCGGGAGTCCGACGTACCGCACCCCCCCCCCGTCGCCTCTCGGTGGTCGGCTCTGGTCGCCGATCTCACCAACACGGTCGGGGCGGACCACCCGGACACGCTCACTGTGCGTTGCTTCGCGGCCATGTTCCTGGCCAAGTCCGGCGAGGTCGGTCCGGCGCTGGACCTGCTGCGGCAGCTGCGACCGCCGACCGAGCAGGTGTTCGGCCGGTGGCATCCGCAGCTGCGCAAGGTGGACGAGCAGCTCGACTTCTGGCGCCGGTTCGATGAGGAATCCATTGGCGGATAACGCGGTGGCGGCGTGACGCGACCGTTGCGGATCGCGCTGCTGAGCTACCGCGGCGCCCCGCATTCCGGCGGTCAGGGCGTGTACGTGCGACACCTCAGCCGCGAACTGCACGCGCTCGGCCATCTCGTCGAGGTCTTCGCCGGTCCGCCCTACCCGGACCTCGACCCCGGCATCCCGCTCACTCGACTGTCCACTTTGGACATATTCGGCGAGCCGGATCCGTTCCGGTTACCGCCACTGCACCGGGTGCGGAGCCTGGCGGACTGGGTGGAGTACCTGGATTTCCGGTACCGCGGCAACTACCCGGAGCCGCTGTCGTTCTCGTTGCGGGCACTGCCGGAACTGTCCGCGCGCCGGACCGAGTTCGATCTGGTGCACGACAACCAGGGGCTGGGCTACGGCCTGCTCGGCCTGCGCTGGCTGGGGTTGCCGCTGGTGGCCACCGTGCACCACCCGGTGGCGATCGACCGGGACTTCAAACTCGCCGCCACCACCGGCGCGGACCGGCGGGGCGCCCAGCGCTGGCACCGTTTCCTCGGCATGCAGGGCCGGGTT
Source organism: Crossiella sp. CA198 (assembly GCF_052078295.1). Lineage (NCBI taxonomy): Bacteria > Bacillati > Actinomycetota > Actinomycetes > Pseudonocardiales > Pseudonocardiaceae > Crossiella > Crossiella sp. CA198. Next base: position 213,527 of record NZ_JBQJIM010000005.1, read on the forward strand.
GCCCGGCGGGCCACCTCGGTGCTGACCGTGTCGGCGGCCGCGCGGGCGGCGATCGTGCGCCGGATGCGAGTGCCAGCCGAGCGCGTTTCCGTGGTGCCGCTGGGTGTGGACCACTCGGTGTTCCGGCCGGAGACCGGGCCGAGGGTGCCGGGGCGGATCGTGGTCACGGCCAGCGCGGACGTGCCGATCAAGGGCCTGCGCACCCTGTTGGCCGCCGTGGCCCTGGTGCGACAACGGATTCCGGCCGAACTCATCGTGGTCGGACGCGCCAAGGCGGACAGTCCGGCGGCGGCCCTGTTGGCCCATCCCGATCTCGCCGGGGTGGTGCGGTTCCAGCCCGATCTGTCCACCGAGCGACTCGCCGGGTTGCTCCGGTCCGCCGAGGTGGTCTGCGTGCCCTCGCTGTTCGAGGGCTTCTCGCTGCCCGCGGCCGAGGCGATGGCCTGCGGCACCCCGCTGGTCACCACCACCGCCGGCGCGCTGCCGGAGGTGGTCGGCCGGGACGAGCAGGCCGCGCTGCTGGTGCCACCGGCGGATCCGGACGCGCTGGCGGCGGCGCTGTGCCGGGTGCTGCGCGATGCGGAGCTGCGGGCGCGGCTGGGCGCCGGTGGCGTGCGCCGGGCGGCCGAGTTGACCTGGCGGCGCACCGCGCTGGCCACCGTCGAGCACTACCAACGGGTTCTCCCTGATCCCGCCTGTCACCGGAGCGCACTTGCTGACCATTGACTTCGATCGGTTTCCCATCGACGCCGGGCACCGGGTGCTCGACTTCGGCTGCGGGCAGGGGCGGCACGCCTACGCGGCCTACCGGCGCGGCGGGCGGGTGCTGGCACTGGACCTGGACGGCGCGGTGCTCAAAGAGGTCAGGGACATGTTCGGCGCGATGGCCTACGTCGGCGAGGCCCCGCCGGGCGCGACCGCGCACGCGGTGCACGGTGACGGCGCCGCGTTGCCCTTCCCGGACAACGCCTTCGACCGGATCATGGCCGCCGAGGTGCTGGAGCACGTGCCCGACGACGACGCGGTAGTCGGCGAGCTGGCCAGGGTGCTCGCCCCGGGCGGGCTGCTCGCGGTGACCGTGCCGCGCTGGCTGCCGGAGCGGATCTGCTGGGCGCTGTCCAGGGAGTACCACGAGGTCGAGGGCGGGCATGTGCGTGTCTACCGGCGGCGGGTGCTGCGGAAGCTGTTGCGCGGACACGGGTTGACCCCGATCGGCAGCCATCACGCGCACGCGCTGCACATGCCGTACTGGTGGCTCAAGTGCGCGGTCGGGCCGAGCCGGGAGACCAGGCTGGTCCGGCGGTACCACGAGTTCCTGTGCTGGGACATCGAACGCGGCAACTGGGCCTCGCGCGCCGCGGACCGGCTGCTGAACCCGGTGATCGGCAAGAGCCTGGTCGTCTACGCGGTCAAACCGGCATGACCCCGGAGGACCGCGCCGGCACCGCGCGCTGGATCCAGGCCATCCAGCGCGCGGACGGCTCGATCCCCTGGGACGACAACGGTCATCTCGACCCGTGGAACCACGTCGAGGCGGCGATGGGCCTGGACGCGGCGGGCTGCCATCCGGCGGCCGCGGCGGCGTTGCGCTGGCTGGCCGGGCAGCAGCGGCCGGACGGTTCCTTCGCCAGCGCCTACCAGGACGGGCTGGTCACCGACCCGCACGGCGACAGCAACTACACCGCCTACCTCGCCGTCGGCGTGCGGCATCACCTGCGGCACACCGGAAATCTCGCGCTGGCCAAGGAACTGTGGCCGACCGTGCGCGCGGCGGTGGAATTCGTGCTGGAGCTGCAGGCCCCGGACGGGACCATCGGCTGGCACCGCAGGCCGGACGGCAGTGTGTGCGCGCTCGCGCTGCGCGCCGGGTGCGCGAGCATCCACCACGCGCTGCACTGCGCGATCGCCCTGGGCCGCCGGCTGGGCGAGCCCACCGCGGACTGGTCGGCGGCCGCGAACCGGCTGCGCGCCGCGGTGCTCGACGCCGCCCTGTTCCTGCCCAAACCGCATGCGATGGACTGGTACTACCCCGTGCTCGGCGGCGCGGTCACCGGTGCGGCGGCGCTGACCTGGCTGCAGGCCGATTGGCACCGGTTCGTGCAGCCCGGCCTCGGCGTGCGCTGCGTGCACGACCAGCCCTGGGTGACCGGCGGGGAGACCGCGGAACTGGCCCTGACCCTGGCGGTGCTGGGCGAGTCCGCGCGGGCAGGAGAACTGCTGGCCGACCTGACGCTGCTGCGCTGCCCGGACGGCGGCTACTGGACCGGCTACCAGTTCGCCAACCGGGTGCGCTGGCCGGTCGAGCGCACCACCTGGACCGCGGGTGCGGTGCTGATCGCCACCGCGGCGCAGGCAGGCGACCGTGCCACACTCGGCACGTTCGCCCCGGTCCCCGCCGAGAAGGAAACCTCGTGAGCAAGCAGCAGATCCCGGTCATCGTGGTCGCCGGATTCCTCGGCTCCGGCAAGACCACCCTGCTCAACCACCTGCTGCACAACAACAACGGCGCCCGGATCGGGGTGGTGGTCAACGACTTCGGGCAGGTCAACATCGACGCGATGCTGGTGGCCGGGCAGGCGGATTCGATGGTGTCGTTGTCCAACGGCTGCCTGTGCTGCGTGGCCGACACCTCCGAGCTGGACGAGTTGCTGGACCGGCTGGCCCGGCCGCAGGCGCGGATCGACGTGATCGTGATCGAGGCCAGCGGACTGGCCGAACCGCAGACGCTGGTGCGGATGGTGGTCACCAGCGAGAACCCGCGGCTGGCCTACGGCGGGCTGGTCGAGGTGGTGGACGCGGTGGAGTTCGAGGCCACCAGGGAACGGCATCCGGAGCTGGCCAAGCACCTGCGGCTGGCGGATCTGGTGGTGCTCAACAAGGTCGACCGGATCGACGACACCGAACGCCTGCTGCTGCTCAACGAGCTGGAGCACTTGGCGCCGGGCACGCCGATCCTGCCCACCAGCCACGGCCAGGTCGACACCGCGCTGCTCTTCGACCACGAACCGCGGCCCGAGGACCTGTCCCAGCCACGCCAGCTCACCCTGGACGAACTGCTCCGCGAGCACGACGAGGACCACCCGCACGAACACCTGCACACCGCCTACGACAGCGTGAGCTTCACCGAGTCCGCGCCGCTGCACCCAGGGCGGCTGATGGACTTCCTGCGGGACCGGCCGACCGGGGTCTACCGGATCAAGGGCTTCGTCCACTTCGGACTCCCGGAGCACGACCAGCGGTTCACCCTGCACACCGTCGGCAGTCACCTGCGGGTAAGCCGATCTCCGTGGCCGCGTGGGGAGAACCGGCTCAACCAGCTGGTGCTGATCGGCGCCGAGGTGGACGCCGAGGAGATCCGGCACAGGCTCGCCGACTGCGTGGACCCGGACCCGGCCAGCACCGAGGAGCGCAGCATGCTGCGCTTGCTGGCGGCGCTGGACGAGCCTCAGCCGGAGAACTGACCGAGCACCGCCTCGAACCGGTCCAGCCAGTCGTGGTCCGGGTGCCAGTTGTCCTCACCACGAGCCAGCAACAGCACCCGCACGGGCACGCCCGCCTCGGCGTAGGCGGCCAGCTTGTGGTGTCCATCCAGCACCGCGCCGACCAGGAACCGTTCCTGGAATTCGGCCTCCACCCAGGTGTCCTCGATCCAGCCGAGCACCACCACGCCGGGCCGCGCCCCGGCCGCGATGGCCGCGCGGTGCCGGGCGACGGTGTCCGGGTCGAGCCGGGGCTGGGTCGGCAGCAACACGCCGAAGGTCGGCATCGGTCCCGGAATGCGTTCCGGCAGCTGGAAATGCTCGACTCCCGGCCAGTCGTCCGCGGCCATGACCGCGCCCTCCCGCTCCGCCCAGCGGCGCACCCACCAGGACTTCCCGGGATCGGTCACCCGCTGCACCGGCAGGTCGACCAGGTAGGCCCGGTAATGCCCGGTCGGCAACTCCCGGATCAGCGGCGTGAGCGCGGCCAGCACGCCGTCCGCCAATGAGTCCACAGTGGACACCGCGGTGCGCAGCCGGTCCGCCGAGGCTGCGGTGACCCGCTCCGGCCAGCCGAGCAGCCGCAGCATGGTCTGGCAGGTATCGCAGTCCGAGCTGACCTGGTACAGCGGCTGCCCGCCGACCAGCAGCGACCGGTTCCAGCGCGGCCAGACCGAACCCGGCGCCGGCGGATCGTAGTCCAGCCGGATCCGGCGGCGGCCCTCGTGCAGCTCGAACCGCGCCCGTCGCGCGCCTGCCACCAGCTCCCGGACCTCCGGCTCGGCCCGCACCGCCGGATCGACCTCGGACCACTTGCGCCACAACGCTTTCCGGGATTCCGCGGACGGCCCGGTCCACAGCGGCAGCAGCGGATCCCGGCCAGTCAGCCGCACCAGCGCGTGCAGCAGGTCTCCTGGCGCGGTCGCCTTTGTGAGCTGCCGCACCAGGTACGGCACCGCGGCCGGATCCCCGAGCAGTTCCAGCGCGACCACGAACGCGGTGTGCTCCAGCCCGTCAACCTCCCCGAGCCGCCGCGCGATCGGCTCGGTCCAGCGCCGATCTCCCAACCGCCCCAGCGCGATCGCCGCCGCGGCCCGCCTGCCCGCGGTGTCCAGCCGCTGACCGAGGTAGTCGGCGAACCCGGGGTCCGCGGCCAGTCCCATCGCGTGCAGCACCGGCTCGGCATCGCCAAGATCCGCCACCAGCCGCCACAACAGCTCGCCCGGCACCCGCAGCCCACCGCGCACCGCCGTGCCGAGCAGGTCGTGCGCGTCGTCGCCGGTGTGTGTGCCGAGCAACCGCAGCAACGCGGGTCCGGCCGAGTCCCCGAGTTGCTCGAGCACCCAGGTCAACCGCCGCCGCTGCGCAGACTCAGCCTCGGCGTACCGAGCCTCCACCACCTGCGCCAGATCCGGCGGCTCCACCTCGATCAACGCACCCAGCTCGGCCCACGGATCCGCCGCCACGAGCGCCGCGTCCAGCGCCGCCCGAGTGGTCCCGGCCATCAACACCCCCAAGTCGCCGACCAGCTGCTCCTCCGCTACCTCGATCACGCTTCGGAGGTGCCGCTGACGCGATAACATTACTTTGGGGGGAACCAAGAATGCTCGCTGTCACATTGTCCGTACTCGGCTTGGCCCTGGTGGACAGCATCAACCCGTCCGTCCTCGGCGTCACGCTGTTCCTGCTGCTCAAGCGGCATACCGGCCGGTCGGCCACGGTCCAGGTGCTGACCTACCTGTCCGCGGTGGCCGCCACCTACTTCACCCTCGGCGTGCTGCTGATGTTCGGGCTGACCGCGCTGTCCGGGCAGCTCGGCGACCTGTTCCGCAGCCCGGCCGCCTACGCGGTCACCGGCGGGCTCGGCGTGGGCTTGTTCGCCTGGAGCTGGCTGGATTCCAGCCGGGACAAGAAGAACCCGGACCGCCACCGCACCCGCAAGCCCCGGCTGCCGATCACCGACCGTCTACCCGCGCTGTTCGGCCTCGGCCTGGCGGTCTCGGTGCTGGAGTTCTCCACCGCGCTGCCGTTCCTGGCCGCACTCGGCCTGATGACCAACAACGGTCTGCCGCTCACCGCCTGGCTGCCATTGCTCGCGATCTACGTGCTGATCATGGTGTTGCCGGAACTGGTCCTGCTGGCCGTGCACCGCCTGCTCAGCGACACCAAGCGGGCGAAACTGGAGCGGCTGCGGGACCGGCTGGCCGCCAACACCCGCAAGACCGTGCAGTGGATCGCCGCCATCGTCGGTTTCCTGTTGGCACGCAACGCCGTCTTCTACTTCGCCGTCTTCTTCGGCTGGTATGCGCCGAAGTCCTGACCGGACCAGACTGGGCCGATGCGCCCCGAGGAGACCGCCGCCATCGAGACCGCGCTGGGCAGCCGGGTGCTGGCGACCCGCACCCTGGCCGGCGGCTTCTCGCACGAGACCTGCCTGCTCACGCTGACCACCGGCCAGGTCGTCGCCCGGCTCGGCGGGCCGGACCCGGCGATCGAGGCCGCGGTGATGGCGGCGGCGCGTGCACACGTGCCGGTGCCGCAGGTGCTGCTGGTCCAGCCCGGCACCGCCACCACCCGGCCGGTCATGGTCATCGAGTACCGCCCCGGCGCCCTGCTCAGCCACGTGCTCGCGGACGATGCACTCACCCCGGCCGACCTGCGTGCGCTCGGCGCCGAGGTGGGCCGGGTCGCCGCGGCCATCAGCACGGTGGAGTTCGAGCGCCCCGGGTTCTTCGCCGACCCGCAACTCACCGTCCCCCCGGAACGCCCCTGGTCAGCGCAATTGCCGGAGCTGACCGCGAGCTGGCTGACCGACACCCCGGACACCCGCCTGGACGCCACCGCCCGCGCGGCCTGGCTGGAGTTGTGCACCGCACACGCCCCGGAGCTGACCGCGGTCGACGGCCAGGCCCGGCTGGTGCACTCCGACCTGAACCCGAAGAACATCCTGGTCAGCCGGACCGACACGGGCTGGCGGGTGGACGCGGTGCTGGACTGGGAGTTCAGCTACTCGGGCTGCCCCTACGGCGACGCGGCCAACATGGCCCGCTTCGGCGCCGAGTACCCAACCGGCTTCCTGCCCGCCTTCCGCACCGCCTTCGCCGCACACCAGCCCGCCCCGCTGCCCGCGAACTGGGCTTATCTCGGCCAGGTGCTGGACATGTTCGCACTCAGCGAGCTGGTCACCCGCCCGGCCCCACACCCGATCGCGGACCAGGCAGCAGCCCGCATCAGACACCTGATCGAACATACGTTCGAGTTGTCCACAGAGTTGTCCACAGCAGGGGATAACTCGTAAACGCCAGCCGGTGGCACACCCTGACGCCAAGTTGTGCCAACCCGGACTTGCGGTGATGCCATCGTGGTGCCATAGTTGTGCCATGGACCTGACGCCCTACGTCGAGAACCTCCGCAACGAGCTGGCGGTGGCCGCCGAAGCCGGCGGCGCGGAAGCTCGGGCGCTGGCGGATCGGCTCAGCGCTCCGCTGGACTCCGCGGTGCGATTGACGCTGCTCGAAGCGCTGTCGACGGCCGCGGACGAGATCACCAGGGAGCTGGCTCCCGGGTCGGTCGACCTGCGACTGCGCGGTGGTTCGCCTACGTTCGTGGTCACGCTGGCGCCTGGGGGTGCGGCGCTCGAGGACGTGGCGCGGCAGCACGATGGTGCCACTGGTGTGCCATCGGTGGCACCAGAGGGCGATGACGGTCCCATGTCGCGGATCAACCTGCGACTGGCAGAACAGCTCAAGGCCCGGATCGAGGAGGCCGCGGGCCGCGAACGGCTCTCGGTCAACGCCTGGCTGGTCCGGGCCGCCGCCGCGGCACTGGAGCCGGAACCCCCGGCTCGCCCCAGTGCCGCCTACGGCCAGAAGTTCACCGGCTGGGTGCGCTAGCCCCACCCAGTTCCAGCTCCACCCCACACGTTCCCCACCTGCGGGAACGCTCATCAACGACCCTGAAAGGGCACAGCCATGCCTATTTTCGACACCGCCGCCCCGATCACCGTCGAACTGTCGCTGATCTCGGCCAACATCCGGATCAACGCCACCGACCGCATCGACACCGCGGTCGAGGTGCGACCGAGCACGGAGAGCAGCAAGAAGGACGTCGCCCTCGCCGACCTGACCGAGGTCCGCTTCAGCAACGGCACCCTGGTGGTGAAGACCCCCAAGCCGAAGCCCCTGCTGGGCGGCCGCGGCAGCATCGACGTGGTCATCGACCTGCCCGCGGGCTCCCGCCTGCGCGGCGATTCGGCCGTCGCCGACCTGCGCGCCACCGGCCTGCTCGGCGAATGCCGGTTCAGCATCGCCAGCGGCGACCTGGAGTTCAACCAGACCGGCCCACTGAACCTGAACACCACCAGCGGCCGCATCTCGGTCGAACACACCACCGGCCACGCCGACATCACCACCGGCTCCGGCGAGGTATGGCTGCACCAGATCGACGGCACCGCCGTGATCCGCAACTCCAACGGCCCCACCACGATCGGCGACATCACCGGCGACCTGCGAGTCAAGGTCGCCAACGGCGACACCACCATCCACCGCGCCCAGTCCACCGTCGCGGTGAAGTCAGCCGCCGGCAACATCCGCCTCAACGAGGTCGTCCGAGGCTCAGTCGTCCTGGACACCAACGTCGGCGACCTGGAAGTCGGCATCCGCCAGGGCACCGCCGCCCACCTCGACGTCAGCGCCCTGACCGGCCGCCTCATCAACGAACTCGCCACCACCGGCGGCCCCGAAACCAACGACGAAATCGTCAAAATCCAAGCCCGCACCCTGGCCGGCAACATCCGAGTCCACCGCACTCAGCCACAGACCGTGTGACCCGCAAGAAGAACTCCGGCATTGACCGCAGCAGTTCACCCTGCGGCCGGACAGATCCTGCCACGCAAAACCCCCAGGCCGGTGACCTGGGGGTTTGGTGGGCCGCGTGGGACTCGAACCCACAACCCGCGGATTAAAAGGGCTCCGCATTCCGTGTCTCTTGCTGTCAGGATGGTCGACGTTGTGGCGTTTTCGCTGGTAGCAGCACAGCCGTAGCGCCGTCATCTGACGCAATAGTTCGGCTCAGTTTCCCGCTGCCGAGCACATACGAAGCACAAATCAACCCGATATGTCGGCGGCCCTTCAGCGGCTGGCGTTGACACGCACCCGCTGCACGCGGTCGAGCGAGTGGCTACAACCCCATTTCACAACCACTTGTTCACCACGGCCAGTCCAGAGGCGGCCTACTCCCCGAAGAAGAGCCGGTCAGTCGCGATCAGCGTTCGTGCGGCGGGGGTGTGCGGGCCGGGTCAGTCGGCGGCCGCCTAGCGCCAGGAATCCGCCGAGCACGATCGTAACGATGAAGGAGTCGGCGGGTACCCCGCCGAGCAGGGCGAACAGGGCAAGGGCAATGAGGATCGTGCCGACAGTCAGCAAGATCCTGCCGCCCCACAGTCTTGGGGCGGTGTGCCGGGTCGTGCCCGCCGGGTCGGTGGGGATCGCGTGGATGGGTTGGCCGACGGGCACAGGAACCGGGTGTGAAGGTTGGAAATCGAGACGTTGTGGAACTACAGGTTCTCGGGAAGCAGGGGACAGGCTCGGCCTGCCGATCTCGGCGAGGATCTGCTGTGCCTGATCGACATCGAGTACTGGGACGTTGTTCTGGGCCGCCTTGTGCCGTCTCGGCTCCGTCGGGGACACAGTGTCGTCGACAACGACATGGGTGACGGTGGCGGTCAGGTTCTTCGCGATGCGAGCCCCGCCTTCCTGGCACCACTGCCGCAGCTGCTCGCTTTGGTCACTGGTGCCGAGGATCAGGATGCGCACCGCGCGCAGCGGCCCAGGCTGGGTCATTCGATCAACGGTGAGACCGTTGAAGAATCCCGGCATGCACAAGGCCGTGGCAGCAGTGACGAGTTGCCGGTGTTCAGCGTCGGTGATCCCACCATCCGCGGACGCGACCTCGCGCAGACCGGTCAGCACGTCCTGCTGTATCCGTCGCAGATCGCCCGGTGACAGCCCGGCCTGGCGCGCCTGTGCGGAGAGGGCGGAGGCTTCCTCCTGCGTGATCCGACCATCGGCCAACGCAGCGGTGAGCAGCTCGACATAGCTGCCAACAAGATCGTCGTCACGGTCGGCGCCGGCCAGTGGGAGCTGGTCCATCAGACCGCCAAGCCAGCTCTGACCGCGGTGGGCCGCGGTGCGTGGCTTGTGGCGGCTCGCGGCAGCCAGCAGCGGCAGTGGCGCGTGTCGTGGGGCCCTGGTGAAGCCAAGGTTGTACGGCGATGCGATCAGGGCGGCGAGCAGCCGTGCGCAGGCCCGCGCGTCATCGAGTGCGGCGTGCGAGGCCACCGCAGGCAGCCCGAGTTCATAGACAAGGGTGGCCAACCGGTAGTTGGGCATCGACATCGCTCGGCGGGCCGTACGCAGCGTGCAGACACCGAGAATCTCCGGGACAGCGACACCGATGAGGTCAAGTTCGTGCGCGAGGAACTTGTCCTCGAAGGACAGGTTGTGCGCGACCACGACACTGTCCCGACAGATTGCCAGCAGGTCCCCCACAACCTCGATGATCGGCGGGGCGCCGTTGAGGTCGCGGCGGGTGATCCCGTGGATCCTTGTCGCTCCTGGGGAGACACCGCGCCCGGGGTCGACCAGGGTGCTCAACTCGCCCAGGATGGTGCCGTCCCCCCGCATCCGGACCGCACCGATCTCGATGATCCGGCCGGGCGGGTGCAGACTGGTGGTCTCGAAGTCCACCACGGTGAACTCTGTGTCGCGCAACGGAAAAGACCCGGTCGGGGACAACTCGACAGTCTTGATCAGCCTAGGCACAGCCCCGCAGGCTAACGTCGGCCGTTCCACCGTTGGGCTGTTCCGGAAGAACCACCCCCAATGGACGCACAGCCAAACGTTGGAGCAGCGATACCCATCAGTCCAGAAGGCCGCGGATGTCCTCGGCGTTCAAGGCCGCGCTAACCGCATGGACAAGGCGTCGAATGGCAGCTTGCCCACCGTCAACGGAATCCACATACCCAAGTAACCGGATGCCCCAGACCTCCTCACCACGGAGCTACCACAATGACGGACCCAGACCCGGTGAGCGACACGGAACTCGCTCGCACAGACATCGCGTCGGAGTTGGGCCGAGTGCTGGCCGAGCATGCTGAAGGAGCCGGCAGCGCATTGCCCGGAGACCTCGCGGTTGCCGCGGCGATCACGCTTGGTCGTCTGGGGACTCTGCCCCGTTCTCTCACGTTCCTGGCCGAGATCGTGCGCAGCGGTGGCATCAGCTACGCCGCCGAACTCAGCGAGCCGTTGCCGACTCAGGAGAAAGGCCCGCGGCACCGGACCCGCCGCGATCTGAGAGAGGTCTGCCCTCAGCGAACAGTCACCCGGAAGGTGACCTCCTGAGTGTGGTCGTTGGTCAACGGACGATCTGGGAAGTCCCACTGGCACAGGAAGCAACGGAAGGCCGTGATCGTCGTGGTGCCCGGTGCCACGGCGTCGAATATGAAGTAGTGGGTTCCTCCGCTGCCGATGGCTCCACCGAAGGAGTTTGTGTCACGTTCCTTGCCGTGGACCTTCACCACTCGCTCGTCCGGATTTCCGGTGATATGCCATCTGGTCGAGGTCGCATCCTGCACCGGCAACACCAGCGTGAACCGGTCTCCCGCGCCTACCGCTACTTGGGCTCAGTCTAGTCAGAATCTGTCCAGTGGATGTCCCGCCGCCCGACTGACGGCGATTCAGGCCATGCGGTGGTGTGGCTTCACTGAAGCTCGGCAGGGTGACGTAAGAATCGAAGTGCTCCGGACAGTACTGAGTGACAACGTCCCCGGTTTGGGAGGCCACGACTCATGGGTGATGACCATCAGAGGTTCACCCAGCTCTACGAGACGCTGTACCCGCGTGTACTGGCATATGCCCTGCGCCGGGTGCCGGCGCAGGAGGCCCAGGACGCTGTGGACGAGGCGTTCCTTGTGGCATGGCGAAAACGTGCGCAACTGCCGGTGGATGCCTTGCCGTGGCTGCTGGTGACCGCTCGGAACACTCTGGCCAACCAGCAGCGCAGTCGACAACGTCAGGACGTGCTTGCCGCGGAGGTGGCCCGGTGCGCCGCCGCTCAACACACAGCGGCCGCAGAGACCGCGGTCGTCGAACGGATGACGGTGCTGATGGCTCTTGCGGAACTGACGCCCAGGGAGCGGGACGCACTGATGCTCACTGCATGGGACGGGCTGAGTGCACGGGAGGCAGCCAGGGTCGCGGGTTGTTCGGCCGTGGCCTTCGGTGTCCGGCTACATCGAGCCCGGCGGCGGTTCGCCGATGCCTTGGCTCGTCTCGACCGCGTCTGTCAGCCAAGCGGTTCTCCTGGGACACACACTCCCACTGTCGTCGGCGGGGAAGGACGGAAGTAGATGAACCTCCGGACCAAGCAGGCACTGCGGCGCTTGGCCGCGCAGGACCTAGCAGGGCGCGATGTGCCCGAGCATGGCCGCCGACTGCCCTGGGAACAGCCCGAACCGCAGTCCGAAGGCCGTTCGACCGCAAAGATTCAGCGCGGGACGAACCGGCTCGGAGTGCTTGTCGCCGCGGCGGTGGCCGTGGGGGTACTCGCCGTTTCGATGGTGATGGTGAACCAGTCGAATCTGTTCGCCGAACCGCTGGAAACTCCGCCGTTGTTGTCCTTCCGCGACCCAGTCGAGCGCGATCCAGCGGCGTTGCTGCTCCATCTGGCCGCCCGCGCCGCGAGCCAGCCTGTCCCGCGTGGTGCTGGCGCGGTGTTCTACGCCGATCGGCGTGAGTGGCAGTTCACCACGGCGTTCGGCGCCGACAGTCGATATCTGGGGGTGGAGTTCTCCCAGTATCGGCAGGAAATCTGGCGCACCGCTGACGGAACTGGTCGCAGCCTTCGCAGGGAACTCAACCCTCCGTCTGGCAGCAGGGCCATCACGATGGATGGGCCGTTGAAGCTGAGCACCTCGCCAGGACCTGCGGTCGGGTCGGCTGACCCGGAGGTGCTGAAGCAGTGGTTCCTGAAAGAAGGACAGGGACGGACAACTGCGCAGTGGTTCGAGAACATCTCGCGGGACTGGGGACTGCGTGCCGGTGAACCGGCAGCCGCAGCCGCCCTGTTGCGGATCCTCGCCAACCAGTCGGGAATGACGATCGACGGGATGACCACCGATCGGGCAGGCCGCCGGGCGGTCGCGGTCTCGACGCCGACAGACCGGCCAGGAGACTGGTTCCCGCGGCAGCGCCAACATCTGCTGATCGATCCAGAGACGGGACTGTTGCTGGCGACCGAGTTGGTCGGGTTGGCGGTGGACACCGACGCAGTGGGTGCGCCCGTGCGCACTCCAGCGACGATCGGGTTCACGCTCTGGCTGAGCTCGGCGCTCGTGCCCGACACCCACAGCCGACCGTGACACCGCAGGTCCGGTGCATCCCGCGCGCTGGGATGCACCGGACCTGTGAACGCGGGAGCAAACTCCGGTCAGCGGCGATGGAAAGGCTGGGTCAGGCCGACGTTGTCGCTGTACTCGCCCAGCCAGCGACCCTCGTCCGGAATGTCCTTAATACGAAACTCCGAGGCACTGTTGAGCGCACGGTTGTGAATCTTTGCCACTGTGCAGTCATTGTCCCCGATAATTGAGGACATGTTCTGCTGCCACCAGGAGTTGGGTTTGACCCGATATCCCGAATTGTCGCAGCCACCCTTATCGCCATAGATGTAGGTCATCCGACCCGGGTATCCGCCATGAGCTTCACTGTTGTAACCGATGTTTTCGTACCAAACCATGATCCGGGTTTCGACGGCCGCTGCCACTGGGGCGCCGACACCGGCGACCGTCGCGTATCGGGCGACCAGCCGTGTCTTCGCCTCCTCAATCGAGACATCTGAGCATGCCTGTGCCCGGACTGGCGACACACCGCCTTCAGGTGCCTTGCCGACCAGCATCGCACAGTAGGCGCCGTCCTCGCTGAGGCCAAGTGCCTGCGGATCGGCGTTCGCCGAGGCGGGAACCACCGCCATCACAGCGGCGACGAGTGTCACGGTGGTCAGCCCTGCCCCTCCGAGCTTCTTTCCATTTCGTGAAATATACACAAAACCCCCTATATCAAGGTCAGCAAATTATTCGCATACTGATTTTCCTGACGCGTCGCACTGCCACACAGAGAATTGGTCACCGCGACGCTGTCTGCAGCACGCGATAGACACACCGCGCAGCGGCCGGTTGCCGGGTGTTCTTTACGCCAATCGGCCGATAACACGCGGGCCGATGACGACTGCCCTCATCAGGAACTATGCCTGGGTAGCCGTGATTGACCTGGGCAACCGCCGGCCAGGCACGAAAGCGCCACTATCCGCAGCGTCATCAATGGCTCCCCCTGTTTCACACAGCAGCTCCATCCCCTGGCTGCCGCCCTCAGCCAAGACACTAGGACGAGCACATCTTTCTCGCATTAGTTCTTCCGGGTGAACCTGCCTGAGTCGGCACCACAGCTCACCCACCGATGCGGATCCTTGCCTACGCCCATTACAATCGCCCAGTCTCGCATCGACCGAGACAATCGGGCTCATCCACCGATCGCGGCACTACGCCCGGAATCCTGCGCGGCCAATATCGTTGCACTTACCGAAACCAGCGCGGCGACAACAACGAACCCGACTACAGTCAGCGCATGTCGAGCCCGCACTCTTTCTTAAGTGTCGACGTGTCAGTGCCACCGTATTGGTTTCACTCAAGCACTCCATCTCGGCTTCACCCAACCTGGGAAACCCTGGGCAAACCACACAGCCGAAGCAGTCGACCCCCTGCACAAACTCACCGTATCGCCTGTTCATCCCCATGGGTCACCAGCCAGCCACACATGCCGGCTGGGCCGTCTGCCCAGCCAACTACGACCAACGTGGACCGAAAAACTGGATTGCGCATGACAGGAGCAAGTGAAGAACCTAACCCATGTTCATCCATCCTCTGATTCAACTCAACAACCCTGACATTTCTTCAAACTCAAGACTTCAGACGCAGGCATACTTGTTGCATTTCGACACAATTGGGGGATATTGAACTTGCGAGCGTCCGGACGACGCCCTGGTTCTCCACTCTCATCACCAACACCATTTGCTGGGAGACGCTCCGCCATAGGTCGCTATTCTCTGACACCTGAACAACGCCAAGAACGCCTTGCATCTGCGCACCAGGAGCTTGCCGAGGCAGTCGAGTCGCTGACCACCGCCGAGGGCTGACCGGCCGTGATCCAGGCCAGGGCATGGCTGTGCCGCCACACCCTGAACGACCTGTAGATGATCCTGACCCAGTGCCCGTCTGCCTCGGACGTGTGGCCGCCGAAGGAGTGGAACGAACTCGGCCGGCGAGTCGGCACGGGTGAGCGCGGACTACGGCTCTGGCCCCCGGCTGCGCCGCGTCCAGGCCGAGGACGACGAGAAGGAAGCTCGCGCCGACGGCCCGGCTACCCGGGGCTCGCGGCGGTCGCCCCCACCTCGGAGGAGTCGGCGGCTACCAACCACCACTCGCCGCAACAGCCCGTCGTCCACACCCATCTGGACCAGTTGCTGGTGCCCGGCATGGTGAATGGTCGCTCGACACTCGTCCAGCTCCGAGTGAACACGGTGCAGAGCATCGGCCTCGGCGCCCTCCCGGAGTCGACCAGCTTGACCGCACGGCCTTCCGGGAGCGCCCACCGAATGGGACGCCATGAACCTCCTGAACCGCCTGAGCTTCCTCACCCACGCGGTATACGCCGCGATGTGGTCCGCATTGGCACCTCATGAACTCGCGCACCTCGAAGCTGCGCTTGCCAACGTTTCCGCCGACTTCGTGGATTCGACTGTTGAGGGCGAGTTCTTCCGTTGCCAGCTCTCGGCCTGCACTGCCGATGACGGAACGGCAGGCGCAAGGAAACCCTTGCAGTCGGTCCTCAACCTGCTCTCACTCATGGAGCGGAGCGCCCGCGAGGTTCGATCAGTACGACGTGAACTGTTGTCCGTCGGCGCCCGGAGAGCAGAGGTCGCCAGATGGCTGTTCCGCGATTGTCGCCTGCCGCGGCCACCGTCCTGCCCGGTACGGCCCGGATTCGGCAGCCCGATCCCACAATGGCCGGCAGCCCCGGACGATTCGTCAGGGTCGCCCGGCGAGGCGGTGAGAATCCGGGCACCGGTAGCAGCGCAACTGGAGCACGACCCCGACTGACGACGATCGTGCCCCGAGTGCAGATTTGATCTTCAATTCCGCCCGGTTCCCGCCCGCGAGCACACACGGAGCACACATCAGACCACTGTGGACGTTCACCTGCGCAAACCAGCAGTGTTTGCGCAGGTGGAACCAAGGTCGCGTGGTGGGCCGCGTGGGACTCGAACCCACAACCCGCGGATTAAAAGTCCGCTGCTCTGCCAGTTGAGCTAGCGGCCCGGGGACACTCTACCGATACCGGGCTGGGGCGTGCGTCGTGGTTGCGGTCACGGGGGGCTGGGGCGTTGCCAGTTGGCCAGCAGGGTGGGGAGTTCGGATTGCAGGAACTCGAAGAAGTCCCTGGTGAGTTCCAGGCGGTGGCCTGCGGGGGTGGTGGGGCCTACGGCCTGGATGCCTTCCTTGACGCTTTGGACCCAGCGGGAGATCTGCTGTTCGCGGCGCATCAGGGACTCGAACCACAGGTCGTCGCGGACTCGGTAGTGGTCTCGGCGGGCGCCGGGGGAGCGTTCCTTGGTGGCCAGGCCGATGTCGGTCAGGTAGCGGACGCCTCCGCTGACGGCGGCGGGGCTGATCTGCAGGTGGGTGGCCAGGTCGGCGGCGGTGCGGGTGCCGTCGTCGCTGGCGAGCAGGCTGGCGAAGATCCGGGACGGCATGCGGGGCCAGCCCGCGTCGGTGAGGACCAGGGCGAAGCGTTCCACGAAGCGGGCCACTGCTGCCTCGTCCCTGGCGGGCGGGGTGGGACCGGTCATGTAGGCCATCCTCTCCGTCACCCCCTTGACCTGCCGGTTTAGTTTAGCTGTTTCAGGAAGATGTGAAGCTAGTGCGGTGTGGTGGGGGCCACCTGGCGCGTCAGGGTTGCGGAAACGTGACTGGGCGGGGCGTCAGGGGCGCGTAGGGACGGCTGACTGCGGGGGCTGGGCGGCGTTTTCTCGTCATTGGCGGGCAACGTGCCCGTGACAGTGCCCGCGGAGGCCGTCGTGACTCTGGAGTACCTCATACCGTCGCTGCACCGATCGCTGCGCTCGCACCTGGAGCCGGGGATCTGGCCGGCGGGTACCGAACTGGGGCCGGACAACGACCTGGTGGTGGGGGGTGTGTCGCTGCGGCGGATCGCGGCTGACTTCGGGACTCCGTCCTATGTGCTGGATGAGGCCCAGGTCCGGGGGCGGTGCCGGGACTACCGGGCCGCGCTGCCGGAGATGGAGATCGCCTACGCGAGCAAGGCGCTGCTCACCAAGGCCGTGGCGCGGTGGGTGCGGGAGGAGGGGCTTTCGCTGGACGTGTGCTCGGCGGGGGAACTCGCCGTCGCGCGGGCCGTGGACTTCCCGGCGGAGCGGATCATCCTGCACGGCAACGCCAAGACGCCGGAGGACCTGAAGGCCGCGGTGGGGTACGGGGTTGGGCGGGTGGTGCTCGACTCCTTTGACGAAATCGAGCAGCTAGGCGCGCTGGCCCGGTATCCGCAGCAGGTGCTGGTGCGGGTGACGCCGGGCGTCGACGGGCACACGCACAAGGCGATCGCCACCGGGGTGGAGGACCAGAAGTTCGGGTTCTCGCTGGCCAGTGGGGCCGCGGCGGAGGCGGTGCGGCGGGTGCTCGGGCAGCCGAATCTGCACCTGGCCGGGTTGCACTGCCACATCGGCTCGCAGATCGGGCGGGTGGCCGGGTTCGAGCTGGCGGCGCGGCGGATGGTCGCCTTGCTGGCGGCGATCCGGGATGAGCACGGGATGGTGTTGCCGCAGTTGAACATCGGCGGTGGGCACGCGGTGGCCTACCTGCCGGGCGAGGACGAGTTCGACCTGCAGGGCTTCGCGGCGCGGATCCGGTGCGCGGTGAACTACGAGTGCTCGGCGCACGGGCTGCCGGTGCCGCGGCTGGTGGTGGAGCCGGGGCGGTCGCTGGTCGCGCGGGCCGGGGTGACGCTGTACCGGGTGGTCGTGGTCAAGGACGTGCCAGGCGTGCGGACCTTTGTCGCGGTGGACGGCGGGATGAGCGACAACCTGCGGCCCTCGCTCTACGGATCCCGTTACGCGGTAAGGATGTTCGGCCGGGCCAGCCAGGCGGCGCCGCGCACGGTGACCGTGGTCGGGCGACACTGCGAGGCCGGGGACATCATCGCCAGGGACGTGCGGTTGCCCGGTGACATCCACAGCGGCGACCTGCTGGCGGTGCCCTGCTCGGGCGCCTACCACCACTCGCTGGCGTCCAACTACAACCTGGTCGGCAGGCCGCCGGTGATCGCGGTGGCCGACGGTCAGTACCGGCCGATCATCCGGCGGGAGACGGATGAGGACGTGCTGGCCCGGGATCTGGGCTGAGCCGCACGGTGCTCCCTCGGCCGGTGCGTTCGCGCCAGCCGAGGGCGGTCACCGCCAGCACCAGCAAACCGAAGCCCAGCCACTGGGTGCCGGACAGGTGCGCGCCGAGCAGGCCGACGCCGATCAGCGCGGCGGTGGCCGGGAAAGCCAGTTCGGCCAGGGTGGCGCGGGTGGCCGGGGTGTTGCGCAGGCCCAGGTAGTACAGGCTCAGCGCGAGCAGGCCGGGCACGATCGCGAGCAGCAGCAGGGCGGGCGCGTTCGCCCAGTCCACCAGGAACGGGGCGCCCTGACCGGCCACCACCACCGCGGTCGCGGGCAGGCCGATGGTGAAACGCAGCACCGTGACGTCCCACGGGCGCAGATCGGCGCTGACCAGCCTGCCGAGCACGGTGCCGCCAGCCCACAACGCGGCCGCGCCGAGGGCGAGCAGCGCCGGGACCGCCGCGCTGACCTGCACCCGCAGTGGATCGGGGAAGCTCAGCAGCCAGGCGCCGAGCAGGGCGGGCACCGCGAAGTACAGGTAGTGCGCGCGCGGGCGTTCGCCGAGCAGGGCGAAGGCGGCCAGCAGCACGAACACCGGCTGGAACTTCTGCAGCACCAGCGGAGTCACCGGATCGCCGTAGCGGAAGGCGGCGGTGAACAACGCGGTCGCCACCGCCGAGGAGCCGACACCGATCACCAGCACCGCCACTCGCCGCGGCCAGCTCAGCCCGGCGAAGGCACGCAGCGCGCGCGGCACCCAGGGCAGCAGCAGGGCCACCACGATCAGGTGCTCCCAGAAGACCACCGTGGCCGAGGGCAGCGCCTGCGCGAGCGGCTTGCGGAGCAGGGCGTCCGTGCCCCACAACGCCGCGGCCAGCGCCACCAGCCAGGTCCGGTCCCGCATTCCCGCCCCCATATCAACCCGCCATACCATCGCTGCCTGCCGCTGCCGGAACTCACCGACCGTGCCAGGGTGAGCACCATGCGACGTCTTCCCCTTGCCGCGACCGGCGTCGCGGCAGTGTTGGTGCTGACCACCGGCAGCACCGCGCCCGCAGGCGCCGATCCGGTCAACTCGCTCTCCACCGATTCCATTCCCGTGCTCACCGTCGGCCGGTTCGCGCCCTATGCCGAGGGCGCCAAGGCCATCACCCACGACCCCAAGCTGGTGCCCGTGGGCGCCGGCGTGACGGTCGCCGCGACCCACGTCCGGCACGGCGGCACCCTGGTGCTGCTCGCGGTGCGCGGGCTGGTGCCCGGCCGCACCTACGGCGCGCACGCGCACACCAAGCCGTGCGGGGCCGCGCCCGCCGACTCCGGACCGCATTACCAGAACGTGCTCGACCCGGTGCAGCCCTCGGTCGACCCCAAGTACGCCAACGCTTCCAACGAGATCTGGCTGGACTTCACCACCAACCGGCACGGCGTGGCGCTCAGCAAGACCGTGGTGCCCTGGCACTTCGGTGAGCGCAGGGCCAAGTCCGTGGTGATCCACTTCGAGAAGACCAGCACGCACCAGGGTCACGCCGGTACCGCCGGAGCGCGGCTGGCCTGCGTGAACGTGGCTTTCTAGATCGAACCCAGCAACTTCGGCACGATCTGCTCGGCCAGGGCCTTCTCCAGGCCGCGACGGGCCTCGTCGGTGCGGTTGTCGCCCAGTGCCATCAGCCGCACCGCGAGCAGGTTGTCCATCTTGTCCCGCAGCAGCACCCCGGTGCCGCTGAGCACGCTGCCCACCTTGGCAGGCCGGCCCGCGACGGTGATCTCCGCGCCGTTGTACAGCCCGCCGTCCAGCTTGGTGGACAGCACCTGGATCCACACCGTGTGCGCGCCGCCCTTGAACGGCTCGCCGCCGGAGATGGTGCAGTCGCCGCCGTAGGTGAGCTGCCGTTCGCGCACCGGCGCGCCCAGGATGGTCTGGAACATCTCGTCGGTGGCCGCGGTGCACAGCGCGGCGGCGCGCTGCGGATGCGGCAGGTCGACCACGGCGCCGTCGGCGGGCGGCGGGAACGGGGTGAACGGCAGCGCGCCCTTCTCCCCCGGCGCCGGCGCGGCCGGGCCGGGCTTGGTCAGCTCGACCAGCAGCCTGCCCGCCAGCTCGTGCAGCACCTGCCGGGCCGCCTTGGGCGGGTTGTTGCCGGGGCTGGCGGTCAGGTGCAGGGTGCCCTTGGGCACCGCGTCCTCGCTGTTGCCGTACTTCTGCTTGTCCAGTTCCTGCTCGCCGAAGTGGTTGAACGGCACGCAGAGCACCTCGCCGCCGGAGTTGGTGCTCACCGCGGTCGCGGCCCGCCCGCTCACGTCGACCTGCTGCGGGTTGGGCAGCGTCTTGCACGGCTGCTGCCAGCTCAGCGCCGCGTACACGCTCTGGTGCCCGCCCTCGATCAGGCAGCCACCCCGCTGCGACCACCGGCTCTGCACCGGCCCGCCCAGCACCGTGGACCAGTCCGCCGCGGACAGCGCGCCACAGAGCAGCTGACCGGTCGGCTCCGGGTTGAGCAGGGACACCAGCTCACCACCGGGCGAGGGGACCTTGCGCGCCGCGGAGCCACGCTTGTCGTAACCCTCGACCGGGTCGCCCGCCTCGGCCACGCCACCCACCTTGGTGCACCCGGCCAGCAGCGCGGTGGCGGCCAGCAGCAGCGCGCCGATCCGGCGGGCGTTGGTCATCAGTCCTCCATTTGGCACAGCGGTTCCAAGATGTGATGTTCCCAGCAGGGGGCGAGCGCTGTCCTGGCAACTCCGAGAATCACCCGCGGCCGGTGTGATCTGGGCGGCACTCCCTTAATCGAACTGATCTGGTTCCGAAAACAAATCCATGAGCGCGAGTCGCAGGCAGAGCGTGGTGGACGCGTTGGAGGCACTGGCCGGGTTCACCCCCGCCACCGTCAACGGCTGGCCGGATCTCAGCGGCACCGTGCAGGTGCTGCTCGCCGACACCTGGTGGGATCGGTTCGACCCGGCGGAGAGCGTGGGCGAGCTGCTGCGGGACCAGGCGGAGGCGGCGGCGGTCAAGGCCGCCGTGCAGCCGTTGCTGGCGGTGCTCGCGGACTACAACCCGGCCACCCCCGATGAGATCTACCTCACCCATCCGCGGTGGCCGGAGGTGGCGGCCAGGGCCGGTGCGGCGCACGAGTTGCTCGCGCGCCGCCCCTGATGGCGTCCGGCGGTCCGAACATGCCGGACAATGGACGGGTGAACGCTCGTCCGCCCTCGCTGCGGGTCGGCCCCTACCAGGTCGATCCGCCGGTGGTGCTCGCGCCGATGGCCGGGATCACCAACGTGGCCTTCCGGCAGCTCTGCCGCCAGTACGGGGCCGGGCTGTACGTGTGCGAGATGGTCACCACCCGGGCGCTGGTCGAGCGGGACCCGATGACCTTGCACATGATCACCTTCAGTGCCGACGAGCACCCGCGGTCGTTGCAGCTCTACGGCGTGGACCCGGTGAACATGGCCAAGGCCGTCCGGATGATCGTGGACGAGAACCTGGCCGATCACATCGACATGAACTTCGGCTGCCCGGTGCCCAAGGTGACCCGCAAGGGCGGCGGGGCGGCGCTGCCGTACAAGCGGCGCCTGTTCGGCGACATCGTGCGGGCGGCGGTGCGGGAAGCCGAGCCGGCAGGCATCCCGGTGACGGTGAAGTTCCGGATCGGGATCGACGAGGAGCACCTGACCTACCTGGACGCCGGGCGGATCGCCGAGGCGGAGGGCGCGGCCTGGGTCGCGCTGCACGGCCGCACCGCGGCGCAGCGGTACTCCGGGCAGGCCGACTGGTCGGCGATCGCGCGGCTCAAGGAGGCGGTGAGCACGATCCCGGTGCTCGGCAACGGGGACATCTTCTCCGCCGACGACGCGCTGCGGATGATGGCCGAGACCGGCTGCGACGGGATCGTGGTCGGGCGCGGTTGCCTGGGCAGGCCGTGGTTGTTCCGGGACCTGGCGGCGGCCTTCGCCGGGCAGCCGGTGCCGCCGGGGCCCTCGCTGGGCGGGGTGGCCGCGGTGCTGCACCAGCACGCCGAGCTGCTCATCGACCATCTCGGGGCCGACAAGGGCATTCGGGACCTGCGCAAACACATGGCCTGGTACCTGCGTGGCTTCCCGGTGGGCGGGGACCTGCGGCGCAGTTTCGCGATGGTGTCCAGCCTGGGTGAGCTGGAAGGTCTGCTCGCCGAACTGCCGCACGAGGTGCCGTTCCCGGAGGACGCGGAGGGGCCGCGCGGACGCCAGGGCTCGCCGGCCAAGGTCTCGCTGCCGCACGGGTGGCTGGACGATCCGGAGGACGCCTCGGTCCCGGTCGGCGCGGAGCTGATGCACTCCGGCGGGTGAGCGTGCGGCAGGCCGCTGCGCTGCTGTGCGCGCTGCTCACGGCGGGGTGCGCGGCCGGGGTGGCCGGGACGCCGGAGGCCGCGCCCACCGAGGCGGTGGACGCCGGGCTGGTCGGCGGTTACTTCAGTGACGGGCTGGCCGCGGCACGCGGTGGGGCGGGGCCGCAGCGGGCGTTCCTGCAGCGCACCCAGCACCCCGATTTCCGCACCGGCGCCTGCGATCTCGGCGACCTGGTGCTGGCCGTGGAACCCGCGCTGTCCACCCTCCGGCCGGATCCGGACTGGGCGGCGGGCCGGGGCGGCGTGCCACGGGGGCGGGTGTACGTGGTGGCGGTCTCGGTGACCGCGAAACGGGACGGCACGACGGTCGGAGTCCAGATCGGGTCACAGCACGTGGTCGTCCTGGACGGGGCGGCCTACGGATTCGCCCCCTGCCCACGCTGAGCGTGACCGGGCCCACACACCTTGGGCTACCGGCAGTTTCCTGCTGGGCCAAGTGGGTGGGCTATGGCCGAACAGCTTGGGACGCCCCGCCATTTCCGGGTACACAACCAAGAGCGTGGTGGATCACGCTGAGTCACCGGGTCGGAGCAGTTCACGGTCAACCAGTTAAGTGAAATGCGCCACCAGCCCGGTTCAGTGGCTCAAGCGTGCCGCCGTAGCCGACGACACCACCGTGGTAGGGAGGTGAACGCGGTGACCGTACTGCGACCTGACATCGCCGAGTCTGATCCGCTCCGCGATGGCACGCGGCCGGTCTGCTCCGCGCCCACCCCGCCACGCTCTCCTGCCACCGCCGCCGGTCACCCGGGCCCGCCCGCCACGCCACCTGCCAACTCCGGGCTGGTGCAGTTACACGAGTCGATCGCCGCGCTGTTCGCCTCCAGGGGGCAGTGGCGGCAGGCCTACCAGCATCTGCGGTCCGCGCTGGACCTGCTCTCCTCCGAGCAGACCAACCCGCCGCAGGTGCCCGAACAGCTGCGCCGCGAGGTGGACCGGCTGCGCCGCGAGCATGCCGAGGCGCGCGAGCAGAGCCTGCGGGACAGCCTCACCGCCAGCTACAACCGGCGTTACCTGGACCAGCGGCTGCTGGGTCTGCTCGGTGAGGCGGACCGGCAGGGCGGGCTGGCCGTGGCCCTGGTCGACCTGGACTTCTTCAAACAGGTCAACGACACCTTCGGCCACCTCATCGGCGACCGGGTGCTGCAGCGTGTGGTGGAGCTGTTGCAGGACGGGCTGCCCGAGGGCGCCTTCTGCGCCCGCTACGGCGGCGAGGAATTCGTCCTGGTGGTGCCGGGAATCGACACTGGGACGGCGGTCGCCGTCTGTGAAGCGGCACGTGCGCGCGTCGAGCGGTACCCGTGGACCCAGCTGGCCCCTGATCTCCGGGTCACGGTGAGTATCGGGCTGGCGCACGAGCTGACCGGCTCACCTGCGCACACGCCCGCGACCGACCCGAAGGAACAGCTGCTGCGCGCGGACAGCTTGCTCTACGTGGCCAAGCAGTCCGGCCGCAACGCCGTCGCGTACCGGGAAGAGGACGGACGCGTTCGGCTCGCCGGAGCGGCCGGTGGGCGACGGGCAGTGGCCCAGCCCAGGCCGGTTGGCTATAACTGATCTTGCTCGGTACGGCCCCGATCGGGCTAAGCGACTCGGCAATTTTCCGTACAGGACGTGACAAAGCTCGCGGCCGCGCTCGTGTGTCCTACCCGTTATCCGTACTATCGGGCACCGGGCGATCCGTCGGGGGTTACAACCCGTGCGGTTCGCCCTGCGTCATTAGTCGGAGAGTCACACGATCGGGAAGGAGCACGGGTGCCGGACGACCACCGCGAGGGCGGTTACGGTTCCCGCTCCGGACGACGTCGGCGGGCCGAGGACGACACCCCCGATCTGGACCAGCCGAGCAGGCGCCGCCGGTCCCTTGACGACGGCGGCGGCACCTCGGTCTCGGACCTGCTCGCCAAGCACGGCGGCACCTCCGACAAGCTCCCCCGCCCGGCCCCGCCACCACCGCCGTCGCGCGATCTCTCCCCGCCACCGCTGCCGCCCGTGCCGCCGATGCCGCCGCGGGAGAGCGCGCCGCCGCCCATGGCGCCGCCGCCGATGCCGCCGCGCGAGCCCATGCCGCCGCGGGACGCGCCGCCGATGGCGCAACGGCCCGCCCCGCCCCGGGGCCAGCCGCCCCGGCCGCCGATGCCGCCGCAGGGCGACCTGGGGCAGCCGACCGGTGGGCGGATGCCCTCGGGTGAGCACGGTCAGCCGCTGCGGCCGCCCATGCCGCCGCAGGGCGATCTGAACCAGCCCAGTGGCGGCCAACTGCCGCCGCCCCGGTCCGCGCCGCCACGGCCGCCGCGACGGCCGCAGGGTGGACCGCCCCCTGGCGCGCCGCCGCAGAGTGGGCCGCCGCAGTTGGACCAGCCCTCCCATGGCGGGTTCGCCGCGCTGGACGAGCCGTCCCGGCCGCCCGGCCCGCCGCCGGGTGCGCGTCCCGGCGGGCCGCCGCCGGGCAACCGGCCGATGCGGCCTGCTGGACCGATGGACCAGCCCTCGCGACCGGCGATGCCGATGGAGCCGCCGCGGCCCGGGATCGACCAGCCGTCCCGCCCGGCCATGCCCGCGGGCCAGCCGCCCCGCCCGCCGCAGGGTGGGCCGCCGCCAGCCGGCGCCCGGCCCGGCAACCGCCCGCCCGCGAAGCCCGCGGCGCCGGTGGAGCCCGTTGTCGACGGGGAGATGGACGACAAGCGGCGCAAGATCGACGCGACGCTGTCCCGGTTCTCCGCCGTGCACGACGAGATGGCCGAGATCGAGGAGGCCGAACGGGAGCGGCGCGGCAAGCTGACCCAGTTCATCCGGATCGGCGGCAAGGACAAGGACAAGGGCGACAAGCCCGCGGTCAAGGACGAGCCCGCGGAGCGGACCCAGCTGGTCCCACTGCCAGGGTCGGTGGACGTGG
This sequence comes from Crossiella sp. CA198, assembly GCF_052078295.1. Taxonomy (NCBI): domain Bacteria; kingdom Bacillati; phylum Actinomycetota; class Actinomycetes; order Pseudonocardiales; family Pseudonocardiaceae; genus Crossiella; species Crossiella sp. CA198. The sequence continues at coordinate 238,795 of NZ_JBQJIM010000005.1, forward strand.
CCACGGTCGGGGTGCCCTACCACGAGCTGGTCGAGGACGACGAGGACGAGCCGCCGCGCGAGACCGGCCAGGCCAGCCCGCCGCCCGAGGACGACCCGGACGCGCTGCGCAAGCGGCGGCTGCTGCTGGTGGGCAAGGCATTGGTGGTCGCGGTGGCCGCGATCGTGCTGGTGGCCACCGGGATCGGCTGGGCAGGCAAGCAGTGGATCAACAGCCAGATCCGCGAGGTGTCCGCGCTGGACCCCAACGCCGATGAGATCCAGGACAAGGACAAGCAGTACGGCGCGGAGAACTTCCTCATGATCGGCTCGGACAGCCGGGCCGGGGCCACCGCCGAGGACGGCGTCGGCGACGAGAAGATCGCCGGCGGCGCGCGCACGGACACCGTGATGGTGGCGCACGTGCCCGCGGACCGGAAGCGCGTGGTGATCGTGTCCTTCCCGCGCGACATGGACGTCACCATCCCGGCCTGCGAGGGCTGGGACGCCAAGACCGGCAAGTACACCGGCAAGACCGAGCCGGTGCGGAAGAACCAGAAGCTCAACGCGGCCTACGCCATCGGCGGCCCGAAGTGCATCACCAAGCTGGTGCTGCAACTGTCCGGGCTGAACATCAACCACTTCGTCGGCATCGACTTCCACGGCTTCAAGGCCATGGTGGACGCGATCAAGGGCGTCGAGGTGTGCGTGCCCAAGCCGATGATCGACGAGAAGATCGGCCCGGTGATCACCCAGACCGGGCGGCAGACCATCTCCGGCGACACCGCGCTGAGCTACGTGCGGGCGCGCACGCTCAAGGGCGATCCGATCCAGAGCGACTACGGCCGGATCCAGCGGCAGCAGAAGTTCCTGTCCTCGTTGCTGCGCAAGGTGATGTCCCAGCAGGTGCTCACCAGCCCCGGTCAGCTGCAGGACTTCGTGAAGGCCTTCGCTGGCTCCACCTACGGCGAGAACATCGGCATCGACCAGATGCTCACCCTGGGCACTTCGTTGCAGGGCCTGGAAGCCGGGCGGGTCACCTTCGTGCAGGTGCCGGTGCGCACGGTCGAGGTGGGCAAGGGTTACCGCGAGGAGTTCCGGGAGAAGGACGCCAAGAACCTGTTCCAGGCGATCATCAACGGAACCCCGCTGCCGCAGGAGAAACCGGCCGGTGGCGGCAACCAGAACCCGGTGCCGCAGGCGCAGAACAACCCGCCTGCGGACCTGAGCCCGGCCGCGCTGGTCGACCCGAAGACGGTGAAGATCCAGGTGCTCAACGGCGCCAACAAGGCGGGCAACGCGACCAAGGCGGTCACCGGCCTGGAGGACCTCGGTTTCTCGGTGGTGAAGAAGGGCAATTCGCCGACGCCCAGCGACAAGACGGTGATCCGGTTCAGCGATGAGCGCCGGGACGCCGCGCGCACGCTGGCCGCCTCGGTGCCGGGCGCCACGATGGTCCCGGACGCCGGCATGGGCGGCTCGATCCAGCTGGTGCTCGGCCCGGAGTTCGACGGCAAGATCGTCAAGCCCGGCAACGCATCCGGCGGTGGTGGCACGCCGACCTCGACCACCAAGCTGCCCGGTGATCTGTCCACTGTGAACGGTGCGGACAACAGCTGCACCTGATCCACCTGGCACCGCCGCTGACCGGGGCTTGTGCACCAGCTGTTCGGGGCCCGTTTACGGCTGGTTCACCAATGGATGCAGACCCCGCGACCCGCGCACCGTAGGCTGACCACATGCGCGAGGCCTATCACGAGCAGCTCGATCGTTTCGCCGAGATCCTGGGCGACATGACCGCCGATGTCGCGAAAGCGATGGAGAAGTCGACCGCAGCACTGCTGAATGTCGACCTCGGCCTTGCCGAACAGGTGATCGACGAGGACGCGAAGATCGACGACGCCCGCGCCGCGGCGGAGGAGCAGGCGTTCGCGCTGCTCGCCCTGCAGGCGCCGGTGGCCACCGACCTGCGGGTCGTCGTCGCCGCGATCCACGCCGCCGAGGACCTGGAGCGGATGGGTGATCTGGCGCTGCACGTGGCGAAAGCCACCCGGCGCAGGCACCCCAACGGCGTGCTGCCCGATCAGGTGCGCGAGGACTTCGCGCAGATGGGCCGGGTCGCGGTGGAGCTGGCCAAGAAGGCCGAGCTGGTCATCCGCAACCGCGATGTCGAGCTGGCCCAACAGCTTGAGCAGGACGACGACGAGATGGACGCCCTGCACAAGCACCTGTTCAGCGTGCTGATGGACAAGGACTGGCCGCACGGCGTGGCCCCCGCGGTGGACATCACGCTGCTGGGCCGGTTCTACGAGCGCTTCGCCGACCACGCGGTGGCGCTGGCCCGCCGGGTGGTGTTCATCGCCACCGGCAAGATGCCCGGCCGCGAGGACTGATTTCCCTTAGCCCACAACGAAGGCCGGGTCCCTCCGATGGGGACCCGGCCTTTGTGGTTTCAGAAACCCTTGTGGCCTAGCCGAAGCGACCGGAGATGTAGTCCTCGGTGGCCTTCTGGGTCGGGTTGGAGAAGATCTTCTCGGTGTCGTCGACCTCGACCAGGCGGCCCGGCTGGCCGACGCCTGCCAGGTTGAAGAACGCCGTCTGGTCGCTCACCCGCGCGGCCTGCTGCATGTTGTGGGTGACGATGACGATCGTGTATTCCTTCTTCAGCTCGGTGATCAGGTCCTCGATCGCCAGCGTGGAGATCGGGTCCAGCGCCGAACACGGCTCGTCCATCAGCAGCACGTCCGGCTGCACCGCGATGGCGCGCGCGATGCACAGCCGCTGCTGCTGACCGCCGGAGAGGCCGCCGCCGGGCTTGTCCAGCCGGTCCTTGACCTCTTCCCAGAGGTTCGCGCCGCGCAGCGAGCGCTCGCAGACCTCCTCCAGCTTCTTCTTGCCCTTCATCCCGGCCAGCTTCAGCCCGGCCACCACGTTGTCCCTGATGGACATGGTGGGGAACGGGTTGGGCCGCTGGAACACCATGCCGATGGTGCGGCGGACCGACACCGGGTCCACGGCGGTGGCGTAGATGTCCTCGCCGTCGAGCAGGACCTGCCCGTCCACCCTGGCGCCGGGGATCACCTCGTGCATCCGGTTCAGCGAGCGCAGCACGGTGGACTTGCCGCAACCCGAGGGTCCGATGAACGCGGTGACACTGCGCGGCGGCACCTGGAGGGTGACCCCGTCCACGGCGTGGAACTTGCCGTAGTAGATGTTGAGGTCTTTGACATCGATGCGCTTGGCCATTGCTCCTACCGCCCGCTCACTTGGTCTTGATGGCCGAGAGCCGCGAGATGATCGAGGCTACGAGGTTGAACAACATGATCACGATCACCAGGGTGAGCGCCGCGCCCCAGGTCCGGTCGAAACCGGCGGTCTCGGGGTTGGCGAACTCCGAGTTCATCATCAGCGGCAGGTTGGCCATGTTGCCGTCGAAGATGTTGAAGTTGATGAAGGGCGCGTAGGCCACCAGCACCAGGGCAGGCGCGGTCTCGCCCATCACCCTGGCCACGCCGAGCATCGCGCCGGTCACGATGCCGGACATCGCGGTCGGGATGACCACCTTGACGATGGTCTTCCACTTGGGGATGCCCAGCGCGTAGGAGGCCTCGCGCAGCTCGTTCGGCACGATCTTGAGCATCTCCTCGGTGACCCGGATGACCACCGGGACCATGAGCAGCATCAGCGCCAGCGTCACCGCGAAGGAGCTGCGGGAGAAGCCGAAGATGCTGATCCACACCGAGTAGACGAACAGCGCGGCCACGATCGAGGGCACACCGGTGAGGATGTCCACCATGAACGTGGTGATCTTGCCGAGCTTGCTGCCCACCCCGTACTCGACCAGGTAGATGCCCACCATCACGCCGATCGGCACCGACATGATCGCGGTGACCAGGCCTTGCACGATGGTGCCGAAGATCGCGTGGTACGCGCCGCCACCCTCGTCGTAGGGACGCAGGCCGGAGAGCGAGTGGGTCCACCAGGTGCTGGACAGGATCGGGCCGAGGCCGCGGGACAGGGTGGTGTAGAGCACCCAGACCAGCGGCACGATCGCGATCAGGAAGGCCAGGCCCACCAGCACGGTGGCCGCCACGTTCTTGGCCTTGCGGGCGCCACTGACCGGCTGGAAGGCCGGCGGCGCCGCCGGGCGTTCGAGGTCGACACTCGCCGTGGTCACGAGTACTCCTTCTTGCGGGCGACGATCGAGCGCGCGGTGGCGTTGACCGCGAAGGTCAGCACGAACAGCACCAGGCCCGCGGCGATGTAGGCGCCTGCGGCCAGCGGGCTGCTCGCCGCCTCGCTGATGCCAAGGGCGATCTTGGAGGCGAAGGTCGAACCACCGTCGAAGAGGCTGAAGAACGGCTGCTGCGCGGTGGTGGACAGGATCAGGTACAGCGCCATCGTCTCGCCAAGCGCGCGGCCGAGGCCGAGCATGGAGGCGTTGACGAAACCGGCCTTGCCGAAGGGCAGCACCGTGGTCTGGATGACCTCCCAGCGGGTCGCGCCGAGGGCCAGCGCGCCCTCGATGTGCTCGCGGGGGGTGCGGGCGAAGACCTCGCGGCTGACCCCGGTGACCGTGGGCAGGATCATCACCGCGAGCACCACGCCCGCGGTGAAGATGTGTCCGCCGCCTGCCGGGTTCACGTTGCCCTTGGCGAACAACGGGAACCAGCCGAGGTTGGCGGTGAGCCACTCGGCGAAGGGGGTCAGCACCGGGGCGAGCACCTGGATGCCCCAGAGCCCGAAGATGATCGAGGGCACCGCGGCCAGCAGGTCCACCACGTAGGCGAAGGGCCGGGCCAGACGGCGCGGGGCGTACTGGGTGAGGAACAGCGCGATGCCCAGGGACACCGGCATCGCCAGCAGCAGGGCCAGCAGGGAGGAGGCCACGGTCACCCAGAGCAGGTCCGGGATGCCGAAGCGCAGGTTGTTGAGGTCGTTGGTGTCCCAGGCGTAGGAGAACAGGAAGTTCGCGTTGTTCGCCTGGAGCGAGGGAATGGCCTGCAGCAGCAGGAAGATCCCGATGGCGCCGATCAGCGCGACGATGAAGACGCCGGTACCGCTGGCGATGCCGCTGAAGATGCGGTCACCCGGACGTCGGACCGGCTTGCTCGGCGCGGTGGTCACGGTGGAGATGTGTGCCTCCGGTAGTTCCGGCGATGCGGGCGGTCCTGGTTGGGGACCGCCCGCATCGGGTCGCTCATGGCGTCGCGATCAGCTTGGCAGAGCCGCCGACCGAACGATGTGGGTCAGGAGATCGACTTGATCGACTCGGTGAGCTTGGTGCGGAACTCCGCCGGCACCGGCACGTAGCCGATCTTGGGCAGGCGGTCCTGGCCGGTGGTGGAGGCCACGGTCAGGAAGTTCTTCAGCGCGGTCGCGGTGTCCGCGTCGGCGCTCTTGGCGCAGACGATCTCGTAGGTGACCAGCACCAGCGGGTAGGAGCCCGCGGTCTTGTCCGCGTAGAGCGCCTTGAGGTCGAGCACCAGGTCGCCGGGGGTGGTGGCGGTCTGCAGCTTGGCGTTGGCGATGGCCTTGCCCGCGCTGGCGTCGGTCAGCTCGACGCCACCGGCGCCGGAGTCCAGCTTGGCGATGCCCAGCTTGTTGGACTTGGCGAAGGAGACCTCGACGTAGGTGATGCCGCCCTCGGTGGCCTTCACCGCGCTGGCCACGTCGGCCGACTTGGCCTTGCCGTCGCCGATGCCGCCCTTGAACTCCTTGCCGTCGCCCTTGGTCCAGGACTGCGGGGCCGCGGCGGCCAGGTACTTCTGGAAGTTGTCGGTGGTGCCCGACTGACCGGAGCGGAAGACCACGCCGATCGCCTTCGCCGGCAGGTTGGCCGAGGGGTTGGCGGCCTTGATGGCCGGGTCGTTCCAGGTCTTGATGACGCCGCTGAAGACCTTGGCGACCAGGTCAGGGGTCAGGGTCAGCTCGACGCCTGGCAGGTTGTAGGCGATCGCGACCGGGCCGAAGACCAGCGGCAGGTGCAGCGGGGCGGACCCGGCGCAGCGCTCGGTGGCCTTGGTGATCTCGTCGGCCTTCAGCGGCGAGTCGGAGCCGGCGAAGTCGACCTGCTTGGCGAGGAAGTTCTTGATGCCGTCGCCGGAGGAGGAGACGTTGTAGGCGACGTTGAAGTCCTTGCACGCCTCGACGTAGGAGGCGGTGAACTCGGTCATGGCGTTGCCCTGGGCGGACGAGCCGTCGCCGTTCACCGACTTCTTGCCACCGCAGGCGATCGAACCGGCCGCGGAGCTGGTGGAGCCACCGGTGTTGCCGGGGGCGTTGTTGTCCGAGCCACACGCCGAGAGCAGAAGCGCGCCCGCGGCCACCAATCCGAGCACGGCTGCGTGCTGCTTGATCTTCACCTGAGTCCTCCAGAACGTGGACGGGCGGCGGCACCCGCCCTGCAAACCGGGACGTTAGGGACCGAGGGTGGATAGTTGGCCGTCAGAAGATGAACGGAGGGTGAACAAGCCACCTTCAGTGACCATTCACACCCCATTGGTGTGAACCCGTGACCCGGCTGCGACCAGCACGTTTGCACTCCGTGACCCCACCGTCATCTGGCGGAGTTCCGGTCAGCGTGACCGCGCGTACTGCACATCGCTGTCCCAGTGGGTAAAGCCGAGCTTCTCGTAAACCCGGATGGCGGTGGTGTTGTCCGACTCCACGTACAACATCACCGCGGGCAGACCGCGTTCGCGCAGGTGGCGCAGGCCGGCCAGGGTGAGCACCGAGCCGAGGCCGCCGCCCTGGGCGTCCGGGTCCACGCCGACCACGTAGACCTCCCCGATCGGTTGGTTTCCGGTGTCCGGGCGCGCCGCGTGCACCTTGGTCCAGTGGAAGCCCACGATCCGGCCGTCCCGGACGGCCAGGAAGAAGCCGGCCGGGTCGAACCAGGATTCGGCCTCGCGCAGTGCGATGTCCGCGGTGGTCCAGCCGCCCTGTTCCGGATGCCAGGAGAACGCCTTGTTGTTGACCTCGACCACGGCGGCCTCGTCCTGACCCGGCACGAAGGCGCGCAGGCTCAGCCCGTCGGGCAGCGCGCGCTCAGGCAGGTCGCCGGTGAAGGCCATCTTCATCCGCCACAGGTCGCGGGCCCGGGTGAAGCCGAGGCGGGCGCCGATGGCCTGGCCGCCGGGGTGGTCGCCGTGCGCCCAGATCCGCAGGTCGTCCTCGCCCGCGCGCTGCAGCAGCTGGGTGACCAGCTCGCTGCCCAGGCCGCGGCGGCGGTGTTCGGGGTGCACGGCGAGTTCGGCCACGTAGCGGCCGTCGTTGTCGCGATCGAGGTTGACGTAGCCGCCCAGCTCGCCGTTGACCTGCCTGGCCAGGAGGTGTTCGCCGGAGAGGGTCATCAGCACGTGCTCGCCCACCGGCGCGCGGCCGTCGGCCTCGGCGGCCGCGGCCACCAGGGAGCGGACGGCTTGTGCTTCGTCAGGGGTCAGCTGGGCTGCCCACGTCATCTGCACCACGGCTTCACCGTAGTGCCGGAAACGCGGGCAGGCAGCCGCTGGTGATCAGGAGGACACGTAGTCCGGGGCGGGCTCGTCCTGGCCCAGCTCGACCCGGCCGGCGCCGGCCCGCGGCGGGCGGACGAACTTGTAGCCCACGTTGCGCACGGTGCCGATCAGGGTCTCGTGCTCCAGGCCGAGCTTGGCGCGCAGCCGTCGCACGTGCACGTCCACCGTGCGGGTGCCGCCGAAGAAGTCGTAGCCCCAGACCTCCTGCAGCAGCTGCGCCCTGGTGAACACCCGGCCCGCGTGCTGGGCCAGGTACTTGAGCAGCTCGAACTCCTTGTAGGTGAGTTCCAGCGGGCGGCCGCGCAGCCGGGCGGTGTAGGTGGTGTCGTCGATGACCAGCTCGCCGAGCACCAGCGCGCCGTCGTTGCCGCGGTGCGCGGCGGCGCGACGGGAGCGGACCAGGCGCAGCCGGGCGTCCACCTCGGCCGGGCCCGCGGTGGGCAGCAGGATCTCGTCGATGCCCCAGTCGGCGCTGACCCCGACCAGGCCGCCCTCGTTGACCACGGCGATCACCGGGACGTCGATGCCGCTGCTGGTCAGCAGGCGACAGAGGCTGCGGGCGCCGACCAGGTCGGTGCGCGCGTCGACCAGCACCGCGTCATGCGGACCGGCCTCCAGCAGCGCGGAGACATCGGGCACCAGCGGGCGCACCTGGTGCGGCAGCAGCGAGAGGGCAGGGAGCACGGACTCCGGGTCGCGGTCCGTGGTCAGCAGAAGCAGGTCCACGCTGGTCATGGCGCCGCCTCCTTTCCACGCTCACCGGGTCGCCCCGGTCGCGCGAGGTAGTCAGGCTTCGGCGCCATTGCCGCTGGATGAACGGGAGAATACTCGGCATGGCACTCGTGACAACAGGCCACGAAACCGGTGTCACACTGCTGACCTCGGACAAGGTGCGGCTGAACGGGTTACTGCTCGGCCCGCGGACCCCCTCGGCGAACCCGGCCGCGGTGGTCGTCGCACACGGTTTCACCAAGCACACCGCTCGTCCGGATGTTCGCCGGTTGTTACGCCGATTGGCCTTGCGGCACACCGTTCTCGGCCTGGACCTGCGTGGCCACGGACGCTCCGGCGGGCGGTCCTCGGTGGGTCTGGACGAGCAGTTCGACGTGGCCGCCGGGGTGGAGTTCCTGCGCGGGCTGGGCCACCCGACCGTGACCACACTGGGATGTTCCCTAGGCGGGTCGGTGGTGTTGCGGCAGGCCGCGCTGGCCGAGGGCGCGGCGAAACCGGACGCGGTGGTGGCGGTCAGCCCGCCCGCGCGCTGGTGGGTGCGCGAGACGCCCAAGATGCGCCGGGTCAACCAGCTGCTGGAGCTGCCGGGTGGTCCGGCGTTCGGGCTGCTGATGCTGGGGGTCCGGCTGGGGCCGCGGTGGACGCAGGCGCCCGCCTCGCCGATCGAACTGGCGCCGCGGATCGCGCCGACGCCGCTGCTGTTCGTGCACGGCACCGCGGACAACTACTTCCCGGTGGCCGATGTCACCGCGATGCACCGGGCCTGCGGGCCGAGCGCGGAGTTGTGGCTGGAAGAGGGCATGGGGCACGCCGAGTCCGCATTGACGCCTGGACTGGTGGACCGGATCCGGGAGTGGCTGGGCGCAACCTCGGGGTCAGTACCCTCGTCCTTGGAGTTAACTGCCTCCGACTTTCGGAACGGGTCCGTGTGAAGAAGCTAGCCATCGTCCTGGTCGTGCTCATCGGTCTGCTGGTCGCCGGTGATTTCGGCGCCGCCGCGGCCGCGGAGTACCAGGTCTCCACCCGGTTGCGCGCCCAGCTCAAGCTGGCCGACGACCCGGCGGTGCGGATCAACGGCTTCCCGTTCCTCTACCAGGCGCTGGCCGGGGACTACCGCGAGGTCGAGGTCAAGGCGAGCGGGGTGCCGGTGGCCGAGCTGCGCAACGTGGAGGTCGAGGCGACCCTGCGGCACGTGCGCGCGCCACTGTCCGAGCTGCTCTCCGGCTCGGCCCAGAACGTGACCATCGACGAGGTCACCGGCCGGGTGAAACTGCTGGCCGCCGAGGTGGGCAAGCTGATCAACGTGGCCGACCTCAAGATCGAGCCCGCCAACCTGGACGAGCTGCTGGAGCGCAAGCCCAACGGCGATCCGATCGTGCCCACCGGCAAGCCGCAGGTGGTGGATGAGAAGACCGCGCCGGTGAAGCTGACCGGCAGCACCGACATCGCGGGCACCCGCACCCAGGTGACCGTGGTCGGGGTGCTCTCGCTGGTGGACAACCAGATCGAGGTCAGCCCGAAGCGGCTGCGGGTGAGCAACGAGACCGGCGAGGTGGCGCTGCCGCCCGCGGTGGACCGGCTGATCCGGCGGGCCTTCAGCACCCGGATCGACCCAGGCGGGCTGCCGTTCACCGTGGTGCCCACCGGTGTGCGGGCCGAACATGGGGCACTGGTCGTGGAGGGCAGCGCGAAGAACGTGCAGCTCGGCGGCGGCGCGGTGCCGAACCGGGGTGGTCAGTGACGCAGGTGTGGGTGGTCCTTGGCGTGCTGGTGCTGACCGGCGCGCTGGGTTTGCTGTACCGCTGGCGGAACGGGAAGGTGCGCGCGGCGGTGCCGATCGAGCAGTTGCCTGAAGAAATCCGGACCGTATTGGCGGCCGCCCCGGCGATCACCCTGGTGCAGCTGTCCACCACCTTCTGCGCGCCCTGCCGGCACACCAAGGTGCTGCTCGGCGACGTGGTCCGGCAGGAACCGCGGCTGCACCACGTGGAGCTGGACGTCACCGACCGGCCGGAACTGGCCGAACGGCTCAAGATCATGCGCACGCCCACCACGCTGGTGGTGGACGCCAAAGAGCGGGAGTTGTTTCGCATCTCGGGACTGCCGAAGCGGGACGAGCTGCTCAGCGCGCTGCGCCCTTTGCTCGATTAGTCCCATCCAGTGGACGCCCCTCCCGCAGGGCGGGCTCCGCGAGTAACCTCGCCGTCGTGTATGTGCTGCTTACTCAACGTCGCGCGGTGGACAACTGCCGCGTGGACAGCAGCCTGTGTCGGCTCGGCTGACTTCGGCGGCTTGATCTGGCTTGCCCGCTGCGCCTGACGCGCGGATGTGCCGATAACCGCCACTGACGGACCCATTCCGTGTCCCACCGTCAGGAGGTCCCCCCATGCCCGGCGATGTTCCCGTAGACCCCCGAGGCCCGCGCTTCACCGCGTGGATGACCAGTCTGGTGCTGGTCATCGTGCTGCTCACCGGGGTCTGGCAGCTGCTGGCCGCACAGACCGTCATCTTCGCGATGTGCGCGTTCATCGGACTGCGCCTCAACCCCTACGGCCAGCTCTTCCGCACGGCCATCCGGCCAAGGCTCAAGCCCACCAGTGAGCGCGAGGCCCCTGAGCCGCTGCGTTTCGCCCAGGGTGTCGGGTTCGTCTTCGCGCTGGTCGGCACGATCGGGTACGCCTCCGGGCTGACCACGCTCGGGGTGGTGGCGACCTCGGCCGCACTGGTGGCCGCGCTGCTCAACGCCGCGTTCGGGCTGTGCCTGGGCTGCGAGATGTACCTGATCATCCGCCGGTTCGCCCCGGCCAAGAGCACCTGATCGTCCACAGTAGACAGAAGTAGACAAGAGGAGCCGCGTCAGATGAGCCGCGAGAACGTCCTGGTATCGGCCGCGTGGGTCGAAGAGAACCTCGACGCCGCCGGCGTCGTGTTCGCCGAGGTGGACGAGGACACCACCGCCTACGAGGGAGGTCACATCCCCGGGGCGGTCCGGATCGACTGGAAGACCGAGCTGCAGGACCAGGTCCGACGGGACTTCGTCGACCGCGAGGGCTTCGAGAAGCTGCTGTCGGCCAAGGGCATCGGCAACGACGACACGGTCATCCTCTACGGCGGCAACAACAACTGGTTCGCCGCCTACGCCTACTGGTACTTCAAGCTGTACGGGCACCACAACGTCAAGCTGCTCGACGGCGGCCGCAAGAAGTGGGAGCTGGACGGCCGCCCGCTGACCAAGGACCCGGTGAGCCGCGCGGCCACCGAGTACAAGGCGCAGGAGCAGGACCTGTCCATCCGGGCCTTCCGGGACGAGGTGGTGGCCGCGATCAGCGCCAAGAACCTGGTCGACGTGCGCTCCCCTGACGAGTTCTCCGGCAAGCTGCTCGCGCCCGCGCACCTCCCGCAGGAGCAGGCGCAGCGCGGCGGGCACATCCCCAGCGCGATCAACGTGCCGTGGAGCAAGGCGGCCAACGAGGACGGCACCTTCCGGTCCGACGCCGAGCTGACCGAGATCTACGGCGAGGCCGGCCTGGACGGCGGCAAGTCCACCATCGCCTACTGCCGCATCGGCGAGCGCAGCTCGCACACCTGGTTCGTGCTGCGCGAGCTGCTCGGCCACGGCGATGTGAAGAACTACGACGGATCGTGGACCGAGTACGGCTCGCTGGTCGGCGTGCCGATTGAAACCGGCGCCGGAAAGTAAAGGGAGACAACATGAGTGACGGCTGCGGCGCTCCGGTCCAGGGCAGCGCGCTGCCCGCGGGCGTGGACGCGGGCAAGGAGATCGTGGTGACCGGCAAGGTCACCGCCGACGGGTCGCCGGTGGGCGGCGCGTTCGTGCGGCTGCTCGACGCGGGCGGCGAGTTCACCGCCGAGGTCGTCTCCTCCGCCGAGGGCGACTTCCGGTTCTTCGCCGCACCCGGCGACTGGACCGTGCGGGCGCTGCACCGCACTGGCACCGGCCAGGCCAAGCTGCACGCGGACGGTCCTGGGCTGCACAGCCTTGAGGTCGCGGTGGCCTGATACGACGTTCGACCAGTGGTCCCGGTTGCCCCGGAATTGGGGTGATCGGGACCACTTTTTTTATCCAGAAACGCGGCAACCGGTTTTGCGGGCCAAGCGTGTCAAGGAGGTGAGAGCGCCAGGGAATGGCCTGGCGACAACAGTCGAAACTTTTCCAGGGGGAATTGTCATGCGTAAGTGGGCTGCACGCGGAATGGTTCTGGCCATGCTGGCTCTGACCACCATCGGGATTGCTTCCAGCACCACCGCTCCGAAGGCCTCAGCCTGTTCCAGCCAGGAGAACTCCTCGGCGTACGCGGCTACGTTGTCGCAGGTCAACCCGGGTGACCGCGGTGCCGAAGTGAAGGGCATGCAGCTCCGGCTGCGCGAACTCGGTTACGGCCTCAACGGCACCGGGCTGTACGCGGACAACACCCTGGCCGCGGTCAAGGACTTCCAGCGCAAGCACGGCATCAACGACAGCGGCATTGTCGGCTCGAAGACCTGGCAGCAGCTGGTCGGCGTGCTGCCGAAGTTCCGCACCGAGAACCTCTGGCCCACCATGCCGCAGCTGAACCCTGGCGAGCGCAACCCGGATGCCGTGCTCCAGCTGCAGGACCACCTCATGCGGATCACCGACGCCGAGGTGCCGGGCGGGGCGAACGGCGTCTACGACGCGCCGCTGGCCACCGTGGTCAAAGAGTTCCAGCGGCAGGCCGGCATCAACGACAGCGGCATCGTGGGGGTCCGGACCTGGCGCGCGCTGGGCACCGTGGTCTCGGTGCGGGGCAACTGGGGCTGCTGACCTATAACGCTCATCACGGCCGGGGTGGCGGGGCAGGTGTCCCGTCGCTCCGGCCGTTATGCTGCGTCGTTGTGGAAATCTTCTTCACCGGCCTGCTCGTGGCGGCCTGCCTGGTGATCACCTGGTTCGCCGTGTACGTGGTGTACCGGCTGTACTCCGACCAGCGCTGACCCATGACGGAACCGACCACGCCCCAGCCCGGCAGCGGTGACGCGGCGATCCAGGCCGCCGAAGCGCGAGCCGAGGCCACCCGTGACCGCAACCTGCCGCAGTTCGACGATCTGCCGGTGGCCGCCGACACCGCGAACCTGCGGCTCGGCCCGAACCTGCACGACCAGCTACTCGCCCTGCTGCCCCTGATCGGGGTCTGGCGCGGCGAGGGCGAGGTGGCCTACAGCTCCCTGGAGGGCGGGCCCTACCGCTTCGGGCAGCAGATCACCTTCGCGCACGACGGCAGGCCGTTCCTGTACTACGAGTCCCGCTCCTGGCTGCTCAACGCCGACGGCAGCGTGCTGCGGCCGGCTGCCCGCGAGGTGGGCTGGTGGCGGGTGCAGGCCGACGACACCATCGAGGTCCTGCTCGCGCACGCGACCGGGATCATGGAGATGTACTACGGCAAGCCGCGCAACCAGACCTCCTGGGAGATCGCCACCGACGCCATCGTGCGTACCTCGAGTGCCAAGGAGGTCACCGCCAGCCAGCGGCTCTACGGCATCGTCGACGGCGGCGACCTGGCCTACGTGGACGAACGCGCCATGGTCGGCGAGGAAATGCAGCCCCACCTTTCGGCCCGGCTCATTCGCATCGCTGGCTGATGCGGCTGCTGCCCTGCGGGGCGCACGCCCTGCTGGTCGAACTGGACTCGGCGGCCGCGGTGCAGGCGGTGCACGCCACGCTGCGGGCCGCCGGACTGCCTGCGGTCGTCGACCTGGTGCCCGCCGCACGGACCGTGCTGGTCGAGGTGCGGCCGGGCTCGGCCGGACTGGACCAGGTCCGGGCCGTGCTGGAGTCACTGGACGAGCGTGAGCCGCCGGTGCTGGGCCGCGATGTGCTGCTGCCGGTGGTCTACGACGGCCCCGACCTCGAACTGGTGGCCCGCACCGCGGGGCTGAGCACCGCCGAGGTGGTCGAGTTGCACACCGGCGCGACGTACACGGTGGCCTTCTGCGGGTTCGCGCCCGGTTTCGGCTACCTCACCGGACTGCCCGAGCCACTGCGCCAGCCCCGGCTGGACTCACCGCGGGAGCGGGTGCCCGCCGGGTCGGTCGGCCTGGCCGGGGAGTACACCGGGGCCTATCCGCGTGCCTCGCCCGGCGGGTGGCGGCTGATCGGGCGGACCGCGGTGACGCTGTTCGACGTCGACCGCGACCCGCCCGCGCTGCTCGCCCCCGGTGACCGGGTGCGCTTCCAGGCTCAGTCCCGGTAGTTGGACTCGTACAGCTCGCTGAGTTCGGCGTGCAGGTCCGCGCTGGCCGCCACCGGCTGCCCGTTCAGCGTCCGGATCTGGGTCACCCGGCGCACGCTGGAGAGGAACCAGAGGCCGTCCGCACTGGTCAGCTCCTCGGCCTGGATCGGTTCGATCCTGGTCTCCCAGCCGGCCTTCGCCGCCGCGCGGAACAGCGCGGCCTGGGTGGTGCCGGGCAGGATGCCGATCACCGGCGGGGTGGTGCGCAGGGTGCGGCCGTTGGCCACCACCACGTTCGCGGTCGGGCCCTCCAGCACGCTGCCGTCGGCGGCGGTGAAGATCACCTCGTCCACGCCGTTGGCCTCGGCGTGGCGGATGGCGGCCATGTTCACCGCGTAGGACAGCGACTTCGCGCCCAGCAGCAGCCACGGCGAGCGCTCGGCCTCGGCCGGTTCGAAACCACGGGCCAGGGTCAGCGCGGACACGCCGTCCCGGCGGCGGCGCACCACACCGGCGCCGATCTGCAGGCCCATCGCGTAGGCGGTCTGACCCTCGCCGAACTCCGGGCCGCGGCTGTAGACCAGCTTGAGCGCCATCTCCGGGCTCACCGCCCAGTCCCAGGCGTCGATGACGGCCTTGGCGCAGTGCTCCCACTCGGCCGAATCCGGCTCGGGCAGGTCCAGCATGTGCGCCGAGCGTGCCAGCCGATCCAGGTGCGGCCCCAGTTCGCGGGGTTTGCCGTCCACCACGAGCACGGTCTCGAAGACACCGTCACCGCGGAGCATGCCTAGATCATCGGCACGCAGCAGCGGGGCTTCCAGGTCGAGGATCGTTCCGTCCAGCAAGGCCAGCACGCGCATGTTGTCCAAGCGTAGACCTGCGAGGAACGCCTAGGATCACGGGTGTGGACACCGCGCCGGAGCAGCTTCGCCGGACCTTGCACGAACGTGGGCTGCGGATGACCCCGCAACGCCAGCTGGTGCTGGACGCGATCATCGCGCTGGCGCACGCCACCCCCGAGCAGATCTGCGCGCACGTGCGGCGGATCACACCGACGGTGAACATAACCACGGTCTACCGGACGTTGGAACTGTTGGAGCGGCTCGGCGTGGTCCGGCACACCCACCTCGGCCACGGCGCGCCGGTCTACTCCCTGGACGAGCACGAGCACGTCCACCTGGTGTGCCACCGTTGCGGCCAGGTGGACGAGGTCCCCTGCGAGGCGCTGGCGGACCTGGGCGAGGCGTTGCGGGCGGCCAAGAACTTCCGCCTGGACCCGAGCCACCTCGCACTTTCCGGGGTGTGCGGGCAGTGTGGTGCGAAAGAGTCGAGGGAGACATCGTGAGTTCACCGTTGCTGGGCAGGCCGGGCGCGATCCCCGCGCCGGAGGGTTCACCGGACCTGGGCGTGCCATGGCACTTCGGTGACCCGCCTGCCGAGGCCCGAACCGCGGCCCGGCGCGCGGCCGTGGTGGACCGCTCGCACCGGGTGATCATCGCGGTGCCCGGCGCGGACCGGCTGGACTGGCTGCACTCGCTGACCTCCCAGCACTTCCACCAGCTGGCCCCCGGCACCGGCGGGGAGGCGCTGGTGCTGGACGCGCAGGGCCGGGTGGAGCACCACATGCTGGTCGCCCACCACGGCGAGACGATCTACCTGGACACCGAGGTGGAGACCGCGCCGGCGCTGCTGTCCTACCTGACCAAGATGGTCTTCTGGGCCAAGGTCGAGCCGAAGGACGTCAGCGCGGAGTTCGCGCTGCTCACCGTGCTCGGCCCGGACACGGCCGAGGTGCTGGCCAAGGTCGGCGCCGAGGTCCCGGACGACGCCTACGGCCTGTCCGAACTGCCCGGCGGCGGATTCGTCCGCCGGATGCCCTGGCCCACCCTGGACGTGGTGGACCTGCTGGTCCCGCACGCCGAGCTGGTCACCTGGTTCCAGCGGCTGGCCGACGCGGGCGCCCGCCCCACCGGCACCCTGGCCTATGAGGCCCTGCGGGTGGAGGCGCTGCGGCCGAGGCTGGGCCAGGACACCGACAACCGGACCATCCCGCAGGAGGTCAACTGGATCGGGGTGGCGGTGCACCTGGACAAGGGCTGCTACCGCGGCCAGGAGACCGTGGCCAGGGTGCACAACCTGGGCCGCCCGCCGCGCCGGATGGTGCTGCTGCACCTGGACGGGTCCGCGGACGCGGTGCCCGAGACCGGTGATCCGGTGCAGCTGGACGGCCGGGTGGTCGGCAGGCTGGGCAGCGTGGTGATGCACCACGAGCTGGGACCGATCGGGCTGGCGCTGCTCAAGCAGTCCGTGCCGGTGGACGCCCAGCTGCTGGCCGGGGCCGAGGACCGGGTGGTCGCGGCCACGGTGGACCCTGACTCAGTACCGGCCCCGACCGGCGAACCGCCGGGCAAGGCCGCGCTGCGCCGCCTCCGGGGCTGAACTGCCGGGTGCTGACTTGGCCGGGTCCTGCCTGGCAGGATCCGGGCCATGACAGCGCCGTCGCCCACCACCGGCACTCTGCTCACGGTCGCCCCCACCGGGGCCGAGCACGAGAAGGCCGAGGTCCCCAACCTCCCGGTCACCCTGGACGAGCTGGTCAGAACGGCCGCGGACTGCCAGCGGGTCGGGGCAGGGCTCATCCACGTGCACATCCGGGACGATGACGCCGAGCCCACGCTCGACCTCGGCAGGCTCAAGGAGACCGTGGACGCGCTGCGCTCGGAGACCGACCTGGTCGTGCAGCTCTCCACCGGTGGCGCGGTGACCGACGCGGAGGAGGACCGGCTGGCGGTGCTGGACGCGCTGCCGGACTCGGCCACCTGCACCATGGGCACGGTCAACTTCGGCGAGGCGGTGTTCATGAACCGCTGGGAGTTCATCGTCGAGCTGCACAAGCGGATGCAGGAACGCCACATCGTGCCCGAGTACGAGATCTTCGACCTCGGTCAGCTCTCCTCGCTGAACCGGCTGCTGGACCAGCACGGCCTGCCGGCCGGCGGGCATGTGCACGTCGACCTGGTCATGGGCGTGCCCGGCGGGATGCCGGGGGACATCACCACGCTGACCGCGGCGCTGCGGCTGCTGCCGGAGGGCGCTACCTTCTCCGCCACCGGGGTCGGGAGGAGCACGTTGCCCGTGCTGCTCGCCTCTTTGTCCGCGGGCGGTCATCTGCGGGTCGGGATGGAGGACACGCTCTCCTATGCCAGGGGCGAGCGGGTCCGGGACAACGCCCAGCTCGTCGCGCGGGCCGCGGCCGTGTCCAGGATTGCCCAACGTCCCCCGCTGACGCCGGAGCAGGCCCGAAAGTTGCTCGGGGTGCGTCAGGCTGGGTGAATAACCGGGAGAGGCGAAACGATTGTTGGCGGCTGACCGAAACGTCCCGCAGGATGGTCACGTGATGGAGGTCCGTCCAGGTGGGCGCCGGCGCATCGACCGGGTGCTCGCCCCGGACTACGCCCAGGACTGTGAGCAGCGAGCGCTGAACGAGGTGCGCGCGCTGCGGGACGAGGCCGCGCAGGAGGAGACCGACCTGTCCTACGTGCGCAGGCTGCTGCACGGCCGGATAGACATCGTGCAAGCCGAACAGCAGCGGCGGCGGGACGGCGGGTCGACCTCGGTGGTGGAGCAGCTGGTGGCGATCCTGGCCAAGAACGCGGTGGGCCCGGCGACCGGGCTCGGCCGTTACCAGACCCAGGAGCCGTCCAGGGCCGAGGCGCACCGGCGGCATGTGGAGGCGCTGGTCTCCGACGTGGACTTGTCGGATGTCACATCGCTCTCCGATGACAAGCTGCTGGAGACCCTGCGAGCCTATAGAGCCGAGGAAGAGGCCGTGTCCAGGCACCGGCGCGAGGTTCAGCTGGTCGTGGACCGGTTGAACGAGGAGATCGCGCGGCGCTACCGGGACGGCGGCGCCTCGGTGGACGAGCTGCTGAACGCGCAACGCACCCGGCAGCCGGTCGTGGAGCCACGCGAGGAGGAGTAGCCCTGAGCACCGAACTGGTCGAGGTGGTCCGTTCCGGCTTCCGGGAAGGAGTGCACCGCGGTTCGGTGGTCATCGTCCGGCCCGACGGCGTGCTCCGGCACGTGCGCGGCAACGGACGGCAGGTGGTGCTGCCCCGCTCCTCGAACAAGCCGTTCCAGATCCTGGGCATGCTGCGCTGCGGCCTGGACCTGCCCGATGACGTCGACCTGGCGCTGGGCTGCGGTTCGCACAACGGCGAGCCGGAGCAGGTGGCCAGGGTGCGCGCCATCCTGGCCAAGCACGGGCTGTCCGAGGCCGATCTGCGCTGCCCGCCGGACCTGCCGGTGCACGAGGCCACCGCGGACGCGATCCTGGCCGCCGGTGGCAAGGCCGAGCCGGTGACCATGAACTGCTCCGGCAAGCACGCGGCCATGCTGACCACCTGCGTGCAGCGCGGCTGGAACACCGCGAACTACACCGATCCCTCGCACCCGCTGCAGGTCACCATCAGGGACACCATGGCCGACCTGGGCGAGGAGCCGATCACGGTGACCACGGTGGACGGCTGCGGCGCGCCGATGTTCGGGCTGTCCCTGGTGGGGCTGGCCAGGGCCTTCGGCAAGCTGGTGCAGGGGTCCGACGGCAGCCACGAGCGGCGGATCGCCGATGCCATGCGGGCCAACCCGTTCATGGTGGCAGGCACCGGCCGCGAGGACACCCGGCTGATGAACGCGGTGCCAGGGCTGCTGTCCAAGGCGGGCGCGGAGGGCGTGTACGGGGCGGCGCTGCCGGACGGCACCGCGATCGCGATCAAGATCGACGACGGGCATCAGCGGGCCCGGCTGCCGGTGATGGCTGGCGCGCTCCGCTTCCTCGGCGCGGGAACCCCTGAGCTGGCCGAACTGGCCGAGGAGCCGATCCTCGGCGGCGGTCGCCCTGTCGGCTCCGCCCGGCTGCTGCCCG
Organism: Crossiella sp. CA198; assembly: GCF_052078295.1. NCBI lineage: Bacteria > Bacillati > Actinomycetota > Actinomycetes > Pseudonocardiales > Pseudonocardiaceae > Crossiella > Crossiella sp. CA198. Next base: position 258,158 of record NZ_JBQJIM010000005.1, read on the forward strand.
GCGTCTTCTGATCTCAGTCACCGGGAAAGCTCTCCCGGATCGTGGGCGGGCGATCTAGCGTGAGGTGAGTGACCACCTCTGGGTACCGCTGGGTCGTGCTGGCCGTCGGCGCGCTCGCGCAGGGGGTCAACGCGGCCGGGTTCCTCGGCCTGCCCTCGATCTCCCCGCAGCTGCGCGCCCACTTCGGCCTGGACCTGGCAGAGGTGGGGCTGCTGGTCGGCGCGGTGAACCTGGGCAATGTGCTCGCGCTGGTGGCCTGGGGTCTGGCCGCGGACCGCTACGGCGAGCGGCTGGTGATGACCGTGGGCCTGGCCGGGACCGCGGGCTGCCTGGCGGTGGCCGGGCTGGCCGACTCCCCGGTGCCCGCCGGACTGGCCCTGCTGGCCTCCGGAATATTCGGGGCGAGCACCAACGCGGCCAGCGGCCGGGCCGTGATGACCTGGTTCGCGCACCGCCAGCGCGGTCTGGCCATGGGTGTGCGGCAGACCGCGACCCCGCTCGGCGCGGCACTGGCCGCGGTGCTGCTGCCCGCGGTGGCGGCCTGGTGGCAGGCTCCGGCGGCGTTCCTGGCGCTGGCCGCGCTGAACGCGGTGGCCGGGGTGGCGGTGGCGATCTGGGTGCGCGAACCTCCTGGCCGGACCCGGTCGGCGAGTTCACTGGGCGGCCTCGGCCTGCTGCGTGACCGCCGGATGCTGCGGATCAGCCTGGCCAGCGGGTTGCTGGTGGTGCCGCAGTTCGTGGGCGCCTCGATGCTGGTGGAACTGCTGCACCGGTACGGGCTCTCGCTGACCGCGGCGGGCGGGCTGCTCGCGGTGGCCCAGGTGATCGGCGGCTTCGGCAGGCTGGGCAACGGCGTGTGGTCGGACCGGGCGGGCAGCAGGCTGGGCCCGCTGCGGATCGTGGCCCTGGGCATCCTGGCGCTGTTCACCCTGGCCGCGGCGCTGGACCCACTGGCGGGCACGGTGCCGGTGTGGGTGCTGGTGACGCTGCTGCTGCCCGCGGTGGGGCTGGCGATCAGCTGGAACGGGCTGGCGCTGACCGCGGCCGGGGAGATGGCTCCGCCGGAGCGCACCGGGGTGGCCCTGGGCATGCAGAACACGGCGAACTACGTCGGTGCGGCCCTCACTCCGGCCACCGCGGGCTGGGTGGCCACGGCGGTCTCCTGGCCTGCCGCGCTGCTACTGGCGGCGGCGGGTGGCGGCCTGGCCTGGGTGGTGCTGCGCGGGCTGCGCGAGGGCCGCTAGTTGTGCTGCTCTCGGTTGACCAACTCGTCCCAGAACTCGCGGAGTTCGCCGTAGCGTTCGGCGACCTCCTCGGCGTCGCCTGCTTCCAGGGCCGCGATCACGGCTTGGACGTCCTGGGCGGAGGTGTCGGCGAGCAGGGTGTCGTCGTCGATGAGCTGGACCAGGCCGCCGTAGTCGAGTTCGACCACCGAGCGTGGGTGGAAGTGCGCCAGCCAGCGGCCGGTGTCGCGCAGCACCTTGGCCGGGCTCTCCTCGCCGAGGGCGTTGTGCACCACGGTGAAGGCGCGTGAGACCCGGCTGCGGGCGTCGGTCATGCCGACCCGCCAGCAGCACATCCGGTCCGGGTCGTCCGGGGCGGCCAGCACCAGGTGCCGGGCCTCGGGTTCGACCATGGCGAACCAGGGCAGGGGCACGCTCCAGGTGGCCGAGATGACGTGTGCGGCGCCGCCGGGCATCTCCGCCAGGGCGGCGGCGGCGCGGGCCTTCACCACGTCGGCGGGCTGCTGCAGGGCGGCGTCCAGTAACGGCAGGGTGGCGGTGCCGACGAAGCCGACCAGGCCGGCCGCGCTGCGCGCCCGGACGTCCAGGGGGCACACCAGGGGTCCGGGGCCGATCTCCGTGCCCTCGGCCAGTGGGACCTCGGCCGGGTCCAGGACCAGCACGTCCAGCGGTTGCGCGCCGACCGTGTCGGCCGGTAGGAGGCGTGGCGGGGCGGCCAACTGTGATCGAAGCCACAGTTCGCGTTCCCGGTCACCCACCGCGTTCCGCGCCGTCCCGCCGACCCCAAGAGCCTGCTCCACTTGGGCGCGCAACGGCTGTTCCAGCACGGACAGTGGTTCGTACACCCGCAGGTAGGCGACGAACGGACGTGGCACGCCGGAATCGTGCCACGCGGGCAGAGCACGGCCGCACCCCGGTCGGCGGAGGTGGTGTGACGCACGCCTGCACAGGCGTGGCCACGTCGCGATCCGGGGCACTGACACGGTACTGTGGCGGCCAGGAAAATACCGTTGAGACGAGTGGGGCCGCCGTTCCCCCGGCCGCCCCCGTCCCTGTGCGAGGGGGTCGAGCCATGGGGCGCGGCCGTGCCAAGGCCAAGCAGGCGAAGGTGGCCCGGGAGCTGAAATACAGCACTCGGTCCACGGACTTCGACGCCCTGCAGCGCGAGCTGTCGGGCGGCGAACTGTCGAGTGGCGATCAGTCCGATGGCGACCGGTCCGATGAGGACCGCGTCGACGACTCGTACGACGACGGACAAGACGACCGGCGTTGAATGACGCGCACTAGGCGGTGGCCGATCTTCCCGGCCACCGCCTAGTGCGCGCCTTCATGGTTGGGTCGCGCTTCCCCGAGTTGGCGCAGTGCGCAGGGACCACCTTGGTGCTCGCTGCTGCCCAGCGCCGAATGGCCGATGACCTGGCGCGGGTCGACAATGCCGGGCATGGGTGACTTGCTGCTGCGGCGTTGGTGGTTGGTGGTCGTTCGCGGCGTGGCCGCGATCCTGTTCGGGGTGATCGGCCTGTTGTGGCCGGGGATCACCCTGCTGGTGCTGGTGTTCCTGTTCGCCTTCTACACCCTGGTGGACGGCGTGGCCGCGATCGCGGGCGCGGCGGCGGACCGGGTGGCGCCCGCGGCGGACCGGTGGCTGGTGGGGCTGCTCGGCGGGCTGGGTGTGCTGGCCGGGCTGGTGGCCCTGTTCTGGCCGGGGATCACGGCGCTGGCGCTGTTGTTCGTGATCGGGACCTGGGCGGTGGTGACCGGGGTGCTGGAGATCGCCACCGGCTGGCAGCTGCGGAAGGTGATCACCGGGGAGTGGCTGCTGTTCGTCAGCGGCGCGCTGTCGGTGGTGCTGGGGTTCCTGCTTTTCGCCTTCCCCGGGCAGGGGGCGGTGGCGCTGATCGTGACCATCGCCGCGTTCGCGATCTTGTGGGGGATCGTGCTGGTGATGCTCGGGGTGCGTTTGCGCCGGCTGGCGCGGGAGTGACCGGGGTCACAAAGCTGCGTTGAACCGCATTGGCTCCACCGGCGTTTGAGAGGGCGCCGGACTTGGGAGCGACCTGGGTCCGAAGAACTCAGGGGTGCGTCAATGTCTCGAACTCGCTTTGCGATGCTTGCTGCCGTCTTGACCGCAGGCGCCATTACCCTTTCCGCATGCAGTGGTGGCGGAGTGGAAAATGTGGCGAATACCGCGGCGGCGCCGGAAACGGCTCAGGAGGCGGCTCCGGAAGGTGTTCAGTTGCTGTCCGGGACGGCGCAGGGGAACAAAGCGGAGAGCAATACCGGGGATTGGGTGAAGCGGCGGGACAACGGCGAATCCGTTGATTCGGCCGCCGCGCAGCGGTGGGTCCAGCTGTCCGCGGGCAAGGCGGGGGCGCTGGACCCGGTGGTGCTGGACGGCGGCGGGTTCACGCTGTACCGGTTCGACAAGGACACCGCGAAGCCGTCCAAGACCACCTGTGTGGACGAGTGCGCCAAGATCTGGCCGCCGGTGCTGCTCGCCAAGGGTGGCCGGGTGTTCGTGGACGGGGTGCAGCGCTCCGCGGTCGGCACGGTGACCCGGCCGGACGGGACCCGGCAGCTGACCCTCAAGGGCTGGCCGCTGTACCGGTTCAACAAGGACCTCAAGCCTGGGGATGCCAAGGGCCAGGGTGTGGGCGGCACCTGGTTCGGCATTACCCCGGACGGCAAGAAGGCCGGTCAGCCGACGGCCAGCCCGACCACTCCGGCCGGTGGCCGCGGTTCCGCGGTGCTGCACGATGACGCGAATTTCAGTGACAATGGCGCGTCCCAGGGACTGGCCGGGCCGGGTTGCCAGAATGTGGCCCGGGACAATGTCACCTCTTCGCTGCAGATTTCCGGTGGTCCGGTGAAGATCTGGACCGAGAAGAACTGCAAGGGCAAGTCGCTGGCGGTGGACGCCGATATCGCGGATCTGGCGAAGGTCGGTTTTGACAACGACATCTCCTCGATCTTCTTCGGCTGATCAGCGGATCGCCAACCGGGCTCAGCTCAGATAACGGAGCTGGGCCCGTTTGGCGTCCTGCGCCGCGGCGTGGGCGGCGGTGATCTCGGCGCGGTGCGAGTTCTCGGGCACGCCGACCTCCCACCAGGCGCCCGCCTCGGTCCAGGAGGACGGGTGGGTGCGGATGAGCACCACGGCGGGGCGGTGTTCGGTCAACGCGGTCTGTTTGGCCTGGCGGTAGGCCTGGGCCAGGCCGGTGAGGCTGTCCACCGCGGTGACCGCGCAGCCCATGCTGGCGGCGTGCGCGGCGAAGTCGACCCGGGGTTTGCCGCCGGTGCCGGAGCGGCAGTGCTCGTACATGTTGTTGAAGCCGGCGCCGCCCTGGCCCTGTTGCAGCCGGTTGATCACCGCGTAGCCGTCGTTGTCGCAGACCACCGCGACGAAGCCGTGGCCGGCGAAGGCGGCGGAGAACAGTTCGGCGTTGAGCATCAGGTAGGAGCCGTCGCCGAGCAGGGTGGTGACCACGCCGTCCGGGTGGGTTTCCGCCCTGGCCATGGCCGCGCCCCAGGCGCCGGCGAGTTCGTAGCCCATGCAGGAGAAGCCGTACTCGACGTCCATGGTCTGCGCGCCCTTGGCCCGCCAGCCGCCGATCAGCTCGCCGGGCAGGCCGCCGGAGGCGGTCATCACGTAGTCGTGCTTGCCGGACTCCTCGTTGACCACGCCGACCACCTGGGCGTAGGTGGGCAGGTCGGCGGGGGTGGTGCGCAGGGACTCGATGTGGCTGTCCCACTTGGCGCGTTCGGTCTCGGCCTGGGCGGTCCAGGAGGCCGCGGCCTGCCAGGACCCCAGGGCGTGGCCGAGTTCGCGGATGCCTTCCTGGGCGTCGCCGACGAGTTCCTGGGCGGCGTGTTTGACCGCGTCGAAGCGGGCGGTGTTCAGGCTGATGATCCGGACCTCCGGGGCGAACACGGTCCAGGAGGCGGTGGTGAAGTCCTGCAGGCGGGTGCCGATGGCCAGCACCACGTCGGCCTGGGCGGCCAGGGTGTTGGCCGAGGTGGAGCCGGTGACGCCGAGCGGACCGGCGTGCAGGCGGTGCTCGTGCGGGACGAGGGTGCGGCCCGCGGTGGTCTCGGTGACCGGGATGCCGTGCTGCTGGGCGAAGTGGAGCACCTTGCTGCCCGCGCCGGAGTAACGCACCCCGCCGCCGATGACGATCAGCGGGCGTTGGGCGGCGCGCAGGGTTTCCGCGGCGGCCGCGAGCTGACGGGTGTCCGGGCGCGGGCGCGGGACCAGGTGCAGGACCGGCTCGAACAGCGCGGTGGGGAACTCGTAGGCCTCGGCCTGGATGTCCTGGGGCAGGGCCAGGGTGACCGGGCCGCAGTCGGCCGGGTCGGTGAGGATCCGGGCCACCTGGGGCAGGGTGGACAGCAGCTGTTCCGGGCGGGTGATGCGGTCGAAGTAGCGGCTGACCGCGCGGAAGGCGTCGTTGACCGTGGCGGTCGGGTCGTGGAAGTGCTCGACCTGCTGCAGCACCGGGTCGGGCGCGCGGCCGGCGAAGGTGTCGCCGGGCAGCAGGAGCAGCGGCAGCCGGTTGGCGTGCGCCACGCCCGCGGCGGTGACCATGTTCAGCGCGCCGGGGCCGACCGAGCTGGTGGCCACCATGACCTGGCGGCGGTGGGTGGCCTTGGCGTAGCCGACCGCTGCGAGGGCCATGCCCTGCTCGTTCTGGCCGCGCCAGACCGGCAGCTGCTCGCGGTGCTCTTCGAGGGCGTTGCCCAGGCCGAGCACGTTGCCGTGGCCGAAGATGGCGAACACGCCGGGGAACAGCGGGGCCTGCTCGCCGGTCAGCAGCTCGGTCCGCTGGGCGATCAGCCAGCGCACCAGGGCCTGGGCGGTGGTCAGCTTCACGGTGGACACGGGGGCGCTCCTCAGCGGTCGGTGCGGCCTGCGGCGGTGGTCACGGGGCAGCGCGGATCGGTCTGCTGATCGGCCCAGGAGTCCCTGATCCAGGTGTGCGCCGGGTCGTCGCAGAAGGCCATCGAACGTTCCTCGGCCGGTCCGGCCAGCACGTTGAGGTAGTACATCGGGTAGCCGGGGGCGGCCACGCACGGGCCGTGATAGCCGCGTGGGACCAGGAAGACGTCGCCGTCGCGGACGGTCACGTCCTCGTCGATCTCGCCGTCGGCGGTGTAGGTGCGGTGGAAGCCGAAGCCCTCGCGGGCAGGGGTGATCTGGTCGCGGGCGGCGATGCGGAAGTAGTAGATCTCCTCGTTGACCACCTCGCAGTCACTGGCCTCGTCGTGCTTGTGCGGCGGGTAGGAGGACCAGTTGCCGTCCGGGGTGATCAGCTCGCAGGCGTTGAGCTTGTCCGCGTGGTCCCAGACGCCGGGCACGCCGAAGCTGGTGACCTGACGGCTCGCGTTGCCCGCGCCCCTGGTCTCGGCCGGGATGCCCTCGGCCGGGCCGTATTTCGGGGTGAGGCGGCGGGTGCAGCGGGCCATCGGCAGCGCGATCTCGGCACCGGCGGCCGAGGTCAGCGTGACGGTGGCATCCCTTGGCACGTAGGCGAAATCGGTGACCCTGGTGAACACCGAGTCGCGGCCGGTCAGCTCGAAGCGCTCGCCGTCGGCCTCGACCACGCAGCCACCGGCGAGCGGCAGCACGAACGCCTCGAACTCGCCGGTCTCGATCACCCTGGGGACGCCGGGGGCCAGGGTGAGCACGCGCAGGCCGGTGTAGGTCCAGCCCGCCGACTCCGGGGTGAGGTGGATCGGGTCGGCGCCGTCGCTGAGCGTTCCCAGTGGGCGGTGCAGGTTCACGCCGGGATCTCCTTGAGCAGCTGGGCGGCCTTGGCCACCGCGGTGGCCACGTCGCCGTCGGGCGGGTAGAGCAGGGTGCGGCCCACGACCAGGCCGCGCACCGCCGGATGCCGCAGTGGCGGGCCCCAGGTCTCCAGGTCGGTGTCCGGGTTGCCCGAGGGCACGCCGCCGAGCAGCAGGATGGGCAGGGTGGTGGCGTCCAGCACCGCCGGATCGGCCGGGGCGGGCAGTTTGAGCCAGGTGTGCGCGGAGGTGACGCCGAGACCGGCGGCGATGGTGACCGCGCGGGAGAGCGCGGCGGTGTCCTCCTGGAGCACCAGTTTGCCGTCAAGGCGTTGGTAGGGCAGCGGTTCGACCATGGCCATCAGGCCGTGCCCGGCCAGCTGGGACACCGCGTTCGCGCAGGATTCCAGGGTGGGGATGGTGCCGGGGTCGTCATCGACCAGGCGCAGCAACATCTTCCCGCCGTCCAGGCCATAGTCCACAATGGACTGTGCGTCGTACCCGGTGAAGCGGTCGTCGATCTCCCAGCGGGCGCCGGCCAGGCCGCCGCGGTTCATCGAGCCGATGACCACCCGGTCGTGCAAGCCGTCCAGCAGCAGCAGTTCCTCGATCACGTCCGGCGTGCCGAGCACGCCGTCCACCTCGGGGTTGGCCAGCGCGAGGAGCAGCCGGTCCAGCAGGCCGCGCCGGTCGGCCATGGCCAGTGGGTCCGCGCCGACGCCGAGCGCGCCGCGGGCCGGATGGTCGGCGGCGACCAGGAACAGGGTTTCCTTGTCCGCGAACAGGTTTCGCCTGCGCCGGGCGGCGTAGGCGCGGCCGACCGCGCCCGGGTCGGTGGCCCTGGTGCGCAGCAGGTCGGCCCAGCGCTGATCGGTGATCACACTCGCTCCAGCAGCTCGTTGATCTCGGCCGGGGTGGGCATGGCGTCCGCGCAGGCCAGCCGGGAGGCGACCAGCGCGCCGGCCGCGTTGGCGTACTCGGCGATGCGCACCGGTTCCCAGCCCGCGAGCAGGCCGTGCGCCAGCGTGCCGCCGAAGGCATCGCCCGCGCCGAGGCCGCAGACGACCTCGACCGGACACGGCGGCACCGTCCAGGAACCTTCCGGGGTGGCCACCAGCACGCCCTCGGCGCCCTTCTTGACCAGGGCCAGGGACAGGCCGCGGTCGAGCAGCCGGGCGGCGGCCTCGTCCGGGTCGGCGGTGCCCACGGCCACCTCGACCTCGGTGCGGTTGCCGACCGCGACCGTGACGTGGTCCAGCATCCAGCCGATCTCCCGCCGCGCACTGTCCACATCGGACCAGAACATCGGCCGGTAATCCAGGTCCAGCACGGTGTGCGCGCGGCGGCCGCGACGTTCCAGCATGGCCCGCTGGGTGCCGCGGGCGGGTTCGACGCACACGCCGGTGCCGGTGACCCACAGCAGCGGGACCTGTTCGACCACGTCCCACGGGACGTCGTCGGCGGTGAGGGTGAGGTCGGGGGCGATGGGCAGCCGGTAGAACAGCAGCGGTGGGTCCTCCGGCGGGTCCAGCGCGCAGAAGACCACCGGGGTGAGCAGGTCTTCCGCCGTGCCAACGTGATCCGGGGACACGCCGAAGCCGGACAGGGCCTGCCGGACGTAGTCGCCGAAGCCGTCCGGGCCGACCTTGGTGAGCACCGCGGTGCGACGGCCCAGCCGGGCCGCCGCCACCGCGACGTTGGTGGCCGTGCCACCGAGGGACTTGGCGAAGGTCCGCACCTGCGCCAGCGGCACGCCGGACTGCTCCGGGTACAGGTCGACGCCGACCCGGCCGACGGTGAGGATCTCCGGCCCGGTCACGACTCCGCCCCGCGCAACTCGTGTTCCAGGGCCTCCAGTTCGGCGCCGCCGGCCATCTGCCTGGTCAGCTCGGCAAGGGTGATGTCCGGCTTGTCGAAGCAGCCGAGGCTGCGGCCCCGCTTGAGCAGCAGGAACCGGTCGGCCACCGGGTAGGCGTGGTGCGGGTTGTGCGTGATCAGCACAACCCCGAGGCCGCGATCCCTGGCCTGGGCCACGTATTTGAGCACCACCCCGGCCTGCTTCACGCCGAGCGCGGCGGTCGGTTCGTCCAGGATGAGCACCTTGGCGCCGAAGTGCACCGCGCGGGCGATGGCCACGCACTGCCGCTCGCCACCGGAGAGGGTGCCCACCGGCTGTTCCACGTCGCGCAGGTCGATGCCCATGTCCGCCAAGGCTTTCCGGGTGGTCTCCCGGGCGGCGCGGCGGTCCAGGCGGCGCAGCGGGCCCCAGCCGGTGGTGGGCTCGGAGCCGAGGAAGAAGTTGCGCCACACCGACATCAGCGGCACCACGGACAGGTCCTGGAACACCGTGGCGATGCCCCGGTCCAGTGCCTCCCGCGGTGAGGCCAGCTTGGTGGGCACGCCGTCGAGCAGGAACTCGCCCTCGTCGTGCTGGTGCGCGCCGGCCAGGATCTTGATCAGCGTGGACTTGCCTGCGCCGTTGTCGCCCAGCACGCAGGTGACCTCGCCCGCGTTGACCACGGTGGAGACCTCCTGCAGCGCGATCACGCTGCCGAAGCGCTTGCCGACGTCACGGACCTCAAGCAGTGGTGTGCTCATTTCCGGACCCTTTCCGCGCGCCGCCGGAAGGTGTTGTTGACCAGCACCGCGGCCAGCAGCATCACGCCGAGGAAGAGCTGGAACCAGTCGCTGTCCCAGCGGGCGAACACGATGCCCTGCCGGGCCATGCCGAAGATCAGCGCGCCGATCGCGGCGCCGATGGCCGAGCCGTAGCCGCCGGTGAGCAGGCAGCCGCCGATCACCGCGGCGATGATGAACTGGAACTCCAGGCCGATGCCCTGGTTGGCCTGCACGGTGGTGAAGCGCAGGATGTTGATGGTGCCGACCAGCCAGGCGGCGAAGGCGGTGATCATGAACAGCAGGATCTTGGTGCGCATGACCGGCACGCCGACCGCGCGGGCACTCGGCGCGGCCCCGCCCACCGCGAAGATCCAGTTGCCGAACCTGGTGCGCAGCAACAGCCAGCTGGCCACCGCGGCGGCCAGCAGCCACCAGATGATGGAGATCTGGAAGGTGGTGCCGCCGATGTCGATGGTGGAGGCGAACAGGAATCCGGCGCTGGCGTAACCGTCGGCGGCGCGCATGCCGGAGACCTGCACGGTGCCGGTGACCAGGCGGGTGATGCCCAGGTTGAGCCCTTGCAGGGCCAGGAAGGTGCCCAGGGTGACGATGAAGCTGGGCAGGCCGGTGCGCATCACCAGCCAGCCGTTGAGCGCGCCCACCGCCAGCGCGAACACCAGCGAGGCGAGGATCGCCAGCCAGGTGTTCCAGCCGAGTTTGGTGGCCAGGATCGCGGTGACCAGCGCGGTGGAGGCGGTCATCACGCCGGCGGAGAGGTCGAACTCGCCGCCGATCATCAGCAGCGCCACCGCGACCGCCATGATGCCCAGGGTGGCCGAGTCGTCCAGCCAGGTGGCCACGCCGAGTGGGGTCAGGAACCGTTCGGTGAGCACCGAGAAGAAGATCAGCACGGCCAGCGCGCCGAGCACCGAACCCAGCTCGGGCCGGGCTACCAGCCGGTCCAGCAGGCCCTTGCGGGCCACTCGTTCGTCAAGGCTGCCAACGGCGATCGCCATGTCAGCGCGTCCCCCGTTCCGCGTTCTTGCCGACCGCGTCCACATTGGACTTGTCAACGAAGCCGGGCCCGGTGAGGACAGGGCGGCCGCCGCCGACGGTGTTCGCGTTGTCCCGGTACAGCTTCAGGAAGACCACCGGCAGGTAGCCCTGGAGGTACTGCTGCTGGTCGACGGCGAAGAGCACCTGGTCGGCCTTGATCGCGGCCACCACGTCCGGGTTGAGGTCGAAGGTGGCGACCTGGGCCTTGCTCGCCGACTCCTTGATCGCGTTCACCGTGTTGGCCGCGACCTGCGGGTTCAGCGTGAGCACCGCGTCGATGGCCGGGTCGGACTGCAGCGCGCCCTTGATCCGGGCCTGCGCGTCGGTCGGGTTGCTGATGTCGACCTGGAGGTTCGAGGTGGCGCCGAAGCCGCGCTTGGCGCCGTCGCAGCGCTGGTTGAGGCCGATGTTGCCGGCCTCGTGGATCACGCACAGCAGCTTGGCCTTGCCCGCCTGCTTGAGCCGCTTGCCCGCGTCCTCGCCCGCGATGCCCTCGTTCTGGCCGACGTGGGTGACCGCGCCGAACTCGGCGCTGCGGCCCTCACCGGAGTTGATGGTGATCACCGGGATGCCTGCCTTGGTGGCCTTGCTGACCGAGTCGCGCAGCGCGTCCGGGTTGGCCATGGACACCACCAGGCCACTGACCTGCTGGGCCACCGCGTTGTCGATCAGTTTGGCCTGACCGGCCGGGTCGCCGTCGGAGTTGTACTCCACGGTGACCGCGAGTTCCTTGCCAGCGGCCTCGGCGCCGTTCTTGACCACGTTCCAGAAGGAGTCGCCCGCGGTGCCGTGCGAGATCACCGCGATCCGCAGCGGGCCGCCGGCGGGCTGCCCGGAGTTGGTGTTGGCGCCGGAGCCGGAACCGGCCGGACCGCTGCACGCGGTCAGCAGCAGCAGCAGACTTGCGGCCGCGGCGGTGAGTGCGCCGCGAGAGAACTTGGACATCGTCGTCCTTCCCAGATTCAGCCGAACAGGGGGCGGAGATGATCAAGGCTCCGCGCGGTGTCCTTCTTCGGCCGCGCGGCCGCGTCGGCGTCGCCCTCGGCCAACGCGGTGTCCTGCTCCAGGACATACCAGCCCTGGTAGCCCGCATCGCGCAGGAAACGCACGATGCCCGCGATATCCACGTCACCGTCCCCGAGCGGCACGTACAGTCCCTGGCCGACGGCGGTGGCATACGGGAGTTCGCCGTCGCGAACCCGTGCCGCCACCTCGGCCCGGACGTCCTTGAGGTGCACGTGGCCGATCCGCCCCGCGTGCTCGCGGGCCAGTTCGACCGGATCGGTCCCGCCGATCAGCAGGTGCCCGGTGTCCAGGCACAGTTCCAGGTCGGAGTCGGCCAGGAACCGCTCCACCTCGGCCTTGCGCTCGATGTGCGTGCCCACGTGCGGGTGCAGCACGGTGCGCAGGCCGTGCCGGGCGGCGATATCGCGGATCCGGCCGGAGATCCGGATGAGGGTGGCCCATTCGGTGTCGGTGAGCGCGGGGCGCTCGTCGTAGCCGTCCAGGCCGGTAGCCGCGGCCAGCACCAGCACCTCGGCGCCAGTGGCGGCCAGCAGCGCGGCGGTCCGCCCTGCTTCGTCCACTGTGGACTGTTCGGCGGAGTCCTCGTGCAGCACCACGGCGAGGAAGCCGCCGATCATGCTCAGCCGGTGGCCGCCGAGCAGTGCACGCAGCTTGGCCGGGTCGGTGGGCAGGTACTCGGGCGGGCCGAGTTCGGTGGCGGTCAGGCCCAGTTCGGCCATCTCGCCGAGCACGGTGTCCGCGTCGATCATGTGTCCCCAGCCGGGGACCTCGCACACACCCCAGGAAATGGGCGCGCCTGCCAGCTTCGGCGCGCTCTGTGCCGATGATTCGTCCCTGCGCGCAGGACTCATGCGGTCACCGCCGCGGTCGCCAGGCGCACCGGCTGACCGGAGCGGCGGGAGGTCTCGCAGGCCAGCGCGAGTTCCAGGCTGATCAGGCTTTCCCTTGCCGGGGAAGGGTTCTGCGCCTTGCCCGCGACCACGTCGGTGAACACCGCCATCTCGTTGAGGTAGGCGCGGTGGAAGCGTTCGGTGAAGCCGGGGTAGGCATCCGGAGCGACCTGGGGGCCGTCCGGTTCCAGCGAGGTCAGCGGGGTGCGCGGATCGAGGCCGACGGCCAGGGAGTCCTTGCTGCCGAGCACCTCGATCCGGTGGTCGTAGCCGAGCGCGTCCTGGCGGCCACCGGCCAGCACCGCGTGCGCGCCACTGGCGAAGCGCAGCGTGACCACGGCGTTGTCCACGTCGTCGGCCTGCGCGAACGCCTCGTGCACCAGCACCGAGCCGGAGGCGTAGACCTCCACCACCGGCTCGCCGAGCAGCCACGGCACCGCGTCCAGGTCGTGGATCAGCAGGTCGCGGAAGATGCCGCCGGAGGCTGGCAGGTAGCCGAAGTCCGGCGGCTGCGCGTCCTGGCCGATGGCCCTGGCCAGGTACACGGTGCCCAGCTCACCGGCGCGGATCCGGCGGTGCAACTCGACCACGGCCGGGTCGAACCGGCGCTGGAAGCCGACCAGCACCTCCACCCCGGACGCCTCGACCTCGGCGACCAGGGCGCGCATGGTGTCCAGGTCGCCGGCGATCGGCTTCTCGCACAGGGTCGGGACGCCGGCCGCGATGGCCCGCCGCAGCATTTCCGGGTGGGTGTCGGTGGGGGTGGCCAGCAGCACCCCGTCAGCCGCGGTGAGCAGCTCGTCGAGGGTGTCCACCGCCTTGGCCCGCCCGCCCAGCGCGGCCGCCGAGGCTGCGGCCCGGCCGGGCACCGGGTCGAACAGCACGACCTCGTCGAGGGAGGGCAACGTGGCGAGGTTCGTGGCGTGCATGGTGCCGATACGCCCGACGCCCGCTACTCCGATCCGCATCCGGGGATCTCCGTCCTGGTCAACGCTACTGTGCGTTAGAGCGCTCTATTGGTTGGAGCGCGCTAATGCTGTAGCGTCCGTCCCGCCGGTGTCAAGGGTCACATTCGTCGGGGAGGGAAAATGGGCCGTCCGACCATGGAGGATGTGGCGGCGCGCGCCGGGGTCTCCCGCGCGCTGGTCTCGCTGGTGATGCGGGGTTCACCCAAAGTCTCCGAGCAGCGGCGTTCGGCCGTGCTCAAGGCGGCCGAGGAACTCGGGTACTCCCCGCACGCGATGGCCCGCTCGCTGGCCAGCCGCACCTCCACCGTGCTCGGCGTGATGGTCTCCGACCTGCACAACCCGTTCTTCGCCGAGGTGGTGGACGGGGTGGACGCGGCCGCGCGGGCCGAGGGCTTCGACCTGATCATCAACACCGGTGGCCGCAGTGCCGCCCGCGAGCGCGGCGCGCTGACCAGCCTGCTCTCCTTCCGGCCTGCCGGGCTGGTGTTACTGGGCCCGGTGGTCAGCGCGAGCGCGATCGGCGCGGCCGCCGAGCAGGTGCCGGTGACCCTGGTGTCCCGGTCCTCTCGACTGTCCACTGTGGACACGGTGAACGATGACGGCGAGGTGGGCTCACTGCTCGCGGTGGACCACCTGGTCGCGTTGGGGCACAACCGGATCGTGCACCTCGACGGTGGCGGCGGCTCGCAGTCGGCGTTGCGCAGGCGAGGATACGAGCTGGCCATGCGACGGCACGGGCTGCGCGCCGAGGTGGTCCCCAGCGAGTACACCGACGCCGCGGGCGCCAAGTCCGTGCGCGAGTTCCTCAACTCCCGCAACGGCGAACCCCTGCCGACCGCGATCGTGGCTGCCAACGACTACAACGCGATCGGCGCGGTCTCCGCACTGGAGGAGGCCGGGCTGCGGGTGCCCGACGACGTCTCGGTCGTCGGTTACGACAACTCCGCGCTCGCCTCGCTCCGGCACGTCTCGCTCACCACCGTGGACCAGCCGCGGATCGAGATGGGCAGGCTGGCCGCCGAGGCCCTGCTGGAACGGGTCCGGCACGGCCGCACCAGCCCGGTCCGCCATCTGCTGCACCCGTCCCTGGTGATCCGCTCGACCACCGGCTCTGTCCCAGGAGGTTCCTGACATGTCCCAGCTCGTCCCGCACTGGATCGACGGCGCCCGCGCTGAGGGCGTTTCCGGCCGCCGCGGCGAGGTTTTCGACCCGGCCACCGGCCAGGTGACCCGCGAGGTGGTGCTGGCCGGGCAGTCCGATGTGGACACCGTGGTCGCGTCCGCGGTCAAGGCGGCGGCGCAGTGGGGCGAGTCCTCGCTGGCCGCGCGGTCCCGGGTGCTGTTCGGCTTCCGCGAGCTGGTGCACCGGCACCGGGACGAACTGGCCGCGCTGATCACCGCCGAGCACGGCAAGGTGCTCGCCGACGCCGCCGGTGAGGTGCAGCGCGGACTGGAGGTGGTCGAGTTCGCCTGCGGCATCCCGCAGCTGCTCAAGGGTGATCACTCCGAGCAGGTCAGCCGGGGCGTGGACGCCTACTCGGCGCGGCACCCGCTGGGCGTGGTCGCCGGGATCACCCCGTTCAACTTCCCGGTGATGGTGCCGATGTGGATGTTCCCGATGGCGGTGGCCTGCGGGAACGCCTTCGTGCTCAAGCCATCCGAGCGGGACCCGTCCGCGGCGGTGCGGCTGGCCGAACTGTTCGCCGAGGCCGGGCTGCCCGACGGTGTGCTCAACGTGCTGCAGGGCGACGCGACCGCGGTGAACGCCTTGCTGGACCACCCCGACGTGGCCGCGGTGTCCTTCGTGGGCTCGACCCCGATCGCCCGGCACGTGTACTCGCGCGGCACCGCCAGTGGCAAGCGGGTGCAGGCACTCGGCGGGGCGAAGAACCACATGGTGGTGCTGCCGGACGCCGATCTGGAGGTGGCCGCGGACGCCGCGATCAACGCCGGCTTCGGCTCGGCCGGTGAGCGGTGCATGGCGATCTCGGTGGTGGTCGCGGTCGGCGACGTCGGCGACCGCCTGGTGCCTGCGATCGCGCAGCGGATGGCCGGGCTGGTCACCGGACCGGGCACGGACCCGAAGTCGCAGATGGGACCGCTGGTCACCGGGGTGCACCGGGACCGGGTGAAGTCCTATGTGGACGCCGGGGTCGAACAGGGCGCCAAGCTGGTGGTGGACGGGCGCGGGTTCGCACCGGCCGGTCACGAGAACGGGTTCTGGCTGGCGCCAACGCTGTTCGACCAGGTGGGCGCGGAGATGTCGATCTACACCGACGAGATCTTCGGGCCGGTGCTCTCGGTGGTGCGGGTGCCCACCTTCGAGGCTGCGGTGGAACTGGTCAACGCCAACCAGTACGGCAACGGGACCGCCGTGTTCACCGCGGACGGCCTGGCCGCGCGGGAGTACCAGCGGCGGGTGCAGGTGGGCATGGTCGGCATCAACGTGCCGATCCCGGTGCCGATGGCCTACTACAGCTTCGGTGGCTGGAAGGACTCGCTGTTCGGGGACACCCACGTGCACGGGGCGGACGGGGTGAAGTTCTACACCCGG
The DNA here is from genome assembly GCF_052078295.1 of Crossiella sp. CA198. Lineage (NCBI taxonomy): Bacteria > Bacillati > Actinomycetota > Actinomycetes > Pseudonocardiales > Pseudonocardiaceae > Crossiella > Crossiella sp. CA198. Next base: position 274,299 of record NZ_JBQJIM010000005.1, read on the forward strand.
CTCAAGGCGGTCACCGCGCGGTGGCCGCGGGAGTCCGGCATCGACCTGGGCTTCCCCACTCACGGCTGAGGCTCACCTGACCCGTTTCCCCTTGCGCGCCAGGGGAAACGGGCCGTCACCTCACTTGGCGCCGGGCATCCTGGTGGTGGCCGACGGCGGCGGGGTGACGACCGTGGTGAGCGGCGGCGGGCTGGTGATGATCGAGGTCGGGCGAGTGGTCCCCGGCGGTGGCGGGCTGGTGATGATCGAGGTCGGCCGGGTGGTCCCCGGCGGCGGCGGGCTGGTCGGGCGGGTGGTGCCCGGCGGCGGCACGGTCGGGCAGGCGCCCGGCGTGGGCTCCAGCAGCGAGCCGGGCCTGCCACAGGGCTGCGTCGGCTCCGGGGTGCGCACGGACTCGGTGACACCGGCGGGCTGCACGTTCTCCCCGCCGCCGAAGCCACCGGCCAGCGCGGTGGCGCCGAAGCCCACCGTCAGCACCCCGGCCATCACGCCGGTGGTGAGCAGCACCCGGCCCCGCAGCAGGCTGCGCCTGGCCGAGGCCAGCACGGTCTCTGGCTCGTTGGTCATGGTTGGTTCCTCTCCCAGTGCCCTGGCCAGCAGCGTGCGGGCCTCGGCACATTCCAGTTCGGACAGTTCGTGATGGCTCATCGCCCTGCCTCCAGCACGAGATAGCCGGATAACGACTTGCGGAGCGCGGCCAACCCCTTGGCCGACTGACTCTTCACGGTCCCCTCGGAACAGCCGAGGAGCCGAGCCACCTCCTGCACCGGGAGGTCCTCCCAGAACCGCAGCACCACCACGGCCCGCTGGCGTTTCGGCAGCGCGGCCAGCGCCCGCCGGACATCCAGCGCGTCCTCGGCGCCCGATTCGGGGATGGGGAGGTCCGGCAGGTCGGCGGTGACCTTCTCCCGCCGCCAGAACCGGCGGGACTCGTCGATCGCGGTCCGCACCAGCACCTGCCGCGCGTAGGCCTCCACGGCCCCGTGCGGCTCGACCCGCCGCCACGCCTTGTACAGCTTGATCAGCGCGGTCTGGGTCAGGTCCTCGGCGCGGTGCCAGTCGCCGCACAGCAGGAACGCGGTCCGGCGCAGGGCCGGGCCGCGGGCGCGGACGAATTCGACGAACTCGGCGTTGCGATCCGCCAAGGGGACCTCCTCCCGGTCTACCCCTGTGTACGAGGTGGACCGGGCAGCAGGTTGCCTCCGAGTCCGCAACCGCACGACTTGGCCCAACTCGTACGCCCACTTCGGCCAAATTGGCGTACGAGTTGGGCCAACTGGGCGTACGACAACGGCCAACACGCCCGGGGGGAGGGGGTGTTGGCCGTTGGCGGGATCGGCGAGTAGCTGGGGGACTAGACGCCGATTGAGTCGCGATCGGACTGTTCGCGCTGGTCGTGGGAGGGGCGACGGCGCTTCCGGAGCAGCGCGCCCACCAGCGGAGCGAACAGGATCGCGGCCACCACCAGATAGACGGTGATGGAGAAGGGGGTGTTGACCAGCCCGGTGACGTCGCCGTCACTGAGCTGCAGGGCCCGGCGCATCTGGAGTTCGGCGGCCGGGCCGAGGATGACGCCGAGCACCGCGGGCAGCACCGGCAGGCCGTAGCGCCGCATGGCGAAGCCGAGCAGGCCGATGACGAACAGCACCACCAGGTCCAGCACGTCGCCGCTGACCGCGTAGGCGCCCACGCTGGCGAAGAACAGGATGCCCGCGTACAGGTACGGCCGCGGGATGCGCAGCAGCTTGGCCCAGATCGGGGCCAGCGGCAGGTTCAGCACCAGCAGCAGCACACTGCCGATGAACAGGCTCGCGATCAGCGCCCAGACCAGCGTGGACTCCCGCTGGAACAGCAGCGGACCCGGCTGGATGCCGTACTGCTGGAAGGCGGCCAGCATCACCGCGGCGGTGGCCGTGGTGGGCAGGCCCAGGGTGAGCATCGAGGTCAGCGTGCCCGCGGCGGAGGCGCTCGCGGTGGCCTCCGGACCGGCCACGCCCTCGATCGCGCCCTTGCCCCACTCGTCCTTGCGCTTGGACAGTTTCCGCTCCGCGGCGTAGGAGAGGAAGGTGGGGATCTCCGCGCCACCGGCCGGGATCGCGCCGAAGGGGAACCCGATCAGCGGCCCGCGCAGCCACGGCTTCCAGGACCGGCGCACATCCTCCTTGCCCAGCCACGGCCGCCCGACCGGAATCGGCAGGGCGGGCTTGCTGCGCAGGTGCGCGGCCACCCACAGCGACTCGCCGATGGCGAACAGGCCGACCGCGACGATCACCACCTCGATGCCGTCGTTGAGGTGCAGCAACCCGAAGGTGAGCCGTTGCTGGCCGGTCATCTCGTCCAGGCCGACCAGGCCAAGGGACAGGCCGATGAGCAGCGAGGCGAAGCCGCGGATCCGGGACTTGCCCAGGATCGAGGTGACCGCGATGAAGACCAGCACCATGACCGCGAAGTAGTCCGGCGCGCCGATGTCCACCGCCAGGCTGGCCACCAGCGGCGCGAGCAGCACCAGGAACATGGTGCCGACGATGCCGCCGATGAAGTGCCCGATGGCCGCGGCGGCCAGGGCCTGGGAGCCACGACCGTTGCGCGCCATCGGGTTTCCCTCGATCGCGGTCACCACGGCCGCGGTCTCCCCCGGCGTGTTGAGCAGGATCGAGGTGGTGGAGCCGCCGTACATGCCGCCGTAGTAGATGCCGGCGAACATGATGAACGCGCCGGTCGGGTCCAGGCCGTAGGTCACCGGCAGCAGCAGGGCCACCGCCATCGCCGGGCCGATGCCGGGCAGCACGCCGATCGCGGTGCCCAGCAGCACGCCGATCACCGCGTACAACAGGTTCATCGGGGTCAGCGCGGTGCCGAAACCGTCGATCAGATGGGCCAGCGCGTCCATGTCAGAGCACCCCAGTCAGCGGCCCGCCCGGCAGTGACACGCCGAGCAGGGAGTTGAACACCAGGTAGGTCGCGATGGACAGCCCGGCCGCGACCAGCGGATCACGCACGTAGTTCCGGCTGCCCAGCGCGTAGGCCGCACCCCAGAACAGCACCATCCCGGACAGCGGGAAGCCGACCAGGTTGATCAGCACCACGTTGGCCAGGAAGGCCGCCGCGAGCTGGGCCACCACCCGCCAGTCCGCCGGTGCGTTGAGGTCGACGTCCTCGCCCGCCTCGGCCTCGCCGCGCCCGCCCCGCAGCACATCCCTGGCCAGCAGCGCGGCCACCAGCACCAGGCCGCCGCCGACCAGGTAGGGCACCAGCTCGGGACCGACCGGACCGCGCTGGGCGAAGTTGGCCGGGATGCGGATCGCGTCGACCAGCACGAGCACGCCCAGGGCGAGCAGCAGCACGCAGATGCCGAGTTCGGACCGTTCCTTCAGCCAGGCCAGCGCCGAGCGCCCCTGCACCTGCTCACTCATGCCAGCCCCAACTCCTTCAGCACATCGGCCACCCGCTTGCTCTCCGCGGCCAGGAACTCGCCGAACTTGGCCCCTGGCAGGAAGGCGTCGGTCCAGCCGTTGCGCTTGACCGCCTCCTGCCACTGCGGGGAGTCGTGCAGCTGCTGGAACAGCTCGACCAGCCGGGTGCGTTCGGCGTCGGAGAGGCCGGGCGGGGCGACCATGCCGCGCCAGTTGGTGAAGGTCACCGGCACGCCAGCCTCGGACAGGGTGGGCGCGTCGATGTCCTTGATCCGGTTCGCCCCGGTGACCGCGAGCACCCGCAGCTCACCGGCCTTGACCTGGTCCACGTACTCGCCAACGCCGGAGACGCCGAAGTGGATCTTGCCGCCGAGTACCGAGGAGAGCAGCTCGCCGCCGCCGTCGTAGGGGATGTAGCTGACCCGCTTGGGTTCCAGGCCGACCGCCTTGGCCATCAGCATCGGGGCCAGGTGGTCCGGGCCGCCGGGGCTGGAGCCGCCGCCCACGGTGACCGCGCCCGGGTTGGCCTTCCAGGCCGCGACCAGCTCGCCGATGGTGCGGTACGGGGAGTTCTTGCCGACCACGACGATGTCGGGTTCCTCGGTCAGCTTGGCGATCGGGGTGGTCTCGGCCAGGGAGTTCGGCGACTTGTTGGTGAACACGCTGCCCACCACGCCCAGGCCCATGGACATCACCAGGCGCTGGTTGCCGGTCTCGGCCACGGTGCGGCCGAGGCCGACCGTGCCACCGGCGCCGGGCAGGTTGAAGACCTCAGCGTTGCGGGTCAGCTGGACCTCGTCCATGGCCTTGGCCGCGGTGCGCGCGGTGACGTCGTAGCCGCCGCCGGGCGCGTTGGGCACCAGCAGCCGCAGGCCCCGCAGCGGACCGGTGGCGTCGCCGCCTGCCCCGGAGGTGAACAGCGGTGGCACGACCAGCGTCGCGGCCACCGCGGCCAGCCCCGCCAGCCAGTTGCGGATCGGCATCGATCCTCGCCTCCTCGTCTCGCAGTGAGCTAAGCCATAGTGACCACTTACGCTGAAAACCGTGTTCTTGCGTCCGCAGCGTTCGTTGTGGTCGTTGTGTTCACGCGATAGAGGCACGAGGAGGTGCGCGGCGTGGGTGTGCGTGGGTCGCTGGCGCGGCAGCTCTTCGGATTGCAGTTCCTGGTCGTGCTGGCGCTGCTGGGCGCGGTGACCGCGTCCACGCTGAGCCAGTCCACCGCGAACTTCCGGGAGACCCAGGGCCGCCGGATGCTGCTGGTGGCCGAGCAGCTGGCCGCCACCGACGGGGTGCAGGACGCGCTGGCCGACGGGCAGTACCACCGGCTGGTCCTCTTCGCCGAGACCGCCCGCGGCCAGGCCGGGAACAGCTCGATCAGCATCGCCACCACCGACCTGCGGATCCGCACCGCCACCGATCCCCGGCGGGAGAACGAGCAGCTGGCGATCGGGATGCCGCTGGTGGCCAGTGGGCGGAGCTGGGACGGGGTGCTCGGCGATCAGGTGGTGGCGCAGGTGCCGGTGTACTCCGACGAGGGCAAGCGGGTCGGCGTGGTCAGCGCGGCCCAGGACGAGCCTGGACTGTGGGAGTCGCTGGTCAGCTCGCCCGGCGACCTGCTGCTCCACCTCGGGCTGGGCACCGGGATCGGCCTGATCGGCTCACTGCTGGCCGCGCGCTGGGTGAAGCGGCAGACGCTGGGGCTGGAGCCCAGGGAGATCACCGGGCTGGTGGAGCACCGGGAGGCGATGCTGCACGGCATCCGGGAGGGCGTGCTCGGTCTGGACCAGCAGCACCGGATCACCCTGATGAACACCTCGGCCAGGGAACTGCTCGCGCTGCCGGACGCCATCGGCACCCAGGTGGACGAGCTGGCCGATGCCAACGAGCGGCTGCGGGACGTGCTCACCGGGCGGGCCAGCGGGGCCAACCAGGTGGTGCTGCGCAGTGGCCGCGTGCTGGTGATGAACCGGATGCCGATCGGGCTGCACGGCCAGCAGATCGGCGCCGTGGTCACCCTCCGGGACCGGACCGAACTTGTTGCGCTGCAACAGGAACTGGACGTCAACCGGCATGCCACGGACACCCTGCGGGCGCAGGCGCACGAGTTCCGCAACGAGCTGCACACCATTGCCGGGCTGATCGAGCTGGGCGAGTACGACGAGGTGGTCCGCTACGTCACCCGCGCCAACCGGGCGCACGCGGACTGGAGCCGCGCGGTGACCGGGCGGATCGCCGATCCCGCGCTGGCCGCGTTGCTGATCGCCAAGGCCAGCCTGGCCGCGGAACGCGCGGTGGGCATCAAACTGTCCGAGGAGTCCATTGTGGACAGAGTTGACGACGCGCTGTCCCAGGACCTGGTGACGGTGGTGGGCAACCTGGTGGACAACGCGCTGGACGCGTTGCCAGCCGGGGCCGGACAGTGGGTGGAGGTGCACATCGCCGCCTCGGCGGAGCAGGTGCTGGTGCGGGTGCGGGATTCCGGGCCGGGCATCGCACCCGAGCTGGCCGAGGAGGTCTTCGAGCACGGCTTCACCACCAAGGTGGCCACCCAGGGCGGGCAGCGCGGCATCGGGCTCGCGCTGACCAGGCAGATCTGCGTGCGCCGGGGCGGCTCGGTGTCGGTGCGCAACGAGGGCGGCGCGGTGTTCACCGCCACCCTGGGCCGGGCCACCGCGGCCGTGGGCACCCGCCCGCCGGAGGTGCGCGAGTGATCAAGGTGCTGGTGGTCGACGACGATTTCATGGTGGCCAAGGTGCACAGCGGTTACGTCGCGCGCACCCCAGGGTTCGAGGTGGTCGGGGTGGCGCACACCGCGGCCGAGGCCATCCGCTCAGTACGTGAGCTGCGGCCGGACCTGGTGCTGCTGGACATCTACCTGCCCGATGCCGACGGCGTGCACGTGCTGCGTGAACTGCGCGGCGGGGCGGCGGGCGAGCAGGCCGGGCACACCGACGTGATCGTGGTGAGCGCGGCGCGGGATGTGGAGACGGTGCGCGCGGCGGTGCGCGGTGGGGTGCTGCACTATCTGATCAAGCCGTTCGAGTACGCGGCCCTGCGTGATCAGCTCGCGCACTTCGCCGAGGTCCGCTCCCGGCTGACCGGCTCGGTGGACCAGGCCGTGCTGGACCAGGTCTTCGGCGCCCGCCCGACCGCGGCCCCGACCATGCCCAAGGGCCTGACCCCGCAGACGGCCAAGCTGGTCGAGGAGGTGCTGCGGTCGGCCGACGGCGATGTGTCGGCCACCGAGTGCGCCGGCCAGACCAACCTGTCCCGGGTCAGCGCCCGCCGCTACCTGGAGCATTTCGTCAGCGCGGGCCGGGCCGAGGTGCGGTTGCGCTACGGCAGCACCGGCAGGCCGGAACGCCGCTACCGCTGGCTGAACTAGCCCGCCAGGTTGGTGACCAGGTCGGCGATCTCGCTGCCGGAGAGGATCGGCCAGGCGCTGTTGTCGATGACCACCGCGCCGACCTGCAGGCCGGTCTCGGTGGTGACCAGCACCTCGCGTTCGGTGCTGGCGATGTCGGTCTTCTTCACCCAGGTGTACCTGTTCTTGCCGCTGCGCATGACCTCGGCCCGGCAGCCGTCGGAGTCCCGGCAGTAGACCGGGTGCCCGGTGGGCGAGCGCACGGTGAGCACCAGCAGACCGGTGTGGCCCTGCCGGTCGGTGAGCTGGACGCCGAGCCGGAGGAAGTCCTCGACCAGCTGGAACTGGCCGGGTTTGGCGCCGCTGTCGGAGACCGCGGTGTAGCCGGGGGGCGGCCACTGCTGTTTGGCCAGCAGGACGCTGTACCACTCGATGTCCTTCCTGGTCATCGGTGGGAACAGCGGCTTGTCCTTGGTGCTGCCCTGGTTCGTCGTGGTGGGGGTGACCGACGGCGGCGGGGTGACCGAGGGCGCTGGGCTGACCGGCGGTGTTGGCGAGCCGGTGACCCCGGCCGATTCGACCTCGGACACGGGCAGCAGCGCGATCGTGCCGACCGAGAGCACGGTGAGCACCGCGGCCAGCACGATGGCCACCCCGATCCGCCGCCCGCGCACCACCCTGCGGCCGTCCCGCACGACATCGGCGCAGCTCACCGTGGGTGGCGGTGGGTCGACGGCCAGCACTGACCGCAACTCGCTCGCGCGTAGTTCCCCGCCTGGCACCGCTGACCTCCTTCCGCACTCACCGCTACTACGGCGAAACAGCGCGGAAGGTTGTCAGGGCAACCCGATCGTGGGAATCAGAACCGCGGGTGATCCCCGCGCAGCACGGCCCGGTCCTCGGGCTTCTCGCCCGGCTCGGTGCTCTTGCCGACCTCGCCGAGCACCCAGGCAGGCACGTGCCGGGCGGTGAGCACGGCCAGCGCGCGGTCGACCTCCTCGGGCGCGACCACGGCGACCATGCCGACGCCCATGTTGAAGGTCTTCTCCATTTCCAGCTTCTCCACCCGGCCGCGCTGGGCGATCAGCGCGAACACCGGCGCGGGCGTCCAGCTGCCGCGGTCCAGGTCGGCGGAAAGGCCCTTGGGGATGACCCGGCCCAGGTTGGCGGCCAGGCCACCGCCGGTGATGTGCGCGAACGTCCGGACGTCGGCCTCGGCGGCCAGCGCCAGGCAGTCCTTGGCGTAGATCCGGGTGGGTTCGAGCATTTCCTCGCCGAGGGTGCGGCCGAACTCCTCGACGTGGCCCTCCAGTGGCATCCGGCCGATCTCCAGCAGCACGTGCCTGGCCAGCGAGTAGCCGTTGGAGTGCAGGCCGGAGGAGCCCATCGCGATCAGCACGTCACCGGGGCGGACCCGGTCCGGGCCGAGCAGCTTGTCCGCCTCGACCACGCCGACGCCAGTGGCGGACATGTCGTAGTGACCGGGGTCCATCAGGCCGGGGTGCTCGGCGGTCTCGCCGCCCAGCAGTGCGCACCCGGCCTGCGTGCAGCCCTCGGCGATGCCCTTGACCAGCGCGGCGATCCGCTCCGGCACGACCTTGCCGACGGCGATGTAGTCCTGCAGGAACAGTGGTTCGGCGCCGCAGACGACCAGGTCGTCCACGACCATGGCGACCAGGTCGATGCCCACGGTGTCGTGCTTGTCCAGGGCCTGGGCCACGGCGAGCTTGGTGCCGACGCCGTCGGTGGAGGAGGCGAGCACCGGCTCCTTCCACCGGTCCAGCTTGAGCTTGAACAACCCGGCGAAGCCGCCGATGCCGCCGAGCACCTCGGGTCGGGTGGCCTTCTCCGCCCACGGCTTGAGCTGCTCCACAGCTTCGTCACCTGCGGCGATGTCGACTCCGGCGGCCGCGTAGGTGGCCTTCCCGCTTTCGGCGTGCGCGGTCACTGCTCGTCCAGCTCCATCCGAGATCAATTGTCTAGCCAGGTCAGGGACGCCGAACGGCGTCTTCGGCACCGTACCCGCTGGGCAGCACGGGCTCGGCCGGACCGGCCACACCCTTCTCGATGTTCTCCAGCAGGTGCTTGCCGATCTTGAGGTCATCGGGCAGCGCGATCGGGTACTCGCCGTCGAAGCAGGCCGAGCAGAGCCGGGTCTTGGGCTGCTCGGTGGCGGCGATCAGCGCCTCCAGGGAGACGTAGCCGAGCGAGTCGGCGCCGACCGAGCGGCGCACCCCGTCCATGTCCAGGCCGTTGGCGATCAGCTCGGCGCGGGAGGCGAAGTCGATGCCGTAGAAGCAGGGCCAGCGCACCGGCGGCGAGGCGATCCGCACATGCACCTCGACCGCGCCTGCCTCACGCAGCATCCGGACCAGGGCACGCTGGGTGTTGCCGCGCACGATCGAGTCGTCCACCACGACCAGCCGCTTGCCCCGGATGACATCGCGCAGCGGGTTCAGCTTGAGCCGGATGCCCAGCTGGCGGATGGTCTGCGAGGGCTGGATGAAGGTGCGGCCCACGTAGGCGTTCTTGACCAGGCCGGAGCCGTAGGGGATGCCGGAGGCCTGGGCGTAGCCGATGGCGGCCGGGGTGCCGGATTCGGGCACCGGGATGACCAGGTCGGCCTCGACCGGGAACTCCGCGGCCAGCCTGCGGCCGATGTCCACCCTGGCGGCGTGCACGCCGCGGCCGGCGATGGAGGTGTCCGGGCGGGCCAGGTAGACGTACTCGAACACGCAGCCCTTGGGCTCGGGGTTGGCGAAGCGGGAGGACCGCAGGCCGTTCTCGTCGATGGCGATCAGCTCGCCGGGTTCGACCTCGCGCACGAAGGAGGCGCCGGTGATGTCGAGTGCGGCGGTCTCGCTGGCGACCACCCAGCCGCGTTCCAGCCGACCGAGCACCAGCGGGTGCACGCCCTGCGGGTCACGCGCGGCGTAGAGGGTGGACTCGTCCGAGAAGACCAGGCAGAACGCGCCGCGCAGGGTGGGCAGCAGTTCCATCGCGGCCTGCTCGAAACCGACGTCCGCGGCGGCCGCGGCGAGCAGCCCGCAGACCAGGTCGGAGTCGGTGGTGGCGCCCGCGGTGGCGACGCCCGCCTCCTTGGCCCTGGTCAGCAACTCGGCGGTGTTCACCAGGTTGCCGTTGTGGCCGAGGGACAGGGCGCTGCCGGTGGCGGTGTTGCGGAAGGTGGGCTGGGCGTTCTCCCAGGTGGTGGAGCCGGTGGTGGAGTACCGGCAGTGGCCGACGGCGACGTGGCCGCGCAGCGAGGACAGGACCTGCTCGTCGAAGACCTGGCTGACCAGCCCCAGGTCCTTGAACACCACCACCTGGTGTCCGTCGCCGACGGAGATGCCCGCCGCTTCCTGGCCACGGTGCTGGAGGGCGTACAAGCCGTAGAAGGTGAGCTTGGCCACCTCCTCGCCGGGGGCCCAGACACCGAAGACACCGCATTCCTCGCGGGGGGTGTCGTCCTGGTCGCGATCGGTCTGGCTGGGGTCGATGACCACCGAGAACTCCCTCGGGACGGGATCAGACACGTCTCAGTGTAAGTGCCCCGGAGTAGTGCTCCTGACCCTTCTGGCCGGTGACGCGGCTCTCGTTCGGGCCAACTCCGGACCCCCTTCGCGCGTCTGCTGAACGGACGAGAGCCAAAAAAGAGGCGAGGTGGGTGCTCGTGCTGGAGTTGCTGAACGGCCGGCTGGACCGGGATCTGAACCTGGCCGAGCGGATTTTCGCCCGGCCGGAGGTGCTGGCCTACGCGGTCGGCGCGGGGCTGGTGCTCGGTGTTATCGGGCTGCTGCTGGGCCGGTTGTTCGGCTGGCGGGCGCTGTTCACCGGGCTGTCGCTCGGCTCACTGGGCGGGGTGCTCGCGGTGACGCTGGTGCGGGTGGGCAGGCAGGGCGGCGAGGCCGCCTCGCTCGGCCAGGCCTGGGCGGAGTGCATCCAGAACGAGTTCTCCCTTGCCGGGTCCTGGCAGCGGCTGAACTTCGTGCTGTTGATGCCGTTCGCCTTCTTCGGCGCGATCGCGGTGCGCCGGTTCCTGCCGGTGGCGTTGCTGAGCGTGGCGCTGGCGGTGGGCATCGAGCTGTACCAGGGCATGACCGGACTGGGCGCCTGCGAGACCCAGGACATGATCAACAACGGCCTTGGCGGGGTGCTGGCGGCGCTGATCGGCTGGGCGGTGGCGGGTCGGCGGGGTGGCGGCAGGCTCCGGAACGCCACCCCGCCGGGCTCAGCCGGTCAGCACGCGGCCTTGATGTCCACCGTGCGCTGATGTTCGATCTGCCGGGACCAGTTCCCTGACCAGCCCATCATCTCGATCTTGTAGTAAAGCTCGACCTTATAGCTGCCCTCGGCGCACTTGAATGATTTTCCACTCGCCTGCACGTTGCCGCTGACCGACTCCATCGTGGACATGTCCTCATTCGACTTCGTGCCCGCGGGCTCGGTCAGCGAGTAGCGGGCCTGGGAGGTGCGGCATTTCGACGGCGGCTTACCCCAGAAGAAGTGGTAGTTCCACCTGCAGTCACCCCGGACCACCACCTTCAGCTCACCCTCTGCGCCGGGGGTCAGGCAGATGCGGCCGTCGAAGCCCGCATCCGCGTTACGGTCGCTGAACGGGTCGGAACAGGACTCCTGGACGGCCGGGGCCGCCTGGGAAACGCTGCCGAAAAGCAGCAGGGAGATCGCGGAAACCAGGACGAGGACAACCGGGCGGAGATAACCGATCATGCCCTCAATACTGCATATGCCGCTCTAAACAGGCGATAACCGAAACGGGGGTGCCGAATCGGGTGAGTGGTCACTTACGGACAGTTTCCGGCAGTCCGAACAGGCACAGCAGGCTGATCAGCCCGGCCGCGGACATGTAGGTCGCGACCAGCCAGGAGGAGCCGCCTGCCGCGGTGACCAGGGTGTTGGCGATCAGCGGGGACAGGCCACCGCCGAGCACCGCGCCGATCTGGTAGCCGAAGCCGACGCCGGTGTAACGCAGTTCCGGGCCGAACAGCTCGGAGAAGTAGGCCAGCATGGGGCCGAAGATGGCCGCGGAGCCGCCGAAGGCGAGCACGATGCCGAGCACCGCGAGCGCCGGGTCACCCGAGTCGACCAGGGCGAAGAGCGGGAAACCCCACAGCGTGCAGAAGATCGCGCCCGCCATCAGCACCGGCTTGCGGCCGATCCGGTCGGTGAGGCGGCAGAAGTAGACGATCCCGGCGACCTGGGCGATGCTGCCCGCCATCGAGCCGTAGAGCAGCACCGACCGGGAGATGCCCACCGCCTGACTGCCGTAGGAGAGCAGGAAGGTGACCACGATGAACATGAACGCGTTGAAGCCAAGGTTGACCCCGGCGGTGAGCAGCACCAGGCGTTTGTGCTCGCGCAGCACCACGATCAGCGGCGCGCGCTCGGTGCGTTCGGTCTTGGCCAGCCGCTCGAACTCGGGGGTCTCGGCCACGTTGCGCCGGGCGAACAAGCCGACCAGCACCACCGCGATGCCGGCCAGGAACGGGATCCGCCAGCCCCAGTCGTAGAGATCGGCCTCGGGCAGCAGCAGGACCAGCGCGAACGCGCCGTTGGCCAGGAAGGCGCCCAGTGGCGAGCCGATGGTGACCAGGCTGCCGTAGAGCCCGCGCTTGCCCTCCGGGGCGTGTTCGACGGCCAGCAGGGTGGCGCCCGCGGTCTCGCCGCCAACGGAGAGGCCGTGCACGATCCGCAGTGACAGCAACAACAGTGGCGCGGCGATGCCGATCGCGGCGTAGGTGGGCAGCAGGCCCATCAGCGCGGTGGACACGCCCATCAGGGACAGGCTGATCACCAGCATCCGGCGGCGGCCGAGCCGGTCGCCGAAGTGCCCGAAGATGATCGAGCCGATCGGCCGCATCAGGAAGCCGACCGCGAAGGTGGAGAAGGCCAGCAGGGTGGCCGTCCACGGCTCGCTCTGCGGGAAGAACAACCGGCCGAAGACCAGCGCGGAGGCGGTGCCGTAGATCAGGAAGTCGTAGAACTCCAGTGAGCTGCCGACGCCGCAGGCCACGGCCAGCCGGGCGAAGGTGGGCCGTGCACGCTGCGCTGTCTCCGCCATGCCGAGCACTCTGCCGGAGCGTTCGGGACCGAACAAGACGGATTCAGTGTGCTTGCACTCCGGAGAGCAATACCGGGTCCCCTTCGGCCATCGGCAGCTCGATCCGGCCCCAGAGACCGTGGTAGAGCGCGGTGGCCCGACCGGCGGTGGTGGCCCTGGCGGCCGGGATGTCGGCCGGGTCGCGGACCACTTCTGGGGCCTCGCCGGGTTGCAGCCAGACCAGCCAGCGCTCCGGTCCGTCGGTGCAGGAGACCAGCACCGCGCCGGTGGCGGCCGGACTGGACGCGGCGGTGTACCGGCTGGCCAGCAGGGTGCCGAGCACCTCGTCGATGCCGTCCACGGCCAGTGCGCGGTCGGCGGGGACCAGGCAACGCAGGGTGGCCTGGGCGTCCCAGCGGCGCAGGTTCAGCTCGTGTGCGACCCGGCGGTGCCAGAACCAGGCCAGGCTGGGCGCGGCCGGACTGAATGTCCACAGTGGACGATTCGGCGGGCAGGCGGCGAGCAGCCGGAGGCAGTCATGCAGCTGCTGGTCGAACCAGTCGAGTGGATCGCCGACGGTGGCGGGTTCCGGCACCGGGCGGGCCCGGTCGGCCCCGCCGGTGCGCAGCTGGCCGCCGACGATCTGCAGGAACCGCGCGGTGTGCAGCACCAGCTCGCGGAAGCGCCAGCCGGGGCAGGAGGGCACCGGCAGGTCCGGGTCGGCGGCCTGGGCGGCCTGCCGGAAGGCGGCCGCCTGCTCGGTCGCGACGGCCAGCCACCACGGGCTGTCCTGCGGTCCTGCCATCTCGTCTCCAGGGGAACCGGGGTCGGGTGTCTGCCGTCACAGACGTGCCGAGCAGCCCTGGAGGTTCCATGACCGAGCACATCCGGGTCGAACCGGACCGGTTGCGCGCGGCCGCCCGCGAGTTCTTCGCCGGGGCCGACGCGACCGCCGACGGCGCGGCCCTGCTCGACCACCTGCGGCTGGACCCGGCCCTGCTCGGCGAGGTGGACGGCGCGAGTGCCTTCGCCGCCGCGCTGACCCGCTTCGGCGCGGCGCACGGCACCGATCTGCGGCACGGCTCGGCCTGGTTCGCCGACGCGGCACAGGCGCTGACCAGCAACGCCGACGGGTACGCCGAGGGCGAGACCGAGGCCCGGCGGTTACTGGGCGGCACCCGGTGAACCCGGAGGCGCTCTACGCGCGGATGACCGGCGGGGATCCGGCCCGGCTGGTCGAGGCGGCGGATCCGCTGACCGGGGCGGTCAGCGCGGTGGACCGGGCGGGCGAGTCGGTCCGGCACGGCCGGGCCGCGGCCGGGTCCTGGGCCGGGGCGGCTGGCGTGGCCTTCACCGAACGTGGTGACCTGAGCCGCACCGCGGCAGGCACCTCGGTGTCCAGGCTGCGCTCGGCGGTGGCGATCGTGCACGCGGCCGCCCGCGCCCAGCGGAGCATGCGCACCGGCGCGGACCGGGCCATCGCGATCTGGCGCGGCCGCCCGGCCGGGGCCGATCCGCTGGTCGAGCGGGAACTCGCCGCGACCGTGGTCCGCGCGCTGGAGACGGTCCGCGCGCCCTACACCGAACTGCTGCGTTCCCTGGCCGGTGCGCTGGACCGCCTGGAACCGGGATTCGGCACGGTGGCCGGGCAGACTCCGGAGTGGCGGGCGCTGCCGGTGCACGGGCTCGTGGTGCCGCCGGCGGGCGCGGATCCACGGCAGGTGGCGGCCTGGTGGTCCGGACTGTCCACTGTGGAGCGTGAGCGGCTGTTGCTCACCCAGTACGACCAGCTCGGCCGGTTACGCGGACTGCCCGCGCCGGTGCTGGACGCGGCGAACCGGCGGCGGATCACCGAGGACGGCGCGCGATTCCGGGACGCGCTGGCCGAGGCCGACCGCCGGCTCACCGACCGGGCCCGCGAACTCGGCCTGGACCCCGCTGACACCGAAAACCTGCGCAACGCCAACGATCCCGCCCTGTCCCGCCTACTCGACGAACGCGCCCAGGCACAACGCCAGCTGCGCAACACCGACCTCGCCGCGGACCGCCTGGCCGAGGCCGAACGCCTGGCGGGCGAACGCGGCATCCCGCGCGCGGAAGTGCTGATCATGGCCTGGGAACCGGACGGCCCACGCGGTCAGGGCGGACTCGCCGTAGCCTTCGGAAACCCGGACCAGGCAACGGATGTCGTGATCTGCGTACCCGGCACCGGCTCTGGTCTGGGCGGTTTCAGCCTGGGCCAGGCAGCGAACCTGCGCGCGGAGATGGACGCGGCCAGTCCCGGCGGCAACGCGACCATCCAGTGGCTGGGTTACGACGCCCCGGACGCGCTCACCAACGCCCAGGTCAGCCGCCCGGACCAGGCGATCGAGGGCGCGGGCAGGCTGGTCGCGGACGTGGACGGCTACCGGGCCGCGGCGGAGCACCGGCAGCACCTCACCGTGATCGGGCACAGCTACGGCAGCACGGTGGCCGGGTACGCGGGGATGAACGGGCTGGCAGCGGACGAGCTGGCCTTCGTCGGCTCCCCTGGCGTCGGCGCGGCCAGTGCCGCGGAACTGCCAGGGCGGGTGTGGGCCGGGATGACCGAGCACGACCCGGTGGTGCGGGCCACCGACGGCAGCTGGTTCACCGCCAACGGCGCCTACCACGGGCCCTACGACGAGCAGTTCGGCGCGCGGGGGTTCGGCGCGAGCGAGGACTCCGGACTGCGGCACGCGCACTCGGCGTACTTCGACCAGGGCTCGGAGTCCCTGCGCAACCTGGGCAACATCGCGACCGGCCAGCCGGAGCGGGTGACCGGGGCCGGGTCAGGGCTCGGCGGCGAGGTGGGTGAGGCGGGCGGGGACCTGTGGGACGGCGGCGGCCGGGTGATCGGCAGCGCGCTGGACGGGGACTGGGACGGCGCGCGGAACGCCGCGGCCGACACCGGACGCGAACTGCTCAACGACCTCGGCGACGCGGCCGTCTCCGGGGCAGGCCGCCTGGTGGAATCCGGCCGCGACCTGCTCGGCGGCCTGGGCCGACTGTTCTGACCCGCCGACTTGGGCCAACCGGTACGCCCACTTGGGCCAACTTGGCGTACGACTTGGGCCAACTCGGCGAGGTCAGACCTGGAGCAGTGGCAGCCAGGTGGCGATTTCCTCGGCCCGGTTGCCGGAGGCGGTGAGGGCGCCGGTGTCCAGGGCGGTGGCCCAGTCGCGGCGGCCCAGCGCGAGTTCCAGCCAGGTGCGCGGGTCGGTCTCCACCACGTTCGGCGGGGTGCCCCTGGTGTGCCGGGGGCCGGCCACGCACTGGACCGCGGCGAAGGGCGGCACCCGCAGCTCCACACTGCGGCCAGGGGCCAGGCCCTCCAGCGTGCGCAGGCTCAGCCGGACCGCGGCGGCCAGGGCGGCGCGGTCGGGCTGATCACCGCCGTCCAGCCAGGGCAGGACCTCGGTCACCGCGGCGCGCAGCTCATGCGGATCCACCGCTCTGCGTAGAGGCACGCCGAAGGCTAACCCGGACCTCCGACGATAGGACTGTTCTCCTGGACACGGCGCGCTCGCTGTCGCAGAGTGAAGGAGTATTAGTAATACTTTTGCCGTTGGGCGGCGGAGAGGAGCTTGTCGTTGTACCGATGGGAAACACTGGCCGCACTGGCCGGACAGCGGGTGTTCGGCATCGTGCGGGCCGGGGACGCCAAGACTGCGCTGGCCACCGCCGAGGCGATGATCGACGCCGGACTGCGCACCCTGGAGATCGCGCTGACCACCCCCGGCGGGCTGTCGGTGATCGAGGAACTCGCGGGCAGGCCGGGGATCACCCTGGGTGCGGGCACCGTGCTGGATGAGGCCACCGCCCGGCTGGCCATCCTGGCCGGGGCCAGTTTCCTGGTCTCGCCCAGCCTGCACCCCGAGGTCATCCGCACCGCGCACCGCTACGGCGCGGCCGCGCTGCCCGGCGTGGCCAGTCCGACCGAGATCGTGACCGCCCTGGAACACGGGGCCGACGCGGTGAAGTTGTTCCCCGCCAGGGGTTTTGGCCCGCGCTGGCTGGCCGATGTGCGGGCCGCGCTGCCGCAGGCGCCGATCATGCCCACCGGCGGGGTGGCCCTGGCGGAGGTGCCGGAGTGGGTGGCCGCGGGCGCGGTTGCCTGCGGGGTCGGCGCGGGGCTGACCGAGGGCGGTCCGGAGGCGGCGGCGCGACGCGTGCGAAGTCTGGTCGAATCACTCGCAGGCCCGGCTACCGTGAGTTGATCTGCTCATCAGCCCTGTGGAGCGATCATGACCCAGCGCGGTCTGCATGGTCAGCTGCTGGACCAGCTGGGCCAGGCCATCACCTCCGGCGCCCTCCCCGGCGGCCGGGTGCTGCGGATCGAGGAACTCGCCACCCAGCACGGGGTCTCCCGCACGGTGGCGCGCGAGGCGGTGCGGGTGCTGGAGGCCATGCGGCTGGTGCACAGCAGGCCCAAGGTCGGCACCACGGTGCGGCCGAGCACCGAGTGGAACCTGTTCGACCCGCAGGTGGTGCGCTGGCGGCTGGGCAGCACGCAGCGCGGCGAGCAACTGCGCCAGCTCAGCCACGTGCGCGCGGCGGTGGAGCCCGCGGCGGGCTCGCTGGCCGCCGTGGCGGCCAGTCCGGAGCAGCGGGCCGAGTTGCTGGCGCTGGCCACGGAACTGGGCAGGCTGGCCGAACGCGGCGAGGTGGATCAGTTCGTGGAGGTGGACGTGCGCTTCCACCGGCTGGTGCTGACCGCCTCCGGGAACGAGATGTTCGCCCATCTCGGTGACTTCACCGCCGAGCTGCTGCGCGGGCGCAACCGGCTGCACCTGATGCCAGCGGCGCCGGACGCGGTGGCCACCCAGCGGCACGTCGAGGTGGCGCGGGCGATCGCGCAGGGACAGCCGGAACGGGCCGAGGAGTTGTTGCGGCAGATCGTGGCGGGCGCCGCGGCCGAGGTGGCGGCACTGCTGACGCGGAAGTAGCTTCGTGGCCTTGCGATCTTCCCCGTACCCCAAGGCCACGAAGCCATGTGATCCACAAACACCGCCGATGGTGGGCTGGAAGGAGATCCGCGAACCACCCACCGACGAGTCAAACCTAGCGCGCACGCACACTCCGTGCACGGATGGCACGCCGACTGCACTCCATTGGGGAAGACGATCACTCAGTCGTGCCAGTAGCCGTCACAAATTTGCTGGTCGGTTCTCTAGAGTGATCAACGGTCGCCGCGATCGGGGCCTTGAAACGGCGGGGCCACTCTGCCTGGTCCGCGCTGGTCGAAACGGTCGCCGAAGCGGCCGTCGTCCCGGTTGGGGCCCTTGCCGACGTACTCCCGGTCGTGGCGGTTGTGCCCACCGCCGTGACCGCCGACGGTGAGGCCGACCACCCCGGCGCCGACCACCGCGCCGAGCACGCCGACCGCCACCAGCTGCACGGCCTTGCGCTTGGCGAAGCCCTTGAGGCGGCTGGGAAGGGGCGGCACGGGCGGAGCGGGGGCTTCCGCCGCCTGGGCCGCCGCGGGCTGTTCAGCGGGCTGAGCTGGGGCTTCCGCGGCCTGCTTGGCCTCGGGCGCTGCCGCGGCGGGTGCGGGTTGTTCCGGTTGCGCGGGCGTGGCCGCGACCGGCTGGGTGGGGGCGTCGGGAGTGGGCTGCCGCGCGCCGGGTTCCTCGGGAGAACCGGCCGCCCTCTTCTCGTTCTCCTCGGACATGTGCCGCTCCAGATCTCGGTGTCAGCCACCCGGCTCTGGGTGGCTGACACCGAGGATGCGCGCGCTAGCTGTGTCCTGGCTGTGAGAAACCTGTCGAAAACCAATCGGTCACCGGCGGTGTCGTTTCCGCAGGTCACGCTGGGCCCGGTGCAGGTTGGGCGGGTTCACCTTCGGCGTCCCATAGGACTCGATCTTGGAGTTGAGCGCTCCCGAGAAGTCCGGTTTGTCGATCTGGCCGAACTCGGTGACCTCGGAGATGCCGACCGTGGCGCTGAACGGGGCCACGTGGTCGATCTTCACGCAGCCCGCCCTGCCGTTGGTGACCGTGACGTTCCAGTGGGTGAACCGGGCGCCGTAGAGCGGTCCGGCGTTGGCGCTGCCGCCGTGCGCGCCGTCGTTGAGGATGCTGACCTCGGTGCGCACGTTGGCGAAGGGCAGTCCGCGGTGGGTGTCGAAGGTGCCTGCCTGCATCTCGCCCTTGGACCAGACGTTGCCGCAGGACAGCCCCTCCACGTTGATGCCGTGGTGGCCGGAGCCTGGTGTGGGCGGCTCGGTGAACTTGCCGATCCGGAAGTTCTCCACCAGGTTGTCGTGCGCCTGTTCCCGGCAGGCGTAGGAGTGGTGCTGGCCGCGGCCGTCCACGCTGGTCCGGGACAGGGTCACGCCCTTGGCGGCGACCAGCAGGAAGCCGTTGTCGCTGTCCACCACGGCGACGTCGTCGGCCCAGCAGTCCCAGGCGCACTGGAAGGCCAGGCCGTTGTAGCCCTTGTCCAGCAGGTGCTTGGGCCGGACGGTCTTGACCATGCGGATGGTCAGCCCCTCCACGCCCGCGCCGGTGATCGGCGGCGCGAAGGTGGTCAGCCGCGGCTTCCAGGCGAGCCGGGCGTCCACCGGCAGCGGCTGTTCCAGGGTCACCTGGTTGCCGCGGACCCTGGTGATCCGCACCGGCCACTGGAACGGCCGGTAGGAGAGCAGCTTGTCCTTGTTCGACCACACGTACTCGGCGGTGCCGGGGCCGTCCCCGCACATGTGCCGGAGCAGGCCGTAGCCGGCGTCGTCGTCGATCTGCACCAGCACCCGCTGGCCGGCGTGCAGGGCCCGCCCGTCGGCCACGGTGAGGGTGAATCCGCCGCGGGCCGCGGGTGCGGTGACGGTGGTCAGGGTGCGGATGCCCTCGCCCTCGTTGCCCAGCCAGCCTTCCAGCGGCCACTTCTTGGCCTTGATGGCCGCGATCAACGGCTGGTGCCGGTCCCGGTGGCTTACCCAGACCAGGCCGCCCGCCCAGCTCCAGGCCGAGTTCTCGCTGCCGTAGCGGCTGCGGTTGATGCCGACGATCTCCTCCAGGCACCGGGTGGCGTACAGCGTGGTCCGCCCGCTGCCCTCGCCGCGCAGCACCACGTTGTCGTAACCGAGCTGGATGATGTTGTCGATCCGGTAGGTGCCGGCAGGCAGCAGCACGGTGCCGCCGCCGCGCCTGCCCACGTCCGCGATGGCGGCGTTGATGGCCGCGCTGGCGTCGGCCGAACCGTCCTTGACCGCGCCGTAGCGCAGCACGTTGGCCCGGACCGGCGGATGCGGCCAGCGCTCACCGGTGCGATACCCGGCGAAGGAGACGTCCGGGATCTGCGGGTGGTTGTGCGGGTTGCGGACATACTCCTGCCACAGCGCGGCTGTCGGCGCCTTCGCTTCGCCGGTCTTCGCTGCGACCTCGGTCGCGGCCTGCGCCGAACCTGCCCCGCTGGTCAGGGTGTAGGCCGCGGCCGCGACCCCACCGGCGAGGAATGTTCTGCGTTCGATCGTCATCGATCGTCTCCATCTCCCAAACGCGGGCGGCGGTTTGGTTGACGCGGGCAGCTTCACCCGCCGGAGGGGGGCACGGCAAGAGGGGAATTTCGTTCGTAAGGACCCTTGCCAAAGCAGGCGTTGACCAGCGAGAGTTGCCTGGGAAAGCCCCATCCAGCCGCCGCCATGTGGTTGCCGGGAGCGTTCAATGACCAGACGTCGTGCCCCGTGGCTGGCGGCAGCCGTCAGCCTTGCCCTCCTCCTGCCCGCCCTACCAGGCATGGCCGCCCCAGAACCCGCTGCGGCCGGACCGGCCTATCAGCTCGGCGCGACCCCGGCGGCCCCCGCCCGCGCCGCGCAGATCACCACCATCCCGGACTGGCGGTTGCAGTCCTCGGCGGTGGCCACCGGCACCGGGGCGGCGATCTCCGCGCCGGGCTTCAACGACAGCTCCTGGTACGCGGTGCCCAAGCGGTCCACCGTGATGGCAGGCCTGGTCGCCAACAACAAGTACGGCGACGTCAACTACGGCAACAACCTGCAGAAGGCCAACCGCAACGACTTCCTGGTGCCCTGGTGGTATCGGCGGTCCTTCACCGCGGATCCGGCGCCGGGCACGCACACCTTCCTCAAGCTCAACGGCGGGGTGATCTCCCGCGGCGAGGTGTGGCTCAACGGCACCAAGATCGCGGGCACGGACACCGTGATCGGCGCCTACCCGACGTTCGAGTTCGACGTGACCTCGTTGCTGCGCAAGGGTGACAACGCGCTGGCCATCCGGGCGAACTCGGCCGACCAGGATCGCGACCTGATCATCCACTTCATCGACTGGGCGCAGCTGCCGCCCGACCGCAACCAGGGCATCTTCCGCGATGTGCAGCTGGCGGCCAGCGGCGCGGTGTCCCTGCGCGAGCCTCGGGTGGACACCGACCTGCCGCTGCCCAGCCTGAACCACGCCGACGTCACGGTGAAGGTCAACGCGCGCAACAACACCAACGCGCCGGTCACCGCCGAGATCAGCGGCACCGCGGGCAACGTGGGCTTCCGGCAGACGGTCTCGCTGGCGGCCAAGGAGACCAAGACGGTCAGCTTCACTCCCAGCAACACCGTGGGCCTGCGTTTCCTCAACCCACAGGTGTGGTGGCCGTTCCAGATGGGCGGCCAGCCAATGTACGACGCGGCGCTGTCCGCGTCGGTGAACGGCGCGGTCACCGACACCGCCAAGACCAGTTTCGGCGTGCGCGAGGTCAGCTCCCGGCTGAACAAGGGCGGCCGCGAGTTCTCGGTCAACGGCAAGCCGTTCCTGGTCCGCGGTGGCGGCTGGGCCTCGGACCTGTTCCTGCGCACCGACCTGCGGTACCTGCAGGACCAGATGAACCTGGTCCGGAGCATGGGCATGAACACCATCCGGCTGGAGGGCAAGCCGGAGAACGACGAGTTCTACGACATGGCCGACCGGGCCGGGGTCATGCTGATCACCGGCTGGGAATGCTGCTCGAAGTGGGAGAAGTACAGCTCCTTCACCGCCGAGGACAACCGGGTCGCCGGTGAGTCGGCCGAGGACGAGGCCAAGCGGATCCGCAACCACCCGAGCCTGCTCGCGTTCATGATCGGCAGTGACGCGGCGCCCGGCGCGGGGCTGGAGAAGATCTACCTGGACGCGCTGGGCCGGGCCGAGTGGAAGCTGCCGGTGATCTCCTCGGCCAAGGCGCTCAGCTCGCCGCAGCTGGGCAGCCCCGGCATGAAGATGGACGGTCCGTACTGGTGGGAGCCGCCGAACTACTGGTACAACGAGCAGCTCGGCGGGGCGGCCGGGTTCGCCTCCGAGATCGGGCCCGGCCCGGCCATCCCGGAAATGGACGAGCTGAAGAAGTTCCTGCCGCAGGGCGACATCAACAAGCTCACCGACTACAACGCCACCCAGTACCACCTGTCCCGGTCGGCCACGTTCAACAAGCTGACCTTCTGGGGCACCGCGCTGGACGGCCGCTACGGCAAACCGGCGAACGCGGCCGAGGTGGTGAAGAAGGCCCAGCTGGCCAACTACGAGACCAACCGGGCCCAGTTCGAGGCCTTCGGCCGGGACTGGTCGGACACCAACAAACCGGCCACCGGCGTCATCTACTGGATGCTGAACAACGCCTGGCCGACCATGTACTGGCACCTCTACGACTACTACCTGGCCACCGGCGGCTCCTACTTCGGCGCCAAGACCGCGCTGCGGCCGCTGCACGTGCAGTACTCCTACGACGACAAGTCGATCGCGGTGGTCAACACCGGGCTGGCCGACGTGCCGGGGCTTTCGGTGCAGGCCACGGTGTTCAACCTGGACGGCACGGTCAAGGCGGACGAGACCCGGCCGGTGAGCGCCAAGGCCAACGGTTCGGTGCGGGCGGGCACCCTGCCGCAGCCGAGCGGCCTGTCCACCACCTATTTCACCCGGCTGTTGCTCAAGGACGGCAGCGGCAAGGTGCTGGACCGCAACGTGTACTGGCTCTCCACCAAGGCCGACACGCTCAACTACGGCGCCTCCACCTGGTACCACACGCCGCAGTCCGGCTACGCCGATCTCAAGGGGCTGAACAACCTGGCCGCGGCCAGCGTGCAGTCCTCGGCGAAGTCCACTGTGGAGGGTGAGCACACGAAGACCACGGTGACGTTGACCAACAACTCCAGTGGCAAGCAGGTCGGTTTCTTCCTGCGCGCCAACATCCGCAAGGGCGCGGGCGGGCCCGAGGTGCTGCCGACGGACTGGAGCGACAACTACGTCACGCTGTGGCCCGGCGAGACACTGACCCTCACCGGCAGCTATCGCACCGCGGACCTGGGTGGCGCGACGCCGAGTGTGGAGATCAACGGCCACAACGTGGCCAAGCAGGTGCTGTCCGCGCCGATCCGGTAGCGGACCGGAAAGACTGAGGGCGGCTCTCCCGGGTACAGGGCTCCGGAGGGCCGCCCTCGGCCTGCGCCGGGTTGGTTGGAAATTTACTTCGTTAGGAGTCTTGTCGAAACTGGGCAACCAACGGCAGAGTGCCGGACATGCGCCTGCCGCCACTGGTTCTCGGGATCGCCCTCGCCCTGTGCGCCTCGCTGACCCCGGCCGTCGCCGACCCGGCGCCGGATCCCGGGCTGACCGTGGCCGGACCCGGCAGCACGGTGGTGCCGGACTGGCGGATGCAGACCTCGGCCACCGCAGGGCTGGACGGCTCGCTGATCTCCAGTCCCCGGCACGGCGACCGCGGCTGGCTGACCGTGCCCGCGCGCTCCACCGTGATGGCCGGGCTGATCGCGAACCGGCGTTATCCGGACCTGAACTACTCGACCAACCTGCGGGATTCGGTGAACCCGGCCGATTTCAGCGTGCCGTGGTGGTACCGGCGGGAGTTCCTGGCCTTACCGCAGCCGGGCAGGCACACCGTGCTGCGACTCAACGGCGGGGTGATCTCGCGTGGCGAGCTGTGGCTCAACGGGGTGCGGCTCGGGGACACCGCCGGGGCCTACCCGCGGGCGGAGTTCGACCTGACCGGGCTGCTGCGCCCGGGTCGCAACGCGCTGGCGATCAAGGCCATGCCCGCGGACCCGTTCCGCGATTTCACGGTGAGCTTCCTGGACTGGAGCCCGCCGGCGCCGGACCACAACATGGGTATCTGGCGGGATATCAGCCTGGCGACCTCGGGCGCGGTGTCGGTGGCCGAGCCGAGAGTGGTCACCGCGCTGGAACCCGATCTCAGCTCGGCCCGGCTGACCGTGAAGGCGGCCGTGCGCAACCATTCCGGCCAGCCACAACGCACCACGGTGACCGCCTCGATCGGGACTGACCGGCTGCGGCAGCAGGTCGAGCTGGCTCCGGGAGAGAGCAAGATCGTCGCATTCCCGGAGCTGCGGGTGGACCGGCCGAAGGTGTGGTGGCCCGCGCAGTTCGGCGAGCAGCCGCTCTACCGGCTGGCCGTGTCGGCGGGTGAGTCCACGGCGAGCACCGACTTCGGCATCCGGGACGTGCGTTCCGAGCTGACCCCGCAGGGCCAGCGCAAGTTCCTGGTCAACTTCCGGCCGTTCCTGGTGCGGGGCGGCGGCTGGGCCTCAGACCTGTTCCTGCGGGCCCAGCCGCGGCGGCTGGCCGAGGAGCTGAAGCACGTGCGCGATCTCGGCGTGAACACGCTGCGGCTGGAGGGCAAGCAGGAGGACCACGAGCTGCTCGAACTGGCCGACCGGCTGGGCATCATGCTGCTGCCCGGCTGGGAGTGCTGCACCAAGTGGGAGAAGTACAGCACCTGGTCCGAGGAGGACTACCGGATCGCCGGGGCCTCCACCGCGGCCGAGGCGGCCCGGCTGGTCAACCACCCCAGTGTGCTGGGCTTTTTCATCGGCAGTGACAACGCGGCCACCGCCAGGGTCGAGCAGACCTACCTGGACGCCCTGCGCGCGGCCGATTTCACCGCGCCGATCCTGCCCTCGGCCGCGGCCAAGAGCACGCCGCAGCTGGGTAAGTCCGGGATGAAGATGGACGGGCCGTACTGGTGGATCCCGCCGAACTACTGGTACCAGGACAAACTCGGCGGCGCGGCCGGGTTCGCGTCCGAGGTCGGGTCCGGGCCGATGATCCCGGAGCTGGCCAGCCTGCGGAAGTTCCTGACCCCGCAGGAGATCGACGACCTCTGGCGGGCCCCGACGAAACCGCACTACCACCTGGCCAAGAAGGAAGTGTTCGCCACACTGAGCCTGTTCGCCGACGCGCTGGCCAAGCGGTACGGCCAGCCCAGGGACCTGACCGACTTCCTGCGCAAGGCCCAGCTGGCCAACTACGAGGGCAACCGGGCCCAGTTCGAGGCCTACGGCCGGGACTTCGCCGATCCGGCCAACCCGGCCACCGGCGTCATCTACTGGATGATCAACAACGCCTGGCCGACGCTGTACTGGCACCTGTGGGACCACAACCTGGACGCGGCAGGCTCCTACTTCGGCGCGAAGAAGGCGTTGCGGCCACTGCACGTGCAGTACTCCTACGACGACCGCTCGGTGGTGCTGGCGAGTACCGGGCTGACCGATGTGCCGGGGCTCAAGGTCCGGGCCACCGCGACCACCGTGGACGGCCGGGTGTTGGCCGAGCAGACGGTCACCGCCACCGCGCCTGCCAACTCCTCGGCCCGGGTGCTGACCCTGCCGGAGATCACCGGGGTCAAGGGCACCTACCTGGTGCGACTGCTGCTGGAACGGGACGGCGCGGAGATCGACCGGAACGTCTACTGGCTCTCCACCAGCGCCGATGTGCTCGACTTCACCAAGTCCACCTGGTGGCACACCCCGGTCACCGGTTCGGCCGATCTCACTGGCCTGCAGGATCTGCCGATGACCACGGTGAAGCACAGCGCGCGGCGGGTGCCGGGCGGGGCCGAGGTGCGGTTGCACAACAGCTCCGGCACGGTCGCGCTGGCGGTCAAGGCCAGTCTGGACGGGGCGCACGGCCCGGTTCGGTGGTCGGACAACTACGTGACGTTGTGGCCGGGCGAGTCGATCACCCTGCGCGCGGAGTACGCGGGCGCCGGCGGGCTGCCGCCGGTCCGGCTCAGTGGGTTCAATGTGGGCGGATAGCCGTGTCCGGTCGGGCAATTGCCGGGGCGGACGCCTAACCTCGGTGGAGTGGCCGATCACGAGCTAGCCATCTCCGGTGGTCCGGGACCGATCGAGGACTACGCCCTGCTGTCCGATCTGCGCACCGCGGCGCTGGTGAGCAAGACCGGGTCGGTCGACTGGTTGTGCCTGCCCCGGTTCGACTCGCCGTCCTGCTTCGCCCGGCTGCTCGGCGACGAGCAGTCCGGGCACTGGCAGATCGCGCCCACCGGGCCGGTGGAACACACCCACCGGCGCTACCGGGACACCTCGCTGGTGCTGGAGACCGAGTTCCACACCGCCGACGGCACGGTGCGGCTGATCGACTCGATGCCGCCGCACGAGAAGAACATGGATGATCAGCCCGCGCTGGTCCGGGTGCTGGAGGGCGTGTCAGGCGAGGTCGAGGTCCGGCTGCGCTGGGTGATCCGGTTCGCCTACGGGGACTCGGTGCCCTGGGTGCGCCGGACCGAGGCACACGGTTCGGAGTGCATCATCGCGGTGGCCGGTCCGCACACCGTGGTGCTGCGCGGTGACCGGCTGCCCTACCGGGTCGCGGGTGAGCGGGCGCACGAGGCGGTGTTCACCATCGCCGCCGGGCAGCGGCTGGCCTGGATCATGCAGTGGTCCACCTCCTACGAGGCGGTGGCCGAACCCCTCGATCCGGTGCAGGAAACCCAGGACAGCGAGGACTTCTGGCGGGAGTGGGCGGAGAACATCCGCTACGACGGCCCGCACGCCGACGCGGTGCACCGCTCGCTGGCCACGCTGAAGGCGCTGACCTTCGCGCCCACCGGCGGCATGGTCGCCGCGCCGACCACCTCACTGCCGGAAACCCTTGGCGGGGAACGGAACTGGGACTACCGCTACTGCTGGCTGCGCGATGCCACCTTCACGTTGCTGGCACTGGACAACTTCGGCTGCTCCGGCGAGGCGGTGGCCTGGCGGAACTGGCTGCTGCGCGCGGTGGCGGGCGATCCGGCCGATGTGCAGATCATGTACGGCATCGACGGCGAACGGCACCTGATCGAATGGGAGGCGGACTGGCTGCCCGGCTACCAGGGCGCCAAACCGGTGCGGATCGGCAACGCCGCCTACCGCCAGCTCCAGCTCGACGTCTACGGCGAGGTCATGGACGCCCTGCACCTGTCCCGCGAACGCGGGCTGGGTGAGACGCCGGAGTCCTGGGCCTTGCAGCGCGGCATGATGCGGCACCTGGAAACACTGTGGCAGCAACCGGATTCCGGGCTGTGGGAGGTGCGCGGACCGGACCGGCACTTCACCCATTCCCGGGTGATGGTGTGGGTGGCCTTCGACCGGGCGGTGCGCGCGGTGGAACAGCACGACCTGCCGGGACCGGTGGCACGCTGGCGGGAACTGCGGGACGCGGTGCACGCGGAGGTGCTGGCCAAGGGCTGGAACGCCGAGCTGAACTCCTTCACCCAGTACTACGGCGGCGCCGAACTGGACGCCTCCACCCTGCTCATCCCCGCGGTCGGTTTCCTGCCGGGGGACGACGAGCGGGTGGTCGGCACGGTGCGCGCGATCGAGCGGGAGCTGAAGAACGGCGACCTGGTCGACCGGTACAGCACCGACAGCGGAAAGTCCGATGTGGACGGTCTGCACGGCCGCGAGGGCTCGTTCCTGGCCTGCTCGTTCTGGTTCGTGGACGCGCTGGCCCTGTCCGGCAGACGAAATGAGGCGGCTTCCATGTTCGACCGGTTGGTGGCGCTGGCCAACGATGTCGGCCTGCTGGCCGAGGAGTACGACGCCGCGCACGGCCGGTTCACCGGCAACTTCCCGCAGGCCTTCAGCCACCTCGCGCTGGTCAACAGCGCCGCGGTGCTCTACGGCGGCCAGACCAGGGACGCCAGGGACCGCACCAACGGGCTCGACGCGTGAAGGCCGTGGTCGGCGTGCCCGGCGAACCCGGCCGGACCGCCCTGCGCGAACTGCCCGATCCCGTTGCGGGACCGGGGGAACTGCTGGTCACCGGCTTGCTGGCCGGAGTGTGCGGCACCGATCGCGAGGTGGTCGAACAGGGCTACGGCGAGCTGCCGCCGGACCGCGCCGAGATGGTGCTGCTGCACGAGTCGCTGGGCCGGGTGCTCAGCGCGCCCGACGGCAGTGGCTTCACATCAGGGGACCTGGTGGTGGGCCTGGTTCGGCGGCCCGATCCGGAGCCGTGCGGGGCCTGCGCGGACGGGCAGTGGGACCTCTGCCGCAACGGGAAGTACACCGAGCGCGGCATCAAGGCGCTGGACGGGTACGGCTCGCAGCTGTGGACGGTCGAGCCGGAGTTCGCGGTGCGACTGGATCCGGCGCTGGGCGAGCTGGGCGTGCTCACCGAGCCGACCTCGGTGGTGGCCAAGGTGTGGGACCAGATCGAGCGGATCGGCCTGCGTGGCTACTTCCGGCCGCGCACCGTGCTGATCACCGGGGCCGGGCCGATCGGCCTGCTGGCCGCACTGCTCGGCGTGCAGCGCGGGCTGGACGTGCACGTGGTGGACCGGATGCGCACCGGTCCCAAGCCGGACCTGGTGTTCGGCCTGGGCGCCTGGTACCACGCCGACCTGGCCGAGATCAGCTTCGAGCCGGACCTGGTGATCGAGTGCACCGGCGCGCCAGAGGTGGCCTTCGAGGTGCTGCGCCGCACCTCGCGCAACTCCATCACCGTCCTCACCGGACTGTCCGGTTCGGACGGTGACCTGCCGCTGCCCGCCGGGCAGATCAACAACAACCTGGTGCTGCGCAACGGGGTCGTGGTCGGCAGCGTGAACAGCAACCTGCGGCACTACCGGCGGGCCGCGGCCGCGCTGGCCGACAGCGACCGGGACTGGCTGGGCGCGCTGATCACCCGCCGGGTGTCCCTGGCGGACTGGCCGGAAGCGCTGGCGCGCAAGGACGAGGACGTCAAGGTCGTGCTGGACCTACAGGGCTGAGCGCGGTGCCGCCGGGGCTACCCCAGTCCCGGCGGCACCGGCCTTTCAGCCTCCGGTCTGCTGGGCGATCCAGTCCCGATAGGCGGGCACCGCGGTGTACACCGAGGGCGCGGTGGCACAGGTGGTGCTGGTGCTGCCCGCGCGGCTCGCCGCGCCGACGAGCTGCCAGGCCCCGCCGATCGAGCGCAGTTGTGGGCCGCCGGAGTCGCCGTAGCAGGCGCCGGAGTTCCCGCCAGGGTTGTTGACGCACAACTCTGACTTGTCGATGCCGAGGCAGCGCCGGGCCTCGACCACACTGGTGTCCAGCTGCTGCAACACCTTCGGCGTGCCGCCGCAGCCGGGCCGGGCGCAGGTCTGGCCCCAGCCGAGCAGCCGGGTCGCACTGCCGACCGGGACGTCCGCGGCGATCGGGATCGGGCGCTGGCCGACCGCGCGGTCGAGCTGGACGACCGCGATGTCGTAGTAGGCGGTCGGGCCCCAGCGCGGGTGCGCGATGATCCGGCGCACGCCGGTGAGCGTGCCGCCGCTGCCCGCGTCCCGGCTGCCGATCCGCACCCGCAGCTGACCCGGCTGCTCGTCCTTGACGCAGTGCGCCGCGGTGACCAGCCAGTCCGGTTTGATCAGCGAGCCGCCGCAGAAGTGCGCGCCGTAGCTGGTCTGCAGGCTGGCCATGAACGGGTAGTCCTGGTCCGCCGGGGTGCCGCCGACCAGGAACGGGATGATCGCGGCCGCGCTGAGCAGCTTGGTCAGCACCACCCTCACACCCCGGAGACCTGGCGGATCCAGTCCCGCACCGCGGGCACGCTGCTGTACTGCTGGGTGCTGCGGCCGTCCGCGGTGGAGGCCACGCCCACCTGGAGCCCGTTGAACACCTGCGGTCCGCCGGAGTCACCGGACCAGGCGTTGCCGGTGATCCGGCTGGTGCACAACGCCTGACCGCCGTAGTAGTCCCGGCAGATCGAGGTGAGCCGGACGTCGGCGACCTTGAGCTGGGTGGCAGGCGGCGCACTCTGGCTGGTCATGCCCCAGCCGTAGATCTGGTTGATGCTGCCGGTGGCCGGGTTGGCATCGGCGAGTTTGCTGTACTCGCTGGTCTGCACCGGCGCGGCCAGCCGCAGCAGGGACTGGTCGGCGCGGGCGTGCGAGGTGTAACTGGCCACCGTGGCCAGGGTGCCCTGGGCGCGGTGGACGTTGCCGACCCGGACGGTCAGGCCGCTGCCCACGCAGTGTTTCGCGGTGAGCACCCAGGTCGGCGCGATGATCGTGCCGGAGCAGGTGAAGGAGCCGTTGCGGTACACCGCGGCCGCCCACGGCGCCGAGGTGACGAACTTGCCGCCGATGATGAACGGGTCCGCGGTGGCCCCGGCCGGAGAGGCCAGCGGCACGAGTGCGGTGGCGGCCAGCGCGAGGGTGATCGGAAGCAGGCGGAGCAGACGCATGGGCACTCCTAGGCATCGCAGGGGACCCTGACGCTAGGAAGCCGTTGCCTGGGCACGAAACGGGGAAATCCCGGTCACCGCACCGGCCCGGCTGCGGGGTCCGGAAGGCGGAGCGCCAGTTCGGTCCGGGAGCGGACGGCGAGTTTGCGGTAGATCCTGGTCAGCGCGCCCTCCACGGTCTTGCCGCTGACGTTGAGCCGGGCGGCCACCTCCCGGTTGGTGGCCCCGCCCGCGACCAGCCGGGCGATCCGGTGCTCCAGCCCGGTCAGCGCGCCGCACGGCTCCTGCTCCTGATCCTCGCCCAGCACCGCCAGTGCCCTGGCCGCCCACGGCGTCGCGCCCGCGCCGGTGAAGGTGCGGTGCGCCAGCCGCAAGGTCTCCCGCGCGGCCGCCCGGCGGCGACGACGGCGGGCCGCGATGCCCAGCCACAGCAGGCTGCGCCCGTACTGCACGGGCTGGCCGAGCGCGGCCTGTTCGGCACAGGCGGATTCCAGTGCCCGCACCGCCTGTTCGGTCTGCTGGGCCAGCAGCAAGCGGATACCGTCGGCCCGCGCCAGGGTCGCCAGCACACCGCGGCGGCCGAGTCGTTGCGCTTGTTCGGCGGCGGCCGCGAGCACCTCGGTGGCCTCGGCCTGCGCGCCGGTGACCACCAGTGCCTCGGCCAGATCGGCGCGCAGCCCGAACACCGCCGGATCGGCCACGGCCAGCTCGGTTTCCAGGCCACCCGCGCGCCGCAACGGTTCCAGCGCCGCGGCCGGATCACCCGCGGCCAGTCCGGCCAGGCCGAGCGCATGCAGGTTACGCAGCACGAACGCCTGATCGCCGTCGGCTTCGGCGGTGGCCAGTCCGGCCGCGGCCAGGTCGGCGGCACGGGCCGGATCGCCGCCGACCGCCTCGGCCAGCGCGGCGGCGTAGCGGGCCGGGCCGAGGTCGGCGCCGGTGGATTCGGCCTGGCGCAAGGCTTCCGCGGCGCGCTGCCGGGCCTGCCCGCACCGGCCTGCGGCCAGCAGCACCTCGGTGGCGCTCCAGCTCATCGCGACCAGCTCACCCAGTTCGCCGCGTTCCTCGGCCAGCTCGAACAGGTTCGCCAGCTCGGTCTGGGCGGCGGGCAGCCGGTCGGCGAACAGGTGCAGCCGGGCCGCGGTCCAGCCCACCCCGCCGTGCAGGGCCACCGGTTCGGCCACCGGCACCGCGGCCGCGGTGGCCAGGGTGTCCTCGGCGGCCGGATCCCCCAGTGCCACCTGGCACAGCGCCAGCGAGCACCGGGCGTTGACCTCGGTGTGCTGATCACCGGCGGTGTGCGCGAGCTGGGCGGCCCTGGCCAGTCCTGCGGCGGCCGCCGGGAAATCGCCGCCGATGGCCGCGTGCACGGCGTGCCGCAGCCGGACCGGGGCCTCCAGCGCGGGTTCGCCGCGGGATTCGGCCAGCGCCCGGCGGAAGATCCGCTCGGCGGTGGCCCTGGTGTGCCGGGCCGCGTCCACCAGCGCCAGGCAGGCGGTGACCCGCTGTTTCCGGCTGCTGTGCGGGCAGGTCAGCACCGCGGCGGCCAGCGTGCGGGCCAGTTCGTGCGCGCCGGCGGTCACCGCGTCGGTGGCCGCGGCCAGCCGCCGGGCCACCGCGGCCTTGGGCTGCCCCACCGGCGTGCGATCGGCGGCCAGCGCACCCAGCTCGGCCGCGGCGGCGGGCAGTCCGCGCTGCCGGGCCGAGCCCGCGGCCGAGGCCAGGGTGCGGGCCAGGTCCTCGGCCGGGGCGGGCCGGGCCCTGGCCAGTTGCCGGGCCTGCTCCACCGGGTCCGAACTGACCGCGGCCAGCTCCTCGTGCGCCTGCCGCAGTTGCGCCGGATCCGCCTCCGCCACCACCAGATCGGCCAGCAGCGGCAGCCGGAAGGACAGCGCGCCGTCCACCGCCCGCTCCAGCACGCCTGCCCGCAACGCGGTGTCCACTGTCGACTCCGGCTCGGGCTGCCCGCAGGCGTGCAGCAGACTCACGGTGACCCGCCCGGCCAGCGCGATGCGCAGCAGCACCGTCCGATCGAGCCGGTCGAGCCGTTGGCGGAGCAGGGTTTTCGCCACCTCGGTGAGTCCGCCACCGGACCGGCTCAGCTCCAGGACCAGCCGGGGATGCCCGCCGGCGGCCTGGTGCAGTGCGGCCGGATCTCCTTGTCCACGCAACAGATCCGTGGTCTCGGCCAGGGTCAGCGGCGGCAGCTCCAGCACGGTGGCCGGGCTCAGCCAGGTGGCCAGCGGACTCGCCCCCGGCGCGACCAGCTCGGCCGCGGCGAACCGGGCCGCCTGCCCGGTCCGGCGGGCGGCGAAGGCGAGCAGGTCGACGCTGTCCGAATCGGCCCACTGGACATCGTCGAGCACCAGCAGCACTGGCGCCTCCGCACCCAGCGCCCGCAGCAGGGCGAGGAATCCCAGCCGCAGCGCGAGCCGGTCCAGGGTGCCGGGGTGGTCCCGGCGCACCGCCTGGCGCAGCGCGGCGAGCTGGGGTTCGGCCAGCGGCCGCCAGGGCTGCGGCGGCAGCTCGTCGAGCAGGTCGGCCAGGGTGGTCCAGGGCACCGCGGCATCGGCCGGTCCCGGCGCGGCCCGCAGGATCCGGCCCCGCTGGGCCGTTCGGGTCACCAGCTCGGCCAGCATGGTGGTCCGGCCATAGCCCGCCGGGCCGTGCACCAGCACCGGCCCGGCGGTCAGCCCGGCCACCGCGCACCGCAGGATCTCCGCTCGCCCCGGCACGACCAGCTCCTTCATCGCCTGACAGTCCACAATGGACAGTTGCTACCCGATCGAGCGATCGACCGACCGGGTTGCCGACGCAAGAATCGTTGCGCCCATTGGGTATTCGCGACTCCGCCAAGTGAGGGAAGAACCTGGTAACGATCGCCGAACGGGCTAGTCACAACCGATCGGAGCCGCTCTAATGGCGCGGAGTTATGGACGTGCATATGCGGGACCTTCGATACTTCGTCGCGGTGGCCGAGGAACTGAGCTTCAGCGCGGCCGCCGAGCGGCTACACGTTTCCCAGCCCGCGCTGAGCAAACAGATCCGGCTGCTGGAACGCAGTCTGCGCTCGGCGCTGCTGCGCCGGGACCGGCGCAGCGTGGCGCTCACCGCGGCCGGGGTCGCCCTGCTGCCCAGGGCCCAGCGACTACTCGCCGACTGGGGCACCGCGCTCGGCGAGGTCGGCCGGGCCGCCGCCGGGGAGCGGATGGTGTTGCAGATCGGCGTGCACAGCAACCTGGCGCCCGGCCTGTTCGAGCGGATCTCGGCCCGCTTCGCCGAACTGCTGCCCGGCTGGCGGATCGGCGTGCACCGCAGTGACTGGGACGATTCCTCGGCCGGACTGCGCGACGGCCAGGTCGACCTGGCGCTGGTCTGGCTGCCAGTGGCCGACCAGGACCGCTACGCCTACCGGGTGCTGCTGGCCGAACCGCGCTGGGTGGCCCTGCCAGCCGAGCACCCGCTGACCGCGGAGGCCGAGGTGGCCTTCAGCGACCTGCTCACCGAACCGTTCGTGGCCCTGCCCGAGGCATCCGGCCCGCAACGCGAGTTCTGGCTGGCCGCCGACGCCCGCCGGGACCGCCCGGCCACGGTGACCGCGGTGGCCAACAACCTGGCCGAGGTCTTCGCCGCGGTGGCCGCCGGCACCGGCATCGCCCTGGTGGCCAGCAGCACCAGCGAGTCCAACACCAGGGAGGACGTGGTGTTCCGCCCGGTGCCCGGCATCCGGCCAGGCCGGCTGGCCGCGCTGTGGCGGCTGGGCGAGCAGCGCG
Source organism: Crossiella sp. CA198 (assembly GCF_052078295.1). Classification (NCBI taxonomy): domain Bacteria; kingdom Bacillati; phylum Actinomycetota; class Actinomycetes; order Pseudonocardiales; family Pseudonocardiaceae; genus Crossiella; species Crossiella sp. CA198. The sequence continues at coordinate 308,372 of NZ_JBQJIM010000005.1, forward strand.
GCGCGGTGAACGCCTTCGTGCGCGCCTGCCGGGAGGCCACCGAGTAGCTCAGCCGGTGCGGGCCGCGGAGATCAGCTCCTGCACCCGGTGCGCGATCCGCTGGTTGTCCGCCGCGCTGATGGACAGCCGGCCGCGCTCGCTGACCAGCAGATAACGTCCGTCCTCGCTGTCGAACCAGGACACCACGGTGGGATCGCGTTCCATGTGCGTGGTGTAGCGCTCGGCCAGGCTGACCGAGAACTGCCCGCCCTGGTGCCGGTGCCTGCTCAGGAAGTCCAGCGTGTACGCCTCATTGCGGCTCATCCCGGCGGCGACCAGCTGATCAACGCTGTCCCCGAACGGATCCAGCTTCTCCGGCCCGCTGGCCCGTTGCAGCCCGGCCAGCGGCGCGGACACCGGTGCCTGCCGCCCGGCCTGTCCCGGCGGCAGCGCGCTGACGATCGCCTCGGCCAGCCCGGTGTCCCGCACTTCCTGCAGGTGCACCGACTCGTCCTCGGTCTGCACCGCCAGCACCGCGCTCTCGCCCCGCGACACCGCGACCGCCAGCACCGGGGAGTCGGTGTACTGGATCAGCTCCACCGCCAGCGAATGCCGGGCGAGCAGCCCGAGCTGGTCCTCCAGCACCGGATCCAGCTCCCAGCGCGGCCCGCGTTCCCTGGCCAGCCGCCGCTGCCGCAGCCCTTCCAGCACCCGCAGCCGCAGCGCGGACCGTTCCTCCATGGTCACGCCGTGGCTGCGCAGCTTGAGCGGGTACGGCGCCCGCTCCAGCCCCAGTTCCTGCCAGGCGAAGTCCAGCTCCGTCGCGGTGAGCGTGGTCAGCACGCTGGTCATTCCCCGATCACCGGAGGCGCCACCCGCTGCCCGTCACCCCACACGTCCTCGGTCTCCTGGAGGTAGTCGGCCCGCTTGTGCTCCTTGTCCTCTTCCTTGCGACCCGCACCGGCGCCCATCGGCCCGCCGCCCATGCCCCCGGCGCCCGGTCCACCCCTGGCCCCGGCCGCACCGGCCCCGGCCACCGCGCCACCCAGCCCGGCGCCCGCGGCCCCACCCGGCCCGAAACTGGTCTTGCCTGCCCCGGTCCCGGTGCCCGGCGTGCCCCCGGCGCCCCCGGTGAGCGCACCGAGGATGCCCCCGGGCGCGATGCCACCCGGCGGCTTGCCACCGGGCCCGGTGGCACCCGGCAGGTTCGGCGGCGGCACCGGCACCCGCCCGGACGGCTTGGTCGGATCGCCCGGCTTCGGCAGCGGCAACGGCCGGTCCGGCAGCTTGTTCTTGTCGGGCAGTTTGTTCTTGTCCGGCACCGGCGGTGGCGGGAACGGCGGCGGCAACGGCGGCTTCGGCACCGGCGGCTTGCCCTTGGGCGGCGGCGGTGGCACTGGCGGCGGCAACGGCCGCACCGGCACCGGAATCGGCGTGATCACCGGCGGCGGCACCGGCGGCACCACCCGCGGCGGCTGGATCACCCGCGGCGGATCCGGCGGCCAGTTCGGCGGCGGGTTCGGCGGCCAGGGCGGCGTCGGCTTGGGCGGCCACGGCTCCCCGGGAATCCCGCCGATCGGCGGCGGCGGCGAGAACACCGGCGTGGTGGCATCCACCTGCCGCGAACTCGCCTCGTTGTTCTGCATCACCCGGATCGCGTTCTGATGCGCGTTGTCCGCTTCCTGACGCTTGGCCGGGATGTCCTGCACCGCGGACTTGACCAGCCCAAGCAGCCCACCGGACTTGAACGCGTCCCGCATCATCTGGTTCTCGTCGAACTTGACCGGCTCGGGCATCCGGTTCTTGCTGTCCTCGGCGATCAGCCCGAGGTCGTTGGTCCGGTTCCCCATGTACTGACTGGTCTGCGCGGCATCGCCACCCCACTTGGCCAGCTTGAGCGTGGCCTCCCGCGCCGCATCGCCGCCAAGGCCACTCCACCCGTGCTCAGTGGCCTTGATCAGCTTGTCCATCTCCTCGGAGGACTTCGCCATCTCATTGCCGAGCTTGGTCCACTGCTCGGCGACCGAGTAGACCTGACCAGGGTCGTTGTTGTTGGTGATCTGGTCATACAGGGCCTGATGCTCGACTCCGGCCCAGTTCCCGGTCTGGGTGAGCGCCCGGTCGGTGCCCATCTTCAGGCCCTCACGCAGCTCACGCTCCTGCGCGGCGACCGCGTCCCGGTCGTCCTCGGTCCCCATCACCGCCCGCCCGAAGGTCCCCTGGTCCGCTGGGTTGACCTTGGACTCGACCTGGCGGTAGTCGCCGTTCTGCGGCTGGGTCATGACATCCCCCTGCTACTTCTTCGGCATTCTCGGCAGCACGAAACCGACCATCTTCTCGGTGATCGAGCACACTGGCGCGGGCGTAGCCGCCTGGCGCAGGCTTGTCTGCACGAAGACCACCTCGGTCTTGTTGACCTCGATGTTCACCGTGCACAGGGTGCCGTCAGCATTGGGGTAGTAGTTGACCCGCCTGCCATCCACGGTGAGCTTGCGGATCCCGGCCTCGTCGGTGTTCGGCGGGGTACGCAGCTGGTCGAAGCCGAACACCGGGTCGATAGTGACGTTGCCGGTCACCGGCGACGGCTTGGAGACATCGCGGAACTGGCACTGACGCTTCTTGCCGAAGTCCTCTGGCTGGCCTGCCAGCAGGCCCAGCGAAGCGGCCTCAGTGTTGGTCAGCAACGCGCAGGGCAGGACCGCGGCCAGCGAAGCACCCGGACCGTCGCCGGTCGAGGCACTCGAGGTGGCCGCGCCGCTGGTCGCGGGGGTCGGCGTGCCCGCGATCGAGCCGCCCGAACAGCCACCGAGGAAGACAGCGGCCGCCAACGCGCCACCAACAACGATCTTGCTACGACTCACGTCTACTTCCCGTGCTTTCCGAGGTCGGCGGCGCTACCGGTGTCCGCGCCCGTGGTCGCCCGGATCGCCTCATCCAGCACGACCTGGGCCTTCTGCAGTTCATCGATGTACAGGTTGACCTGGGTGGCGAAGGAGAAGTCCGTGCCGCTGGCACGCTTGCTCATCTTGTCCGCCATCTGCTGGCCCACCCAGTGGTTGCCAAGCGGCAACGCCTGCTCAAGCTGTGATGCGGTCTCCTGCCACTTCAGGGCCCGCGATTCCTGCTCGGTGAGGGCCTTCTTCAGCTGCGCGCCTGCTGCCGGGTCGAGCTTGACCCGGCCCGCGCGGACGTCCTCGCGCAGCTGGTTCATCGCGTCGACCGACTTGTTCAGGCTGGTCAGGGCGGACATCGCCATGGCGGGGCCTGGTTGGGCGCTGTTCGGGTCGGTCACTGTGTTTCCCCTCCGTCACGCAGTGCGCGTCCACGGTCACCGTACCAACGACGCAGCACACCCACGGGTGGTTCCGTGAGCTGGGGAAATGTCTAGAGCAGGCCGTCGATGCTGGCCGGGGGTCCTGGCTTGGCGAAGAGCCAGCCCTGGCCGGAGTCGCAGCCGATGGCGCGCAGGCGTTCGGCCTGGGTGGTGGTTTCCACGCCTTCGGCGGTGACGGTCAGGCCGAGGGCGTGCGCCAGTGAGACCAGGGTGGCCACGATCTGCTGGTCGACCTCATCGCCCGCCGCGGCGGCGCGCAGGCCCTCCACGAACGAGCCCGCGATCTTGAGTTCGTGCACGGGCAGGTGGCGGAGGTAGGCCAGGTTGGAGTAGCCGGTGCCGAAGTCGTCGATGGCGATGCGCACGCCCATGTCCGACAGCGCGCACAGGGCGTCCAGTGGCTCGGCCGCGTTGCCCATGATGGCGCTCTCGGTCAGTTCGAGCTGGAGCTTGCCAGGGGGCAGGCCGGACTCGGCCAGGATCCGGGCCACGTCGCCGACCAGGCCGGCGTCACGGAGCTGGCGAACGGCCAGGTTCACACTGACGAAGGGGGCGGCCGCGCCGAACTCGTCGATCCAGCTGCGGGCCTGGCGGCAGGCCTGTTCCAGCACCCAGCGGCCGAGCGAGACGATCAGGCCGGTCTCCTCGGCCAGTTCGATGAACCGGTCGGGGCCGAGCCTGCCGAACTCCGGGTGCTGCCAGCGGACCAGCGCCTCCACCCCGACCACCGCGGTGTCGGTGAGCCGGACCAGCGGCTGGTAGTCCACGTAGAACTCGCCGCGTTCCAGCGCCGCGGGCATGGTCGCGGACAGGGTGAAGCGGGCCACCTCGCGGGCGTTGCGCTCGGAGTCGAACAGCGCCCAGCGGCTCTTGCCATCGGCCTTGGCCCAGTACAGCGTGATGTCGGCGTCGCGCATCAGGTCGGCGGGGCAGGCCACGCTGGTCGGCCGCTCCACGATGCCGATGCTGGCCGAGATGGACAGCTCGTGCCCGGCCACCTTGATCGGTTCGACCAGCGCGTCCAGCACCTGCTCGGCGACCGCGATGACCTCGTCGTCGCCGGTGGTGCCGTCGAGCAGGATGACGAACTCGTCCCCGCCCATCCGGGCCACCAGCCTGCCCGGGCCGGACACGCAGTCGTCCAGCCGCCGGGCCACCGCGACCAGCAGCTGGTCGCCGATGTCGTGGCCGAGGCTGTCGTTGATCACCTTGAAGCCGTCGAGGTCGAGGTAGCAGAGGCCGACCCTGGCCTGCGGCTCCTTGCGGGCGAAGGCGGTGGCCAGCTCGTCCAGGAACAGCGCCCGGTTGGACAGCCCGGTCAGCGGGTCGTGCAGGGCCTGGTGCACCAGCCGGGTCTGCAGCAGGTGCCGGTCGGTGACGTCCTCGATCATGGCCACCACGTACCGCGGCGCGCCCTGCTCGTCCCTGATCAGCGAGACGGTGATGTGCGTCCAGATCTCCTGGCCGTCCCGCCTGGTCAGCCGGGAGTCCAGCCGGACGTGGTCGCGGGCGCCGGAGGCCACCGAGGCGCACAGGTCGCGCAGGTCCGCCCGGTCCTGCGGGTAGAGCACGTCGTGGCCCTTGCGCTGGCACAGCTCTTCGAGGGAGTAGTCCAGCATGTGCTGCAGGGAGGCGTTGGCGTCCAGGAAGCGGCCGTTGGTGTCCAGGATGCCGATGCCGATCGCGGCTTCGGTGAACACCGCGCGGAAGCGGGCCTCGCTGGCCCGGCGGGCGTGCTCGGCGGCGTCCCTGGCGTCCAGCACCGCCTGGCGGATCGCCTCCTGCTCGTCCAGGGTCCGCTCGCGCAGCGCCTGGGCGTAGCCCGCGGCCAGCGCGCCCTGCAACGCGGCGATCCGGGCCTGCAGTCGCTCGTCCGGCTCCACCCGCAGCTCGCCGAGGAACTCATCGCCCAGCAGTGCGACGGTCCGGCTCAGCGTCTCGATTCCGGTGAAATGCGCCTGGACGAGCTGGAATCCGATCTCCCTTGCCGGGGTGGCCCGGAACGGATCGGCGAACAGCGCCTGCACCAGGCGCTCGGTGTGCGCGAGCAGCAGCTGCTCCGTCTCGGCGAGGCCGAGGGAGACGTAGCTGGTACCGGCGATGGCGCGGACCCAGCTACGGGCGAATCGCGCACAGGCCTGGTGGGTTCGGTCGGCGCCGTCAGTCACCAGCAGCCTTCCAGGGCGGAAAGAATCGCTGTTCGTCGCACTCATACCCATCGCCCGACCGCGGCACACAAACCAGACTGTCCGGGTCGCCCGCTGTCCTCCTGGGTCCAGTTTGCCGTGGTCACGGTCGTCGAGACGAGCCCCTCATCAACAAATCCGAAGCTGACCGGCAATTCCATGACCTGGCGCACACTCGCGAAGATCAGCGAAGTGGGAGCGGGTCGGCACATCGTCCTGATCCTCTCACTCGTCACCTGCGGGGATCATCGCTGATGGGGGTAATAACTCTACGATAACGCCACCAGTGGCGACACTCCGCCACCGCGGCCGGAAAAGACGGGTCAAGTTCCCCTGACGCGTGGCTGGATCCAACCCTTCCGCGCAGTTCCGTAACGGTTCGACGCCACGAAGGGTAGCGGTGTCCCGGGCCCGCAGAAAGCCCGAAAACCCGGGAATGATTCCCATCTCAGTCGTTTCCGCTGGCCACATGGTCTAGACCTTCTGGCCGACCGCGGCGAAGCCGGCGAAAACTGCCGGATCCCCCTCGTGCGGGGCTGCCGGGTCCGGTCGCCACAGCGGCAGCCGGACCAGTCCCGGCTCGACCAGCCGGGCCTGCCCGAACAGGCCCGCGACCTGGTCAACGGTCCGCATGGTCAGCGCGCTGCCCGCCCGGCGGTAGAGCTTCTGGTGGAACTCGGCCTGCTCGCCGACGCCCTCCAGGCAGGCGTGCGAGAGCACCAGGAAGCTGCCCGGCGCGACCGCGTCCAGGTACTGGCGGACCAGTCCGGCCGGATCGGCCTCATCCGGCACGAAGTGCAGCACCGCCACCATCAGCACCGCCACCGGCTGGGACAAATCCAGCAGGGCCTTGGTCTGCGGCGCGTCCAGCACCCGTTCGGGTTGTCGCAAGTCGGCCTGGACGATCTCGGAGAAATCGTTACCCGCGAGCATGATTCGGCTGTGCGCTACGGCAACCGGGTCAATATCGACATAGACCACCCGGCAGTCCGGGTCGAGTTCCTGGGCCACCTCGTGCACATTGCCCACGGTCGGTATTCCTGAACCGATGTCCAGAAACTGGCGTATCCCCGCTTGTACGCAGAACTTCACCGCCCGGCGCAGGAAGGCCCGGTTCGCCTGCATGATCATCGGCAGCTCGGGCCAGTCCTCGATGGCCACCCTGGCCAGCTCCCGGTCCACCCCGAAGTTGTGCGAACCGCCCAGGTAGTAGTCATAGACCCGGGCCGCGCTGGGCCGGCTGAGGTCGATTCCCGGTGGCACCCAGCCGTGTTCCTGTTGCACCGCGCCTCCCCGGTTCAGGCCTTGTAGCCGACGCCGGTGAACCCGCTGAGCTGTTCCGGCGAGCCCCAGTACTCGTCGTCGGGCTCCGGCCGCCACTGGGTCATCTGACTCAGCCCCGGCGGCAGCAGCTCGCAGTCGCCGAAGTAGGTGAGCACCCGCTGGCGCGAGCGCATGAAGATCCGGCTGCCGGTGCGCTGGTAGAGGTCCTCGTGCTGGGCGGCCCGCTGCGGCGCGCCCTCGCTGCTGCCGTGCGAGAGCACCAGGTAGCTGCCGGCGGGCACCGCGTCCAGGTAGCGGCGGACCAGTCCGGCCGGGTCCTCCTCATCGGCGATGAAGTGCAGCACCGCCACGAACAGCACCGCGGTCGGCTGGGACAGGTCGAGCAGCTTGGTCAGCTCGGGCGCGTCCAGCACGTCCTCGGGTGTGCGCAGGTCGGCCTGGATGACCGCGGTGTTCGGGTTGTCGCTGAGCATCAGCCTGCTGTGCGCGACCGCGACCGGGTCGATGTCCACGTAGGCGATCCGGCAGGCCGGGTCGAAGGCCTGGGCGATCTCGTGCACGTTGCCCACGGTGGGGATGCCGGAGCCGATGTCCAGGAACTGCCGGATGCCCTTGGCCAGGCAGAACTTCACCGCGCGGCGCAGGAAGGCCCGGTTGGCCCGCAGTGCCGCGGGCAGCAGTGGCCACTGTTCGATCGCCTGCCGCGCCTGGGCCCGGTCCACCGCGAAGTTGTGCGAGCCGCCGAGGTAGTAGTCATAGACCCTGGCCGCGCTCGGCACGGTGAGGTCAAGCTCGCCCGGCGCCCAGTTCGGGCGTTCCACAGTCCGCTCCCCTGTCCGGTTCGGGTGACCAGCGAGCATACGACCAGACGAAACTCGCCGGTGCCGCTTACCTGGCGAACTACCGCCGGACGTTGAACGTCCACTCGAATGGCGGCACGATCATCGCCGTGGACAACGGGTGGTGGCTGCTGGGACCGGGTATCGGCGGGTTCGCGGTGGCACTGGGGGTACTCGGCTTCGGCATGCTGCGCCGCAGGCAGGCGGTGGTGCTCACCGGCACCGTGCTGCTCGCGATGGGGGCGTTGCTGCTGGTCGGCGGGGGTTTGCTGGTGGCGGATCCGAAGGCGGGGCTGACCGAGGCGCTCAAGACCGGCGGGCTGGGCGCGGGGTCGGTGGTGGCGCTGTACGCGCTCTGGCTCAACGACCGGCGGCGGCAGGTGGAGGAGCAGCGGCAGCGGCTGGACACCAGCCGGGCCGAGCACGACCGGGAGCGGGTCAGCGACGAGCGCTTCGCCAAGGCGGTGGAGCTGCTCGGGCACGAGGCGGACCAGGTGCGGGTGGGCGCGCTGCACGCGCTGGCCGGCATCGCGCGCAGCCGTCCCGAGTACGCCCAGACCGTGCTGGACATCTACTGCGCCTACCTGCGCCGCCCGTTCGAGATGCCGGACGAGCGTAAGGGCGAGTCCCGCTACTCCCGCGAGGGCGAGGTGCGGCGCAGCGCCCAGCAGCTCATCCGGGACCTGCTGCCCAAGGCGGGCACCGACGGCCCTCGGTACAACCTGGATCTGATGGGCGCCACGCTGAGCAGGCTGGACCTCAGCGGCAGGCTGGTCGGCGGGATGCGGATCCAGGACGCCACCCTGTGGCGGGTCACCCATCTCGACCACGCCGAGTTCCACGGCAACGTCTACCTCACCAGGGCCACCTTCATGGGCCCGCTGAACTGGGACGGGGCCCGTTTCCACCGTCGCGTCGGCCTCGGCGGCGTGACCTGGGCGCAGCGCCCCGACCCGGCCAAGGCGACCTTCGCGACCCCGGACCAACCCTGCGGATGACCCATCGGGGGTGGTTTTTCACTACAGTCGGGTCACAACGGTGCGTGTCGGGTGGACCACAGAATACGAAAGAAGGACTGCGGCCATGCTCGAAGTGTTCGGGATCGTCGCGATGATCCAGGGCTTCGGCGGGCTCATCGCCAGCCAGGTCGGCGGCGAGGGCTGGCTGTTGATGCACATGGTCCCCGAGCACCTGCAACTGCTCACCGGCCTCTCCCTCGGCCTGCTCGGCCTGGTCCTGCTGCTCACCGCGACCAGCCGCAGGCGAGCCACCAGCCAGTAAGCGAAAGGGGAGGGACCAGTGGCCCCTCCCCTTGTCGCAGTGCGGGAAACTCAGTCGAACAGCGCGTGCAGCGTGCCCTCCCAGGCAGTGCGCAGCTCGTCAAGGCCCACCGTGAACTGGCCCTGGACCTGCACCGCCTTGGACTCGGTGTCCACCACGCCCACCCGGGTGCAGGGCAGCTCGCGCGCCTTGCACATCTCGGTGAACCGCAGCTCCTCGCTGCGCGGCACCGCGACCAGCGCGCGACCGGCGGACTCGGAGAACAGGAAGGTGAACGCCTCGGCGCCCTCGGGCAGCACGATCCGGCAGCCGCTCTCGCCGATGATCGCGGCCTCCACCACGGCCTGGATCAGACCGCCCTCGGAGAGGTCGTGCGCGGCGGAGAGCATGCCGTCCCTGGACCCGGCCACCAGCACCTCGGCCAGCACCCGCTCCCGCTCCAGGTCCACCGTCGGCGGCTTGCCGCCCAGGTGGCCGTGGATGTGGTTGGCCCACTCCGAGCCGCCGAACTCGTCCTTGGTCTCACCCAGCAGCAGCAGGGTCTCGCCGTCCTCCGCGCCCAGGCCGGTGGGGGTGCGGCGGCTGACGTCGTCGATCACGCCGAGCACGCCGACCACCGGGGTGGGCAGGATCGCCACCGAGCCGGTCTGGTTGTAGAAGGAGACGTTGCCGCCGGTGACCGGGATGCCCAGCTGCTTGCAGCCGTCGGCCAGGCCGCGCACGGCCTCGCTGAACTGCCACATCACGCCAGGGTCCTCCGGCGAGCCGAAGTTGAGGCAGTTGGTCACCGCGTACGGGCTGGCGCCGGTGGCGGCCACGTTGCGGTAGGCCTCGGCCAGCGCGAGCCGGGTGCCGGTGTAGGGGTCCAGCTGCACATAACGGCCATTGCAGTCGGTGGAGATCGCCACGCCGCGGCCGGTTTCCTCGTCGATCCGGATCATCCCGGAGTCGGCGGGCTGGGCCAGCACGGTGTTGCCGCGCACGTACCGGTCGTACTGCTCGGTGACCCACTTGCGGCTGCACAGGTTCGGCGAGGCGATCAGCTTCAGTAAGGTCGCCCGCAGTTCCTCGGCCGATCCGGGTCGCGGCAGCGTGTCCGGCACGTCCGCGATCAGCGCGTCCTGGGTGGCCGGGCGCTGGATCGGCCGCTGGTACACCGGGCCCTCGTGCGCCACGGTGCGCGGCGGCACGTCCACCACGGTCTGGCCGTTCCAGGTGATCACCAGCCGGTCGCCCTCGGTGACCTCGCCGATCTCGGTGGCGATCACGTCCCACTTGCGGCAGACCCGCAGGAACGCCTCGACGTCCTTGGGCTCGACCACCGCGCACATGCGTTCCTGCGACTCGCTGGAGAGGATCTCCGCCGGCGACATGCCGGTGGCGCGCAACGGAACCGTCTCCAGGTTCACGTGCATGCCGCCGTCACCGGCGCTGGCCAGCTCCGAGGTGGCGCAGGACAGGCCGGCACCGCCGAGGTCCTGGATGCCCACCACGATGCCCTCGCGGAAGAGTTCCAGGCAGCACTCGATGAGCACCTTCTCGGTGAACGGGTCGCCCACCTGCACGCTGGGCAGCTTCTTGCGCCCGGCGCCGGATTCGTCGCCGGAGAAGCTGTCCGAGGCGAGCACGGACACCCCGCCGATGCCGTCCAGGCCGGTGCGCGCGCCGAAGAGCATGATCTTGTTGCCGGTGCCGGAGGCGTGTGCCAGGTGCAGGTCCTCGACCCGCATCGCGCCCACGCACAGCGCGTTGACCAACGGATTGCCCGCGTAGGTCGCGTCGAAGACGACCTCGCCGCCGATGTTGGGCAGGCCGAGGCAGTTGCCGTAGCCGCCGACCCCGGCCACGATCCCGGGCAGCACCCGGCGGGTGTCCGGCGCGTCGGCAGGGCCGAAGCGCAGCGGGTCCATCACCGCGAGCGGGCGGGCGCCCATGGCCAGGATGTCCCGGACGATGCCGCCGACACCGGTGGCCGCGCCCTGGTACGGCTCCACATAGGACGGATGGTTGTGGCTCTCCGCCTTGAAGGTCACCGCCCAGCCGTCGCCGATGTCCACCACACCGGCGTTCTCACCGATGCCGGCGAGCATGTGCTGCTTCATCTCCGGCGTGGTGGTCTTGCCGAAGTAGCTCAGGTGCACCTTGGAGGACTTGTACGAGCAGTGCTCGCTCCACATCACCGAGTACATCGCCAGTTCGGCGTCGGTGGGGCGGCGGCCGAGGATCTCCCGGATGCGGGTGTACTCATCGTCCTTGAGGCCGAGTTCGCGGTAGGGCTGCGCCAGCTCTGGCGTGGCCGCCGCGTGCTCGACGGTGTCCACTTGCTGTTCAGTCGTTGTCACGCCGCCACCAGCGAGTCGAGAACGGACAGGAACAGGCCGAGACCGTCATCGGTCGGGCCGGTGAGGGCCTCGATCGCGTGCTCGGGGTGCGGCATCAGGCCGACGATCCGGCCGTTGGCGCTGGTGATGCCCGCGATGTCGTCGAGCGCGCCGTTGGGGTTGCCGCCGACGTAGCGGAACACCACCCGGCCCTCGCCCTCGAGTTCGTCCACAGTGGACTTCTCCGCGACATAGCGGCCCTCGCCGGACTTCAGCGGCACCAGGATCTCGGCGCCCTGCTCGTACCGGGAGGTCCACGCGGTGGAGTTGTTCTCCACCCGCAGCCACTGGTCCCGGCAGACGAAGTGCAGTCCGGCGTTGCGGACCAGCGCGCCGGGCAGCAGCCCGGCCTCGCACAGGATCTGGAAACCGTTGCAGATCCCCAGCACCGGCAGACCCTTGGCCGCGGCCGTGACGACCTCGCCCATCACCGGGGCGAACCGGGCGATCGCGCCTGCCCGCAGGTAATCCCCGTAGGAGAACCCACCGGGCACGACCACCGCGTCCACCCCGCGCAGATCCGCGTCGGCGTGCCACAGCGGTACGGCTTCGGCCTCGGCGTAACGCACGGCGCGCTGGGCGTCGACGTCGTCGAGGGTGCCGGGAAAGGTGATGACCCCGATCCGGGGGCTCATGACTCGATCCGGCGGACGGTCCAGTCCTCGATCACCGGATTGGCGAGGAAGGTCTCGGCGATCTTCGCGAGAGCTTCGTCGTCGACGTTGTCGTCGACCTCCAGCTCAAAATGCTTGCCTTGGCGGACGGAGGCGATGCCATCAAATCCGAGACGGGGCAGCGCATTCGCCACCGCCTGTCCTTGCGGATCGAGGATCTCCTGCTTGGGCATGACGTCGACGACGACTCGGGCCACGCGAATGCTCCTGGATTTTGCCGGGAAGCGGGACGAGAGGAGCCTACCTGACCTGCTTGTTCACTCCGCGCGCTCGATGCGTTACCGCTCTCACCGCCGTTCGCTCTGCGCGAGATCGGTCGCGGGCCGCGCGGTCCTCCAGCAGGGTGTGGGCATGCGGATTCTGGTACTGGGCGGGACGATCTTCCTTTCGAAGGCCGTCGCCGAAGAAGCGTTGCGACGTGGGCATGAAGTGGTCTGCGCGGTCCGCGGGGTCTCTGGACAGGTGCCAGCCGGGGCGGTCACCGCGGTGGTGGACCGGAGCGCACCGGAGGGGCTGGCGGCGCTGGCCGGGGAGCGCTTCGACGCGGTGGTGGACGTGGCGAGGATCTCCTTCCCGTGGGTGCGGGACGCGCTGGAGAAGCTGGCGAAGACCGCCGCGCACTGGACGTTCGTCTCCACCATCAGCGTGTACGCGGACAACGCGACGCCCGGCCAGGGCGTGGACGGAAAACTGGTCGAGCCGCTCGTGGACGACGCGGCCGGACTGCCCACCGCCGAGGTGGGTGAGCGGTACGGCCGGATCAAGGTAGCCAGCGAGAACGCGGTGCGCGAGGTCTTCGGCGAGGACGCGTTCATCCCGCGCCCCGGGCTGATCACCGGGCCGGGCGATCTTTCCGACCGGTTCGGGTACTGGCCTGCCCGGTTCGCCCGCGGCGGCCGGGTGCTGCTGCCGGATGTGCCGGGGCTGCCGTTCCAGCACATCGACGCGCGCGATTTCGCCGCCTGGATCGTGCTGGCCGCCGAGCAGCGGCTGGGCGGCACCTTCGACGCGATCAGCACCCCGTCCCCGCTGCCGGAGTTCCTCGGCGAGATCCGGGCAGCGGTCGGCACGCCGATCGAACCGGTGCCGGCCGATGAGGCCCGGCTGGCGGAACTGAAGGTGGCGCCCTGGGGCGGACCGCGCTCGCTGCCGCTGTGGCTGCCGCCGGACTACCAGGGCATGGCCTCGCACCAGGCCCAGCCCGCGCTGGACGCGGGCCTGACCATCCGCTCCACCGCGGAGACCACGCTGGACACGCTGGCCTGGGAACGCGAGCTGGGGCTGGACCGGGCGCGCAAGGCGGGGCTGAGCGCGGCCGAGGAGGCCGAGGTGCTGGCGCGGCTCTGAGCGGAGGCCCGCCCGGTCGATGGGGGTCGACCGGGCGGGCGGTGGCTCAGAGCAGGTTGCCGATCTTCGCCGCCACCAGGTCGATGCGCACGCCCTGGTTCGGGCAGCCGCCGAAGTGGTGCAGGCCGATCACCTTGTGCGTGTTGCCGGAGAGCACCGGCGAACCGGAGGAGCCGCCCTCGGTGTCGCACATGTAGGAGATGTCGCTCTGCGAGCTGCTGCCGTTCACCCGCACCGCGCGGACCTGGCAGTTGCCGCTCGGGCTCTGGTCGTCCTTGAGCGAGAGCTTCTTCAGCTTGCCCGCCGGGTGGCCGATCACGTACATCCGCTCACCGACCGCGGGCACCCGGACGTCCAGCTCCAGGAAGCCGAAGCTGGAGATCGCGGCGAAGTTGTTGACCTCGAACAGGGTGTAGTCCAGGCCGGCGTCGGTGCTGAGCACCTTCGAGGCGAGCACCTTGGTCGGCGTGCTGGTGGTGCCGTTGCAGGTGGGGCACTGGTAGTTGAACCACACCTCGATGCCCGCGGTGCTGGTGAAACAGTGGTTGTTGGTGAGCAACCCTAAAACTCACACCACGGCTCCCGTGACCAGCAGTTATGATGTCCGCGGGGGGAAGGGGAACACCATGCACTACGGGTCTGCCACTGACACCACGCCTGCGGGTGGGTGGGTCGCCATCCGGTATCACCGGATCTCGGACCTCAAGGACACATCTACGTCGATCGAACGCCAGGAGCCCAAGACCCTGGCGCAGATGCACGCACTCGGCGCCACTGAGCACGCCGTGTACGCCGATGTCGACAAGTCCGCGTACATCCCGGGCGTCTACCGGGATGACTGGGAAAAGGGGATGGAAGACCTTTACGCCAAGCGAGCCAACCTGTTGATCGTGGTCAAAGTGGACCGCGCAACTCGGCAGGGGATCTTGCAGGCGGCCGAAATTATTCGAGTGGTCGTCACCACAGGGTGCCGTTTCATCTCGATTGAAGACGGAATTGACTCCCTAGTCGAAAACTGGGAGCTTAGTCTCGCTTTTGCCGCACACATGGCCCAAAGGTCATCAAAAGACACATCCGGCCGCTACTCGGACGCCAGAGACCACCTGCGAAACCTGGGGCTTTGGATCGGCAGGCGCCCGTACGGCAACATCGTAACCTCAGCTAAGAAGCTGATTCTTGAACCATTCGAGTCCCAGATCCAGCGCAACTACGCGTCCGCCGTTCTTTACGGGGACAAGTCAACCGGCTGGGTCGCGGACAGCCTGAACGCCCGGGGTATTGACACCCCTTCGTGGGCCAGCAGGAAGCGCGCGGTCGCGAAATTGGAGCGCATTGGCGAGCCCGAGAAAGCCGCCAACCAGCGGGAAAAACCCATGAAGTATCCGAACCATTGGAGCGAGTCGACCGTTCGTTCCATGCTTACGTCACCCGTACTGGCAGGCTACATGCCCCACAATGGTGACTTCTGGCACCACGGGAAAACTGGCGACAAGGTACGTTGCGGCGAAGGCATTGTTTCACTCGGGGAGCTTTTGCAACTGCGGGAACTGCTGGGTATCCGCGCCGGGCAGTGGGAGCGTGCTCAAGTACTGCGGAACATCCCCGCGAGCCGTTCCCAGAAGACAGGGCAACCCGCGTCGACGGAGGCGACGGGCTATGTCGCCTGCCGCGAATGTGGCGCCGATTCCACGCCGGATTGGAAGACCAAGGCTGCCAAGAGGGCGGCACTGTACCGCTGCATGCGAAAGGCCGCCGGTGGGGATTGCATCGGCTCCGGCATGGTCGACCACGCCGTGCACACGTTCGTCGGCAACGCCATCGTCAGCCACATTGCCACGCTCGACCCGAACGACCCCAAGGTGCTTGCCCTGGCCGAGAGGTGGGAAGCGATCAAGAATCCGGGGCTCGGCCTGCGGATTCAGGAGATCGACGCGGAATTGGCGACGGAACAGGCATACGTCGACAATCTTGACGCCGAAAAGCTACGCGGGGTCATGTTCTCCGGCCCGCAGGGTGATGAGAAGTACGACCGCCTGCATGGGCAGGTGAACGAGCGGATTGCGAACCTGAACGCCGAGCGCGCGCAACTCAAGGTGGAGGCGAAGGTACTCGGTACCGGGTTCATCGACCAGATTGAAGCGGTCACCGAGTACTGGGAGAACGCCGGGCCGACCGAGCGCCGGGAGGTATACGCGCTGCTCATCCACAAGGTGTGGATCAGCAAGGCGCCGCGGAACGGGGCGAAGCCAACCCCGGACCGGCTGACGTTCTGGTTCGTGGGCGAGCCGGAGCCGGAGTTCGCCAAGGCGTTCCGCCGCCACCACAAGGTGACGGACATGCGAGGCAAGACGCGGCCCCCGAAGAGGCGCGGCAGGAACACGACCACCAGGAAGCGGCCTGACCAGGGCGAAGCTGCCTGACGCGGCGGATGCGGGAACGGCCCCAGTGCAGAGATGACAAGTTGGGGCCGTTCCCAGAACCCCTATAAATTTTGGTTTTGGTTTTTATAGGAGAAGTAGGAACAGGGGGCAACTATGCATCTCTACATCGGCCCCGGCTCTGCCTGCCGCGGTTGGTCACAGGTAGGTCACGGTCCTGGCGGACCGCCGCGTTTCCCCAGGTCCATGGTTGCGCCACAGGGGGTGTAGTAGGTGACGGCTACCGCACAGCACTGCGGTAGTTACGATCACCGTGTTCGTAACGTGCGAGGGGGTGGGATGCGGCGAGCCTGCATGACCTGCCCCCGGACCGCGGTCCCCGGCTCATCCCGGTGCACCGCCTGCGGTGGTGCTCGCCAGGTAGGCCGTGAGCGAGCGCGCCTAGCTGTGCGCCGGGCTGTGAACCGGGCGGGCGGGGCGACCTGCGCGACGTGCGGCAGGTGGCACCCTGCGCTTGCAACCCGGATCGATCACGCCGTGCCCCTGGTTGACGGCGGCAGGGATGAGCCCGGCAACGTCCAGGTGCTGTGCACCGCGTGCCACGCCGACAAGACGACCACCGAGGCGGCGGAGCGCGCGCACCGGCGGCGCTGACCAGGGGGAGGGCGGGGAAAAAGTTCAGCGCCCTGACCTGCGGAAATGATCCCGCCCCTCTCTGGACGATCCCTGAGTGCAGGACGAATTTTTGTTGATCTTCCCGCGTGGCCTGAGCTGCGCGAACAGCTCTCAGCGCCGAGTCCCCCGCCGTACAACAGCCCGCTGAGCGGGCCTGTGCGCAGGGTCAAAGGGCGCTGAGCCCGCCCGGAACCGAGCGCCAAGCGCCGTTTCCAGGCTGCATCACCGGTCCGGTGGGGTCGAGCGCGAGGGGGACGCGCTCCCCCGCCGGACCGGGTTCACGGCCGCGCGCGCTCACCGCGGAGGAGACCCGTCCACCCGATCCGGTCGGCGGGGCGAGCGCGCACGGCACCTTACATATGGGGGGCTGCTGTGGGACTGGCGCGAAGCGTCGCCGCGGCGGGTGCGTTTCTGCTGGCGTTGGTCGCCGCGAACGCGCTCACCGCGAACTTTGGATTAATCCCCGCCGGGTTCGGGCTGACCGTGACGGCGGGGACGTACTGCGCGGGGCTGACGCTCGCCCTGCGAGACGTGCTGCACGAGGTTGCCGGGCCGCGCGCAGTGGTGGCGGTGGTCGCGGTCGGCGCGGGGGTCACCGCGCTGTTCTCGCCGAGCCTGGCCGCGGCGAGCACAGCAGCGTTTGTGGTCGGCGAGCTGGTCGACCTGGTGGTGTTCGTGCGCCTGCGCGCCCGCGGCTGGTTGCCCGCGCTGGTCGGCTCCAACGCCGTCGGGGCGCTGGTGGACACGGCGGCGTTCGTGGCGTTTGCCGGGTTGCCGTTCACCGTGGCCACCTTCGCCGGGCAGTTCGTGGTCAAGGCGGTCTGGATGACCGGGTTGTTCGTGCTCGGGGTGGTGGTGTGGCGTGCTGTATCTCGGCAACGCCTCCAGTCCACGAATCCGTGAGGCCATGGCCGCGGGCGAGTTGGGGCAAATGTGTACCCCGGCGGAGGGCCGGACGCCGCTGCCCGGCGTGACGTGGGCGGCCGACAACGGCTGTTTCGGCCGCGGGTATCCCGGGGACGGGCGGTGGCTCCGGTGGCTGGATCGGCACGCCGACGCGGCCGAGCGCTGCTTGTTTGCGACCGCGCCGGATGTGGTCGGCGACGCCGCGGCGACGCTGGCCCGGTCGACACCGTGGTTCGAGCCGATCCGCGAGCGTGGGTACCGGGTGGCGCTGGTCGCGCAGGACGGGCTTACGGCGGCGGACGTGCCGTGGTCGGCGGTCGACGTGCTGTTCGTCGGCGGGTCGACGGAGTGGAAACTCGGCGACCAGGCGGTGCGGCTTGCGGCCGAAACGGTCGACCGCGGGCTGACAGTCCACATGGGACGGGTCAACTCGGGTCGCCGGTGGCGGTACGCCACCGGGCTCGGGTGCGACTCCGCTGACGGTACGTTCCTGGCGTTCGCGCCGGACGCGAACCTGGCACGGTTGCGCGCCTGGATGGTCTAGCCATCCAGGCGCGCGGGCGGGTGCACCTGACATCAAACGGGACGTTCAGGCACTTTCGGGTCTTCGCCGATGTACCACCGGATGAACGCGAGAACCGCCGCGGAACGATCAGTGTTGGCTCGCTGCGTGGCCGTCTCAAAGTGGTCCCACTCGCTCTGCGGGATGCCTCTCAAGCCTCGCACCGGGTGTTTGTGTTGGTTAGCCATGCCGAAGATTCTGCCAGGGTGGTTGACCACCTGGCAACCGATGTGCCACACTAAGGTGGTCAACCACCTGAGAACAGGCAAAACTGAAAGAGGACCACGAGATGCTGGCTTACGAGACCGCGACCAAGATGCGCGCTGACCAGATCATTCCGGGCGAGATTGTGGACACGCACTGTGGTATCGGTTACCTGGCTTGGGCCTTGGTCCTGCGAGTCCGCGTTATCGAGAACAACAACCCTAACTGTGAGGACCGGATTGAGGTTACGTTCGAGGGGGATGCAATCTCCAACACTCGCGTGTACCTTTCCAGTAGCCTCGTTGATGTAATCCCGATCTCCTGAAACTACAAACTCTCGCCGCACGATGGCACCCCGCAAGGAACTCTTGCGGGGTGCCTTGTGTTTGCCCACTACGTCCAGGCACCACCCACATGCGGCCGGACGCTAGATGCTCTGAGGGCCGTGGCGAACGAGGCTACGCGCCACCCGCTACCGCGCCCGTTGGTGTGCACACCACAACAAGGGGGTGAGCCGTGTCCCGTGCCAAGGCGAGCCCGTCCGGTAACCCGCGCGCCGGGGACGTGGCGAACGCCCCGGTGGTCCACACCGGCCGCGCACCGCGGGTACCTGCTGGGCTCGGTGACGCCGGGCGTGAGGTGTGGCGGGCGGTGTGGGCGGCCGGAGACGGCGCCTATCACCCTCAGACGGACCGGTGGGTGATCGCGCGGTACTGCGAACTGCATGACCGCCGGGTGGCGTTGCTCGCCCTGGTCGAGCGAGACGGGCTGACCGTGGTCGGCTCGACCGGGCAGACCGTGATGCATCCGGCGCTACGGCATGTGGAGAACACCGAACGCGAGATGCGCGCGATCGAGTCCGTTCTTGGGCTCTCCCTTGAGGCCCGGCTACGTCTGGGGATCGCGGCGAACACGGTCAAGCGGAGCACATTGGACGACTTGCTTGGGGGCCTGGACGACTGAACCGGGGGTGATGCCGTCTGCGCACGGAGGGACGACGCGTCGCCAAGTTCATCTCTCACCTGACGCTCGGCGGCTCCTACCTCGGCCAGCGCTTCCGTTTGCTGCCATGGCAAACCGAGTTCATCAACAAGGCGTACCGCATCCGTGCGGACGGGCGGCGGCGTCACCGAACCGTGGTGCTCGGCGTCGCCCGCAAGAACGGCAAAACCCAGTTGGCGGCGGCTATCGCGCTGTATCACCTGTGCGCCGACACCCGCGACTCCGCGCCCGAGGTGATCTGCGCGGCCAACACGCGCGACCAGGCCCGGTTGTTGTTCGCGGAGGCGTCGCGGATGGTGCGCATGTCGCCGATCCTGGCGCAGATGTGCACGGTTCTGAGGGACCGGATTACCTGCCACACCAGCGGCGGAACGTTCCGCGCGGTGAGCGCGGACGCCGGGTTGCAGCAGGGTTTGAACCCGACGTGCGTCATCGTGGACGAGTACGCGCAGGCGAAGACCTCGGACCTGTTCGACGCGCTGACGCTGGGTTCGGCGCAGCGCCGGGAACCGCTGTTCCTGGTGATCTCCACCGCCGGGCCGTACCCAGACGGGCCGTTTGCCGGGCTGGTCGACTACGGCCACCGGGTCGCCTCCGGCGAGGTGGACGACCCGTCGCTTTACCTTGAGTGGCACGGGGTTCAGCCTGGTGAGACTGTCGACCATTCCGACCCGGACGTGTGGCGGCGCTGCAACCCGTCCTGGGACCTGATGTCCGAAGAGGACTTCACCGCGGCGCACCGGCGCACGCCCGAATCAAACTTCAGGATGTACCGGCTCAACGAGTTCGTCCGCGGCGGCTCAGTGTGGTTGCCGCACACCGCATGGGCGGCGCTTGCCGCACCGGACAAGGGGTTCCGACGCGGTGATGAGATCGTGGTGGGGCTGGATGCCGCGTGGCGCAACGATTCCACCGCGATAGTCGGCGTTCGCTTGAGCGACCTGCACACCGAAGTACTCGGGCACTGGGAAGCGCCCCGGGATGACCCGCACTGGCGGACCCCGGTGGCCGAGGTCATGGACCGGGTGCGCGCGATCTGCCGCCGCTACCTGGTGCGCGAGGTCACTGCGGACCCGGCGTGGTTCTCCGTTCAGCTCCAGATGCTCAGCGACGACGGCTTGCCCATGACCGAGTTCCCGAACAGCGTGCAACGCATGGTGCCTGCGACGCAGGCGGCGTACACGGCCGTGGTCGACGGGCTCGTGTCGCACTCCGGGCAGCCCGCGCTTGCGCGGCACTTGGGGAACTGCGTGCTGCGGCAGGACTCCCGCGGCGAGCGGATCACCAAAGAGTCCCCGACGTCGCGGCGTCATATCGACTTGGCGGTTGCGTGGGTCATGGCGCTGCACCGGGCACAGCTCTACCGCGACGCGCAACGGCGTAGCGATGGGTTCCTGGTCGACGGCGACCCGTGGCGCGGCGACCTGGACGACGAGTGGTGAGGGGGACCATGTCAGAGACCCGGCGGCCCGAGCCGCACTGGGAGTTTTCACGAATCAGAGCTTGGCTCACGCGGGCGCGTGCGTGGGTCGGCGAGTACGTCGCCGAGCTGGTCGCGATCGTGGGCGGATGGCAGCTCGCCGACGGCGCGGCCGAGCTGCATCCGGCGGCCGGTCCGCTCACCCGCGGCGCGCTGCTGGTCGCGGGCGCCGTCTGCCTGGTGCGCGCGAGGGGTCGCCGTTGAGCGGCTTCATGAACGCGTTTGCCCCGGAGCGCCGGGCCGCGCCGGTCGAGCCCGCCGACGCCACCACCAACGCCGAGCTGATCGGCTGGACCGGGCGAGAGCACGGCGGCGACGGTCCGATGCCCGCACGGGACGCGTTGACCATCTCCGCGGTGTACGCCTGCGTCAATCTGTTGGCACACAGCGTAGCTACCACGCCGTTGGAGACATACCGCCGGACCGGCGGGCGGCGCGAACCGTTCCCGCGTCCACAGTGGATCGACCAGCCAAACGAGGACACCCTCCGGATTCGTTTCGTGGCAACGGTGATGACGTCGCTGTTGCTGGACGGCAACGCCTACATTCTGGTAACGCGGTCCGGCGGTGAGGTGGTGGCGCTGGACGTCATACCGGCCGCGGCCGTGGAACCGATGTACGTGCTCATGCCCAACGGCAAGCGCAGCCTGGTCTACCAGCTCTCCGCCGGGGACGACCAGGGCCGTGTTCAGGTGCTCGGCGCGCTCGGACGGGCGGACGTGCTGCACATCGTGGGCCTGCCGCTGGCCGGACAGATCAGGGGCGTTTCGCCCTTGCAGGCGGCCAAACGGACGTTCGAGTTGACCATCGGCGCGGAGTCCTACGGGGCGGAGTTCTTTAGCAACGGGGCCGTGCCCGGCGCGATCATCTCCGTGCCAGGAGCCATGACGCCGCAAGGGCTCAAGGCCGCTAGGCAGACCTGGCGCACGATCCACGGGGGCAAGGGCAACAGACACGGGCTTGCGATCCTCACCGAGGACGCCAAGTTCCAGACTGTCAGTGTCGCGCCGGATGAAGCGCAGTTCCTACAGACCCGAGCGTTCCAGATTCCCGACGTGGCACGGATCTACGGGGTTCCGCCGCACCTGATCGCCGATGCCTCCGGTTCGACGTCGTGGGGTTCGGGGCTGGCGGTGCAGTCCAGTGGGTTTGTCCAGTTCAGCGTTCGCGCTTGGGCTGAGCGGATTGAAGAGGCGCTGACCACGCTACTTGGCCCGCAGGCACACGCGGTGGGGGCGTTCGTCCGGTTCAACCTGGACAGCTTGACCCGCGGTGCGTTGACCGAACGCCTTGAGGCATACCGGACAGGGATACAAACCGGGGTCTACACCCGCAATGAGGTTCGCGCCCTTGAGGATCTGCCGCCGGACACGTCTGGATATGGCGATTTCGCCATGGTGCCAACGAATCTGGCGTTGCTGACGCCGGACGGACCGGTGCCGTTGGCCTCGCCGACGGCGCCCACCGATGACGACCAGGACGACGACGGCGAGCCAACGCAGGGCGGTGACGAGCCGCCCGAGGCCGACCAGAACGACAAGGGGGAGGTGGGGGACTGAGCAGTACCGAACGCCGGGATTACGCGCTACCCGTTGAGGTGCGCGACCGGGGGGACGGCAGTTCGGGGCGCACGATTCGGGGCTATGCCTACGTGTTCGACAAGCTCAGCGGTGACCTTGGGGGGTTCCGTGAGCGGATCGACCGCGGGGCGGGGCTGGACAGTCTGTCCGGCGACGACGTGTACGCCACGTACAACCACAATGACTCAGCCGTGCTGGCGCGGTCCGGGGCCGGTCTGCGGACCGGCGAAGACGAGCGCGGCGGGTGGTACGAGATCGACCTACCTGACACCAGCACCGGGCGCGACGTCGCCGAGCTGGTCGACCGGGGCGTGCTTCACGGGTCGTCCTTCGCATTCACGGTGGAAAGCCCGGACGCCGATCAGACCTACACCCGCGATGAGAAGTCCGGCGAGCTGATCAGGACGCTCAAACGCTTCCGCGTGCACGAACTGGGGCCGGTCACACGGCCCGCGTATCCAGACACCACCGTGGCCAGACGCTCCATTCCGGGCAGTCTCACCGCGGCGCGCACTACACCTGGGGGGGTGGCCTTGCCGGAAACCGTCGAAACGGTTGCCGAGGAACGCAAGCACGTCGAACACCAGCTACAGACCGCAAGCGACGAACGTCGGGATGACCGAGTTGACCGGCTGTTGTCGGTGCTGGACCGCCTGGACGGCCGGTTCGCCGAACTGGACGTGACGGGGGCGGCGGAACGGCAGGCTGAGCAGCACGCCGCCGACATGCGCGAGGTCGTCAAGGCCATGCGCGCGCCGGGCTACAGCAACGCGGCTGCACAGGATGACGGCGCGGTGCTGCGGGCGCTGCGAGAGGGCGAGTCGACCGAGTTCCGCGCCACGATGGGCGTCACCGTTGACGTGCAGAACAAGCAGTCTGGCAAGGCAGTCCCGTTGCGGACGCTGCACACCTTGCTGACCAAGCTTATCGGCGAGCGCTCGACCTACATTGCCGGTGGCGCAACGACTTTGGAGACCAGCTCGGGTGAGGTGATCGACCACCCGCGGGTGCGTCCGACCCGCCCGACCGCCAAGGTTGCCGAGGGCGCGCCGATCCCGGAGAACTACCCGAGTACCGACACGGTGCCGCTCGGGGTGGAGAAGTACGGCTATGTCTCCCACGTCAGCAACGAACTGATCCAGGACGATCACGTTGACCTGGTTGGGTTTCTCAGCCGCGACATGGCACCGAACCTGGCCGACCAGATGGGCCGCGATTTCGCCGCGGCGCTGCTGTCCCCGACCACCGGGGTTACGCCGGAGATGCGGATCACGCTCACCGCGGCGGCTAGGGACACCGTGATCACCGATGCGGTGATCGACCTGTACTACACCCTGGCTTCCGCGCAGGCTGAGCGCGCTCAGTGGCTCATGGGTCGGAGGACCGTCGGCCGCGTCCGCAAGCTCAAAGACGCTGAGGGCCGCTACCTGCTCAAGTCAGCGGTCGACGGTTCGTCTCTGGCGTTGATGGGCCGTCCTGTCAGCCTGGACCCGGCGTTCACCGACCACGCCGAGCAGGTTCTCTACCTGGGCGACCTGTCCGGGTTCACCGTGAGGTACGCGGGCGGCTACCGCATTGCACGATCCACTGAGGTGAAGTTCTTGGAGGACTTGACTTCCTTCAAGGTCGTCCGCAGGGCGGGCGCGGTGCTGATCGACACAACCGGGTCGGCGCTGCTGACGCTGCCTGCACCTGCGGGTGCGGGCGCAGCAAGCAAGTAACCGACCACCCATACCCACGTTACGATCACTGTGTTCGTAACGCGGGTATGGGTTTCCGTCCACAAGGGAGGGACACTCTGGACCTGTACGCGACGCTGCCCGAGTTGCGCCGCCTGGACGGCATCGGCGACGCCGAGCTGTTTCCGGACGCAGACCTGTTGCAGGCGCGGGGATTCGCCGTTGAGCTGGTCGAGTCCTACACCGGGCACCGGTGGACCGCGGCCGAGCCGCCGCCGGTCGCGATCCGTTGGGCTGTACGCACAATCGCGCGTCAGTGGCTGGTCGACCTGCATTCGCGGGTGCCCGACCGGATGCTGTCCTTGACCACCGAGTTCGGCACCACTTCGCTCGCGCAGGCAGGCGGGGCGTGGCGGCCAACCAGCCTGCCGGAGGTCAACGCGGTTCTCGGGCGCTACCGCGACCGGCCGCCGTTCTAGGGGGCGCGGTGCTGGTCTATGACACCAAGATGAAGCTGTACACGTTGCTGCGCAGCAGGTTCGGTTCCCATGCGCAGGTCACCTGGGCTGATCCGGGCCGGAATGCTCGGCGCGTGTCGGTGTGGTTTGGCGAGACGACTGAACCCACGATCGAACCCACGGCCCTGGTTGCCGGTCGGCGCAAGCCCAGCAAGCTCACCGCTGAGTTGACCGTCCGCGCCGTGGCCGTGGTGCCCGGTGAGCCGCAGCGCGCCGAACGCGCGGTCTATGCGCTGCGCGCCGACATTGACGCCGTGGTGCTGGATGAGTTCGACCTGGCTTCGGTGCCGGGGCTGATCGACGTGCGCCCGGTGCGGACGACGGTCACCAACGGCGAGACCGGCGGCGGGTCGGCGGCGCAGCTCGACTACATCGTGCGCATCCGTGCGCACCTGATGTCCTAGGGGGACACACTGGCTCTGGATGCCGCTATTTCCATTGGTACAGAACCAAGTTTCGGTCAGTCCGCGACCACCACCGTGGGGTACGAAGGGCAGGGGGACGCGTGGAAAACCAGCCGGGAATTCGTTGAGGCCAAAGGTTTCCGGAGCGGGCTGCAAACCGTCCGCGCGGACCGGCGGCGCATCGTCGACATGGGCGGAGAGGGCGAGATCGAGTGCGCCGTGCTCGACTCCGGCGCGGGGGCGTTGCTCGCCGCGGCGTTCGACACCACCACGGTGACCCCGGGTGCCGACGGTGCACCGTCGACCGTCCGGTGCCGTACCGCGCCGGTGCCGACCAGCCCGAGCATGACGGCGCAGATGATCAGGCCGTTCGTCGACGGCGGCCGTGTGGCGTACCGGCATCTGGGGTGCGCGGTCACCGAGTGGGAACTGACGCAAGAGGTGGAGGAACCGCTCACCCTCAAGGCGTCGTTCGACTTCCGCACGGTTAGCCACTCCACCACGGAATCGGAGTTTCTGCCGATCACCTACCCGGCGGCGGCCGTGGCCTATGACTGGACCCGCGGGGCGGTGTACCTGACCCGCAATGGGGCGGAAACCCTTGTGCCCGTTAGCCAGTGGTCACTCAAAGCCGAACGCGGGCTCAAGACCGACCGCAGGGCGGTGCAGGCGGATCCGTTGAAGCGCAGACAGGTTCGCGCAGAGCTGCCCGAGTATGAGGGCGAGTTTGAGTTGGAGTTCGACCGCTCGGCGTTGCCGTGGTACGAGGCGTTTGTTGCGGGTGAGGTGCTTGGCCTGCGGATCTCCTACACCGGAGTCACCAAGTCCGGCAACGGGTCTGCCGCCCGCCTGGACATCACGGTGCCCGCGGTGCAGTTCACCGGGGAGTCTCCGCAGGCGGAGTTGGACGACCTGTCCACGATGGCGCTTCCGTTCCGCGCGCTGGACCCGGGCACGGGCGACACGGTGACAGTGACCTACCTGGACCCGGCGGGTGGGGCCGGACTGTCCACACCGGACAGCGCGCCGCGGGCCGCCGGGCGGAGCCGGGCCGCGTGACCGCGGTTGGTGTGCACACCACAACATTCCAAGCCCGGCGGGCTCGGTGACAGGTGAGCCGTGGAAGGTTGCCGTTGAGGGACACCGAGAACTGCGGCGCAGCATCCGAGCGTTGAAGGACAAGGCCGTCACCGCCGAGCTGAAGGGCGCGCACAAAGACGCGGCCAACCTGGTAGTGCCGCCCGCCAAGGTAGAGGCGCCGGAACGCTCCGGTGAGCTGGCGGCATCGATCCGTCCAGCCTCGAACGTCAAGGGCGCGATCATCCGCGCCGGTTCAGCAAAGGTCGTGCCCTACGCCGGACCCATCCATTGGGGCTGGGAAGACCGCAATATCAGGGAAAACCGGTTCCTGATGCGCGCCGCGGCGGCCCGGATCAAGGACGTCGCGGCTCTGTTCGAGACCCGCATGCGCGAGCTGGTCAACCGGTTCATTGGATCAAAGTAGTTGGGGGACAACATCATGAACGCGCTCACCGTGCGCCTGGACGACCTGACCGTGGGCGAGATCGACACGATTGAGGAAGTTACCGACGCTCCGATTGATGCCGTGGGGCAGCCCGGCGCCCGCAAAGGAAAATTTCTGATGGCGGTTGCTCTGGTTGTCCTGCGGCGTAGCAACCCCGCGGCCACCCTCGCCGACGCTGCCAAGGTCAAGCTCGACCTTGCGGGGACGCCGGACCCTTCCGCCGGGGGCGTGGCCGAGCCCGCCCCCGATCCGGCCGCGCAGCGCGCGTAGTCACGAACGCCCGTCTGGTGGCCCATTTCCGGGGGCTCACCCTCGCCGACATTCGCGGGCTGCACCTGGACGAGTACCGCGCGCTGGTCGACGCCATGGCGGCCGATCTCAAGGCACGTCAAGGAAAGCCGGGCGGCGAGCGGCGCGAACCGGTCATGCGATGAAGGGGTGAGGCATGGCTAAACCTATTCAGGTCAGCATCCTGGGCGATGTCCAAGACCTCATGCGGTCGCTGGGAACGGCCGAGGGCGGCATCGCCGCGTTCGTCGGCAAGCTCGGCGGCGCAGCATCCTCGGCCACGGCCAGCGCGCTGAAGTTCGCCGCGGCAGGACTCACCGCCGGTGGCATCGGTGCCAGCATCACGGAAAGCCTGGACCGGGCGAAGATCAGCGCGAAACTGGGCGCGCAGCTCGGCGCGACGGCCGAGGAGTCCAAAAGGTACGGCGACCTAGCGGGATCGATGTACGCCAAGGGCTACGGCGCGAACTTCGGCGCGGTCGCCACGGCTATTAAGACCGTCACGCAGGACATGACCGGGCTCGGCGTCACCGGCTCAGCCGAGCTGGAGAAGATCACCGGCAAGGCTCTGACAGTCGCCGAGACCTTTGATCAGGACCTGGGCGGGGTGACCCGCGCGGTATCTCAGTTGCTGCGCACGGGGCTGGTAAAGGACTCCAACGAGGCGTTCGACGTGATCACCCGCGGCATGCAGCTTGGAGCCGACAAGTCCGGTGATCTGCTCGACACGCTCAATGAGTACCCAACCCAGTTCCGTGACCTCGGACTGTCTGGTCAGCAGGCAATGGGACTGCTGACCCAGGGTTTGCAGGCCGGTGCGCGAGACAGCGACATCGTCGCCGACGCACTCAAAGAGTTCGCGATCCGCGCCAAAGACGGGTCCAAGACCACCACCGAGGGGTTTGCCGCGATCGGCTTGTCTGCGGACAAGATGGCGCAGACCTTCGCCAAGGGTGGCCCTGCCGCGGCGCAAGCCCTGGACACCGTGCTGGACCGGCTCCGAGCGATCCCCGATCCTGCCAAGCGATCGGCGATTGCGGTCAACCTCTTCGGTACCCAGTCCGAAGACCTGCAACAGGCTCTGTACGCGTTGGACCCGTCGGCTGCGGTCGGCGCACTCGGTGAAGTAGCCGGGGCCGCCGACCGGGCTGGTGAGGCGTTGCACGGCTCGGCACAGTCCAGGTTGGACACGTTCGTCCGGGGCCTGCAAGGCGCATTCGTCAACGCCATGGGCAGCTACGTCATTCCG
This sequence comes from Crossiella sp. CA198, assembly GCF_052078295.1. Classification (NCBI taxonomy): domain Bacteria; kingdom Bacillati; phylum Actinomycetota; class Actinomycetes; order Pseudonocardiales; family Pseudonocardiaceae; genus Crossiella; species Crossiella sp. CA198. The sequence goes on from NZ_JBQJIM010000005.1 coordinate 336,127, forward strand.
GCAGTGGAACGCCTGACCCAGCTCATGACCACCTACCTCGGCCCGGCGCTGACTGTGGCGGGCGCGGTGCTGACCGGCACCGTGATTCCAGCGTTGTCCGGTCTGGCCAAGTGGCTCGGGGACAACCACGAGTGGCTGTCCATTGTGGCCGGTGTCGTCGGCGCTCTGTTCGTTCCGGCGTTGGTGTCTATGGGAGTCGCGGCGACCGTTGCGCGAACCAAGTTGATCGCTACCTGGGTGGCTGCCCGGTACGAGGCGATAGCCACGGCCACCAAAACGGCGTGGGTTACCACAACGATCATTTCGCGGTTTGTGGCCATGGGGGCCGTCGCGGTGTGGGAAGGCGCCAAGGTGGTCGGCGCGTGGGGTTTGGTAGCTGCGGGTGCGGTGCGCGACGCGGCGACGACGGCCGGATCGTGGGCGCTGGGTGCGGCGAAAACCGTTGGTAGCTGGGCCATGCTCGCCGCGCGCGCGACCTGGGAGGGTGCGAAGACCGCCGGGGCGTGGGCGCTGACCGCGGCCAGGGTCATCGGCTCGGGCGCGTTGATGGCGGGGCAGGCCGTGGCGCACGGCGCGGTGGTGGCCGGATCATGGGCGCTGACCGCGGCCCGTGCGATCGGCTCGGCCGCGGTCATGGTGGGCAGCATGGCTCTCACGGCGGCGTCTGTGGTCGCCGGATGGGTTGCCATGGGCGCGGCGGCACTGGTTCACGGGGCTCGGATGGCGGCGGGCTGGGTCCTGGCCATGGGGCCGGTGGGCTGGATCACCGCGGCCGTCATCGCACTGGTGGCGTTGATCATCGCTAACTGGGACACCGTGGTCGAATGGACCACAAACGCGTGGAACGCCGTGTCGGACGCGATCACGTCAGTAGTCGACGCGATCGTGTCCATTGTGGACTCTGCGATTCAGAGCGTACTGGACGCCGTGGACGGGCTGAAGGAGTTGCACGTCAAGGCGTTGCTCTGGTTCGGGCGGCTCTACGAAGGCGCAGTGGCCAAACTCAACGAACTGTGGGCGTGGGTCAAGATGCTGCCTGAAAGGCTGGTGACCGGGATCGGTGACCTCGGGCAACTGTTGTGGGACAAGGGCACTGAGTTCCTGTCCGGCCTCTGGGCGGGCATCCAGGACCGGGCGCGCTGGCTGCGCGACAAGATTTTCGGGTTCTTCCGGAACCTGCTTCCGGACTGGGTGCGTGATGCGCTGGGTATCGCCTCGCCGTCGCGGGTCATGATGGAGATCGGCCGATGGCTGCCAGTGGGAATGGCTGCGGGTATCGACCGGACTGCCCGCGTCGCGCTGGCCGCGGCCGGTTCGCTGGCCGCCGGTGTCGCCGACGCCATGACTCCAGCCTCTATGCCGACCGTGGCGCCTGCGCAGTTCGGCCGGGGCATGGTGCCGGGCGGGCCGGGAGTGTTGGCGGCCCCGGCATGGGTACCGCGGATGGCGCCCGGCGCGACCGTGCCGACGCGCACGGACATCACGGTGCACGTGGCCACCAACGCCGACCCACACGAGATCGGGCGCGAGATCGCGTGGTCCCTACGCACACAGGGGAGGTGATCCACTGACAACCGAACCCGTTGCACTGCCCACAGAGTGGACCGCGGAGTACCGGGGACTGCGCATCGGCGAACCGGGCTCGCCGCTGGCACTGTTGGAGCTGTCCGGGCTGCTGGACTTGCCGCCGGTGCGTACCGCTGACCGCGCCGTTCTCGGCCGCCACGGCGAGATCACCGCGCCGGACTGGCTCGGCCCACGCACCATTACGGCCTCGGTGGAGGTCACCGCGGCCGAGCGTGCCGAGTTCGGCCAGGTGCTCGCGCAGCTCGCCGACGCGCTCGCGCCCGGCGTGCTCGCGCCGCTGGCGCTGAACCTGCCCGGGGTTGCGGGCGGTGGTCCGCGGTTCGTGTGGGCCAAGGTGCGTCGGCGCTCGGCGCCGCTGGATGTCTCCTACTCCCACTGCCGCGCGGTGGTGGCGGTGGAGTGGTATTGCCCGAGCCCGTATCTGCTGGACGTGCACCGCCAGAGTGCCAGCGCGCGCCTGCCGTCCGGGGCCGCAGGCACCGGCATCCGGTTCCCGCGGGCGTTCCCTGTGGTGTTCGGGACGGCGCCGGACCCAGGGGTGCTGCGTATCCACAACGCGGGCAACGGCCGCGCGTACCCGCGTTTGAGGGTGACCGGTCCTGTTGCCATGCCCCGGATTGTCAACCTGTCCGGCGGCGGCGAGCTGGCGTTGCGGTACGTGCTGCTGGCCGGACAGTGGCTCGACGTCAACACCGAAACCCGAGAGGTGCTGCTCAACGGGCTTGCCCCACGGTGGGTGACGCCGGGCCGGGACACCTGGTGGCCGGTGGCCGAGCCCGGCACCACGCCGATTGCCTTCCGCGGTGAGCGTCTGGACGGCGGTGAGGCGGAGCTGACTGCGGAGTGGCGTTCCGCCTGGATCTAGATGGAGGGGAGTTCTGTTGGCAGAGCAGCGAATGCCGTTGCCGCCGCTGTTGCTGGACGGCGCGGAGTACCACGCCGACCCGATCCGCCGGGCACTGTCCGCGCTCGCCGGAGATCGCGCCGGACGGTTCGCGCCGGGCGACCTGGCGGCGGCCATGGGCAGCGACTACACGATGACCGTGACACCGGGCCGGGCCAGCGTGCCCGCACCGGCCGACGGCACCGGCGGGGTGTACCTGGTCGAGTCGGCCGCCCCGGTGACGCTCGCGGTCACGCCGCCGCACGCCACCCGCGACCGCATTGACCGCCTGGTCGCCTATGTCGTTCCGGCGCAGGCCGGAGGAACGCCCGGCGCGTGGTACCTCGCGGTGCGCGAGGGCGAGCCCGCGGCGTCCCCGGTGCCGCCCGCGGTCGGGGCGGCCCTGGTGCTCTATGACCTGTGGGTGCACTCCGCGGCGTCGGGCCGTCCGATCGAGCTGTCCGACATGCGTCTGTCCGGCGGCCAGCAGATGTTGGCAGGGGGCACCCTGGCAGGCGCTGAGCGGCCCGCTACGGCCCCGGCGGGCACCGTGTGGACCTCGACCACCACCCGGCAATCCTGGGCCTACTCAGGGACAGCGTGGCGGCTGCTCGGTGTCCAGGACGACACCCTTGCCTCCCACGCGTTGTCCGGCTCGCGAGCCTGGGGACCTGGCGTCAATGAGCAAGCGGTGGACAACCTCACATTCGGCCCCGGGCGCAACGGCGGGCTGATCGAGCTATCCGCCGGGGTGGTGCACCTGTCCCGCCCGGGGCGCTGGGCGTTGAGCATGCAGGCGTTCAGCGACGACGGAACGCCGGGTTCGTCGAAAGTGTGGCTCGACTGGCCGGGCGGCCCATGGCTGACGCGGGATCTGTGCGACACCCGCATGCGCGGCGGCGGATTCGCCGGTGCGGGGGTGCTGCACCAGCCGATCAGTTGGACCGGGGTCGTCACCAGCGACCAGGCGCTGAACGCCATCACGATCCGCGGCGCGTTCACCCCGTCCACCGGCGGCAACCGCCCGAGCTACATGGTGTGGCTCTACGTCGACTACCTCGGGAGGTGAGCGCGGCGTACCGGGTGCTGTTTCAGGATGTGCTCTCCGGCTACATCCATGGCGAACTTCCGATGGAGAAACTCAGCTATACCAACACCTTGAACGCGCCCGGTGCGGCGGCGCTAACCATCCCGCTGGACCCTGGGGTGTCCACCGTGACCGCGCAGACCGTGGTTCCTGGCGCGGCCACGGCCGTCTACATCGAACGGTCCGGACGCATGGTGTGGTCCGGGCTGTACTGGGACGGCAACCCTGACTACACCGCAGGCACCCTGACCATGCAGTGCGAGGGGTGGTTGTCGTACTTCCGCTTGCGGAACATCTTGACCACGTTGCAGTACAACCAGGTCGACCAAGCCGCCATTGCCCGCGACCTGTTGCGGAATGCCGGAACCTACGGTCCGGGATCGTTGCTGGGCATGATCCGCTACGGCACGGAGACCACCGGCGTTCGCCGCGACCGCACGTTCAAAGAGAGCGAACGCAAGAGCCTCGGTGAGGCGGTAGAAGAACTGGGCGCAGTCATCAACGGGTTCGACTTTGAGTTTGTGTCCACTTGGGATGGGCCGGACATTGCGACGACATTCCACGTCCGGTACCCGCGTACCGGCCGCCGCCGGGAGTACGCGCTCACCGCGGGCACCAACTGTGAGATCACCTCCGCCACGGTCGGTGGCAAGAGCGTCCGAACCTTCGCCGTGGCAACAGGTTCTGGTGACGGTCCGGACCAGGTGTGGGCCAGCGCTGAGCAGTTCTCCAACGTTCACCCGCGGCTGGATCAGGTGGACAGCTACAGCGACGTCAAGGAATACGACACCCTGCACGCCAAGGCTCGGGGCCGACTCCGCGTCGGAGCAGCTCCGGTGATCCTGCCCACGGTCCGCCTGCACCCCGGCGTCATCGGGCTGGATGCCATCACCCTCGGGGACCAGGTGCCCGTGCACGGCGGCGGCGGGCTCGTGCCGATCCAAGGTGACTGGCGCGTAACGGAAATTGCGGTGTCGGTCGATCAGAGCGGCGACGAGACGACGGACCTCACTGTTGCCCCGGTGGAGGCGTTCGAGGATGCCTAACCCGACCCTGCCACCGAGCCTGGGCGCGGAGTTCGCCGCGGTCGACCGGCGGCTGTCCGCGCTGGAACGCGGTGACCGCCAACTCACCTACCGGCAGGCATTGACCACTAACGACGCGAGCGTCGCCCGTGAGCGCCGATCCGCCGACGGCGGGTTCGGTGACATGTACTCGGCCGCCCTGGTCAACCCTCGGTACCCGGTGATGGTGGCGCGATGGCTGGTCTACGTCATGCATCCGGCTCAGGCCCGTATCCAACTGCACGCGGGCATGCCGGGACACGAACGCCTATCGCGGGTGTGGGAACTGGTGCCCGCGTCGACCGACCCCGGGTTCCGGATCTACGTCATGACCGTGGCTTGGCTGCACGGGATGCCCATTGAGCAGTGGGGCGAGACCGCGGAGCAGACCAGGCTGAGGTTAGGCAACATCCAGTTCCGTTGCCAGGTCACCAAAGACGCGCTGGCCTACCCCCGGGAAGAACTGACCGCGGGCGGAGTGTTCACCGGGGTCCAAGCCGCAAGGCTGCGAGATTGGTTTGGCGACAAGAGCAACCTGTACCCGGTCTTCTTCCGCGAGCCGGAGTACGTGTTTCTGGCTCCGCGCACCGCTTTTCCCATGGCGTCGCCGGAGGGCACGGAGATCAATCCTGGTGCCGCGGCGGCGTACCTGGCGGACTCGAACAACGGGCCGGAACGCTCGCTGTGGCCGAACCAGCCGGGGGTTTGGCCGCTGCCGCCGCGCGATTTCGGTTACCAGACAGGGGGATCTGATGAGTGATGCAATCCTGGTCGCGCTGATCGCGTTGGCCGGTACCACGGTTGCCGCCGTCCCCGCTTACGTGGCGGTGCGGCGCTCGCGCCGGTTGGTGCACGAACAGGGAACCGCCATCACCGGCGCGGTCTCCACCCTTGAGGGCGCACTCGCGCCGCTGAACGCCCGGCTGGACGGGCTCTCATCGCAACTGACCGCCGTCGGCGCGGACGTGACGGATCTGCGGATCTCCGTTGCAGTGCATGACGATCGTTGGACTCGCGGCCGGATGCCGGTCGAGGTCCGGACATTGGAGGGGGAACGCTGAACTACACGTTGGGGTGGCTCGCGGATGTGCTGCGCGCCGCCGGGCTCCGAGTCCACGAAGAACCGGGCTGGCGTACCCGCGGGCACGGCCACATCCGTGCCGTTCGAGGTGTCCTGGTTCACCACACCGGAACCGATGCGGGCGGGGTGTACCCGTCGCTGCGAGTGGTCCGGGATGGACGGACCGGGCTGGCGGGACCGCTGGCACAGCTCGGACTCGGCCGCGACGGCACCTGGTACGTGATTGCCGCCGGACTGGCCTACCACGCTGGAAAGGGCGTCGCACCGGACATTCCGACGGACGCAGGCAACAACTACCTGATCGGCGTTGAGGCCGAGTCCACCGGCCGCGGCGACTGGACGGCGGCGCAGCGGGAGAGTTACCCGCGCGGGGTGGCCGCGATCCTGCGGCATGCGCGACTTGGTGCCGACCGGTGCATTGCGCATAAGGAGTACGCGCGACCCGTTGGCAGGAAAGTAGATCCGCACGGGTGGCCGGGCGATATGAACGGATTCCGCGCGACAGTGGCCGCGTGGCTCAGGGGAACGAACGAGGGGGACGACATGGCGAATGTTCCGCAGTGGCAATGGGATCGAATCTATGACCGCGTGCTGACCAACAGCAAGGGTGTGAGTGGCCAGAACCACGACGGCGCGCAATACGCGGAGCTGCGCACCGAGGTGTACGACCGGCTCGCCCGCGTTGAGGGGGTTGTTGCCGAGATCGCGCGCAAGATCAATGACATCCAGGTCGGCGGGGTGAATGAGGCCGAGTTGGCCGAGCGGCTCGCCGTGAACATTGCGGGGAGGCTGGCCGCCTGATGCTGCCCAGCATCGGTCTGGTGGGGCGCCAGGGCGCAGGCAAGGACGCATTGGCCGCGTGTCTGGGCGCCATGGGGTACGTGCGCGTGGCGCTGGCGGACCCGATCCGCCGGTACGCGCAGGCGCTGGACCCGATCGTGACTGTGACCGGCGGCGAGCCGGTGCGCCTGGTCGACGTGCTGGCCCGCTACGGGTGGGAGGGCGCCAAGCGCAGGGTCCCGGAGGTCCGGCGGGTCCTGCAACGGCTCGGCACCGAGGTTGGTCGCGAGCTGGCAGGGCCTGATGTGTGGCTGGACCTGGCGGTGCGCCGCGTCGCTGAGCTGCGCGCCGCCGGGCGGCCCGCGGTGATCACGGACGTGCGGTTCGCCAACGAGGCGCGGGCGCTGCGGGGGCTCGGCGTGGTGCTGGTGCGGGTGCTCCGCGACGTCGACCAGGTGGACGGCGAGGCGCACGAGTCTGAGCGGCAGGCGCTGGAGATCCCCACCGATGTGGAGATCGACAACCGCGGCACGCTGCCCGAATTGAGTGTGCAGGCACGGGGCCTGGTGGACCGCTTGCGGTCTGCTGCCTGAGTGCTGGTTGTGGTGTGCACACCAAGTTGGGGCTTGTGGTGTGCACACCACCTCGTGCTAAGTTACGAACATAGTGTTCGGAACTTAGGGAGGGGAAGCGATGTTGGAAGCGGGCTCGAAGATCATCGTCGCGATTGAGTCGGCGTGGCGGGACATGCAGGCCCACTGCCCGGAACTGCCGCCCGTGGTGGCCGTGACCGGCTCCGGCCTGCACCAGGCCGGTAGTCACCGCTGGGCGCACTTCTGGGCTGAGCGCTGGGCCGAGCACACCGACGACACCGGCCAGCCCGCGCCGCTCAAGCCCGAACTGTTCATCTCCGGACAGCTGCTCGCACAGCCCGGTTGGCGGATCATGCAGACCCTGCTGCACGAGGCGGCCCACGGGCTCAACCACGCCCGTAAGGAGAAGGGCACCAACGTCAACGGCCGTCACAACAAGACGTTCGTCCGCGCCGCCGTCGAACTGGGCTGCGAGTGGCCGGAGGGCAAAGCCGCGCACAAGTCCATCGGGTTCTCCGATGTCGAGATCACCGAGGACGCGCGGAAGCGCTACGCCGCGACGATTGAGGCACTGGAAGCCGCCCGGCTCGCGCACCTGCGCGACCTGGAAAGCGTCCAGGTCGGAACGACCGACGATGACGACGAGGACACCACCGAGACCGGCGGCAGGGGAAGCCGCGGCGGCAAGGGCGGCGGCCGGAGGCCACACGCGGTCTGCGCTTGCCCGGAGCCCGACGGGTTCCCGATCACCGCCGCCCGGCTACGGCGCACGCCGATCATTTGCGGTGAGTGTGACGCGCCGTTTGCCCACCCGGATGACGAGGACGCCGAGCGAATCGCCGCCTGACCAGCCGCCGACACCAACGCCGCCGGAGCCCACGGGTTCCGGCGGCGTCGCGCCGTCCGGGGCGGATCGCTCGCTGTTACCCTCGGCAAACTGCCTGCCTACCAAGGGGAATGCCGACATGGGATCGAACAAGCGTTCCCGGAACCTGCCCGTTGACACCGGCAGTCCGGAGTTCGCGGCGGCCGTGGACGCCGCGCGCGCGTTGGTCAGCCAACCGGATAGCAAGACGCGCGTAGCCGGACTGGCAACGGCAATGGTCGCCCTGCGGGGGACCTATTCCCGCGCGGACGGATTCCCTGACCTGGCAGGGGTTACCGCCGCGTGCAAGCTCGCCGCCAGGGAGGTCTACGGCCTGGCAGGCATCGGCGGGAAGGACAAGGCGTCGGTTGCACTGCAAGTCCGTGTCCGCCGTCAGGTGCAACGGCAGGTTCGCGAGGTGCTGAGGGGAATGGCGGGAGGCAGCGAGGCGAAGTACCGCGAGCTGTGCGCCGACTACGGCATTGCCGAGCAAACCCCCGTCCAGGCCCAGCATGCCCGGCAGGCGCAGGCGGCGGCCGGAACCAGCGAGCCCGCCCCGATGACCCTCAGTGCGGCCCTGGCCGCGCTAGAGGCCGCCTCGGCGCGCCTCGCGGAGGTGATCGACCACCCGCCGACGGCAGGCGGCCCGAGTGAGGCCGCGCGCGCCCGCGCGGTCAAGCGCATGGATGCGGTTGTCGAGCAGGTGCAGCACCTGCGGGGGCGGCTGGATTCGATCAAAAGCCTTGCCTCACAAGGGGAATGGTAGAATAGGGTTGACGCGGCGTTAGCCTGCGCTCTCTACGGCGTCAGGGGCACTAGATGACCATGGGCGAAGATTTCGTTGCAGGACAGGCGAAACTGCTGGACAGGCTCCGCGAAGAGACCGCCGACAGGAAGGCGCACGCGCGCTACCTGGACCGGTTGATTCGGGTGCCGTTCGACCAGATCGACTACGTAGAGCCGGATGCAGGGGTCGCCGACCGCGTGGCAATCGCCCTGCGGGATGACGTGCACTGGTGCCGCGCCGAGCCGCCGCCGCCGGGGTGGTTCTGCTCCGAGTTCCCGGGTGCGTATGCGGAGCTACGGCTCAAGGCTGCCCGTGCCGCCGTCAAGCGCGAGCGCGCCGCGGGCGACCTGGGGTCGCTGCTGCGGCTGGACCCGTAGCCGCATCCGTCCTTTGTGGCCTGTAGCCGAGCGGGCAGCCAGCTATGCAGAACTGTGACGCCAGTCACATGTGGTTGCTGATCGGTGCGGCACGGGGGGTGTCGGTGATGTCAGACAGCAGACATCACCGGAGGCCACATGACCGGACTATCCACGATCAAGCGCGGCGGCTCGCGCTACTACGTCCACCCGGAGACCCGGGAGAAGTTCCCCGGGGTTACCTCCGTGATCGACCAGCTTCCTAAACCATTCTTGAAGTTCTGGGCTGCCAAAGTTGTTGCGGAGTCCGCGGCCGATCACATCGGCTCGGTGGTTCAGTTGCTTGTGGATGGTGACCGTACCGGCGCGATCGACTATCTCAAGCGCTCGCCGCACCGCGTCACCTCCAACGCCGCCGACGTCGGCACCGAGGTACACGGGCTGTTCGAGCGCCGCGCCCGCGGCGAAGCGGTCGGCCGTCAGCACCCGGACATGGCGCTGTATCTCAAGCACGTCAACGATTTCCTGACGACCTGCCGCCCGGAGATCCTCCACCTTGAGGACACAGTGTGGTCGGACACCTACCGGTACGCAGGTAGCTTTGACGGCATCGTGCGTCTGGACGGCGAAACGGTGATGCTGGACGTCAAGACGTCCCGGTCAGGCGTGCACGATTCGGTGGCGTTGCAGCTCGCCGCCTACGCCCGCGCCGACCACATCATCACCCAGGCCGGGGACACAGTGCCGATTCCGGAGATCACCGCGCATGCCGTGCTGCACTTGCGGCCGGAGGGCTGGAAACTCGTACCCGTGCGCGCAGACGACGCGGTGTTCGCCGCCTTCCTGCACCTGCGCGCGGTATTCGACTGGGTGAACGAGACGTCCAAGGGCGTGCTCGGCACGCCGGTACATGACACCACTGCAAGCACCGGCGCTCAGCGTCGCGCAGCCTGAAACGCAAGGGGGACAAGCAATGCCTACGTGGAACGTGACCTACAGGACTACCGACGAACCCGACCGCTCCGCGCTGCCGGACGGCGCACAGATTCAGAAGACGTCCAACTATCCGGTCCTGATCTACGCCTCCGGCGTGCGCGTTGAGCTGCACCGCGTCAAGCCCAGTCCACTGGGATACAGCCCGTCGGAGGCAGTCCGGGTGGAAATGTCGTTGGGAGATAAGCGCATCGTGTGGCTTCCGTCCCTGAGTCAGGCTCAGACTTTCGTATCGGAGCTGAACACACTCGTGCGGGAACGGAGCCGGGCGGCGCTGAGCAACAGCTACCAGCGGCCCTGACCGAGTGCACCGGCTCTCGTGGGGGTGGAGCCGGTGCACCACAACACAATTCATGGGGGAGATCGTTTGTCGCTGCGGATCTTTGAGACCGATCCGGACGCAAAACCGCGCCCGCGCAACGTGTTCATGGACGACATCGTTGGCCGATTCCGCGGAGGAATGCTGGTCGGCCGTCGGCCGGTCGCGCTGGCCGAATGGCGGGTCACCACCGATGACCCGGACGTCGCTGACCGTATCGCCGAGCTGTTCGGCGGCACGGCGGAAGAGTGGGACACTGACCGGGCCGACAACCGGCAGGTCATGACCGAAACCGCGGCGGTGTCGATCGTGATCGAGCAGGCGGACCACCTGCGGGCGCGGATGGTGCTGCTCGGCCTACAGGGGCCGGTGCACCAGTGCGACGGTATGTACAGCCTGGCCGATGACGACCGCGGCGAACCGTGCGGATGCCCGCGTTCGTTGCAGGAACGCAAGGACAAGGCCAAGTCAGGCAAGGGGCCGCGCCCGGACATCTCGCTGAAGTTCCGGCTGGCCGATGATCCGGAGTTGGGCTACTTCCTGTTCGGGTCGGGTTCGTGGACTCTGGTCTCGGACCTGCCGGAGCTGGAGAACCAGCTCGCGCAGGCGGGGGGCCCGGTGCAGGCCGATCTGAAGATCACCCACGTCGCCTACACCACCAAAGCCGGTCGGGATGTGGAGTACCACCGGCCGGAGATCGTACTCAAGGGCGCTGTATCGGTGCCGCTGGCCGCGGCTGCCTGATCGCGCCATGCCAAGGGGGCGGGGCCGGTGACTGTCTGGGGAGACAGTCACCGGCCCCGATTTTCGTTGTGGGACAGGGGGATCGTGCACATAGACCAACTGCTACACCGGCTCGGCGGCGACGGGGGCGTAGTTGCAGAGCCCGGCGGGGTGCTCTTGCGGTGTCCCGCGCACAGCGACGGCCGCCCGAGCCTGTACGTCTCGCTCACCCCGGAGGGCCGGGCACTGGTGTACTGCCGCGCCGGGTGCCCCACCGACCTGGTGTTGCAGCGCGCGGCGGTGAGCACGGCCGAACTGTTCGACGTGCGCGGCGACCCCACGCTGACCGGCGGCCCGGTCACCGAGCTGGACGCCGCCGCGGTGGCCGCGCTCGGCGTCTATGTCGCCGCGGCGGCCGAGCGCTACCCGGGGTCCCCGGCGGCGGACTACGCCGCGCGCCGCTTCGGGCTCTCCGCCGACGCGGCGGCTCAGCTCCGGCTCGGGTACGACGACGCCACGGTGACCGTCGGGCAGGCACGGGACTACCGGCCCGCCGGGTACCTGGCCCACCCGCGGCTGGTGGTGCCCTTCGCCGACGCCGACGGGGTGCCCCGCGGACTACAGGGCCGCGACATCGGCGGCGCGTGCCCGGCGCGCTGGATGAACCTGGCCTCACCGGGCGGCCAGCAGTGGGACGCCTGCGCGGTGTTCCGCCTGCCCGGCGCGTTCACCACCACCGTGGTGACCGAGGGACCTGGGGACGGGCTGACCGCGGCAGGGGCCGGGTACACCGCCGTGGCCGTGCGGGGTGCTGGTGTTGCCCGTGCCGAGCGCGCCGCGCGCGAGATTGCCCGGGTGGCTGGGCAGGGCGGCGACGTGGTGCTGTGCGGGGACAACGATGACGCCGGGCGCGCGTTCGTCGCGGCGCTGGCCGCCGGGCTGATCGCGCTCGGCATCACCCCGCGCGTGCTGGTCGTCCCCGACGACGCTGACGACCTGACCGCGTGGCGGGCGCAGACCGGCGAGTCCTTTGCGAGCGAGCTGCATCGGGCGGTGGGCTCGGCGGCGCCGTGGTCGGCCGAGCCAATCTGGGTCACCGCGCCGACCAAACCGGCGGGCACCATGCAGGGCACCGACATTGAGAACGCCCGGCTGGCCCTGAGTATCGTCGGCCCGGACACGTCCTATGTGGACGGCATAGGATTTCTGAGCTGGACAGGGCGGGTCTGGCAGCCTATGAGCAGCACCCGGGAACGCGCCATCGGCCACCGGGTCGCCGACGCCATGCGCCGGGCATTGGAGGAGATGCCCCGCGGTGACGCCGACGGGTCCCGGGAACAGCAACGGCAGGCAGAGGAGCACGGGCACGCGGTGCGCCGGACCCGCCGGATGCACATGGATACCGGCATCCGCGCATGCCTGGATCACCTGCGCACGATCACCGCGGCCGACCCGGGAGATTTCGACCGGGCCGAACACCTGTTGTCGTTCACCAATGGCACGGTGGATCTCCGCACCGGCGTGTTGCGGGAGCACCGCCGGGAGGACCGGCTCACGCGGATGGTGCACCTGGACTACAACCCCGACGCCGAGTGTCCACGATGGACACAGTTTCTGGCCGAGGTGTTCGAGCACGACCCAGACCTGCCGGACTACCTCCGCCGTCTCATCGGCTACGGCATCACTGGCAGCACCCGTGAGCACGTGTTCGCGGTGCTGTATGGCAGTGGCGCCAACGGCAAGAGCGTGTTCGTCAACACCCTGGCACGGGTGTTCTCCGGTATCACCGGACACCTGTCGCAAGCCGCGATCGGCTACACCCGCTCGTTTGATCCGTCCGCGCCGAACCCGGCATTGGCTGCGCTGCGCGGGGTGCGGCTGGCCATGCTGTCCGAACTGTCGGACGGTCTGCGGCTCAATGAGGCTCTGCTCAAGCAGATCACCGCGGGTGATCCGGTGGTGGCGCGCGAGCTGTACAAGGGACAGTTCGTGTTCACGCCGACGGCGCTGTTGCTGTTGGCCACGAACTACAAACCGGATGTGCGGGGGCAGGATGACGGGTTCTGGCGGCGTACCCGGCTGGTCCCGTTTCGGCGGGGGTTCGTTGGGGCACAGCGTGATCCGGGGTTGCTTGGGCGGCTGCTCGACGAGACCACGGGGATTGCGGCGTGGGCGGTCCGGGGGGCGGTGGCGTGGTACCGCGACGGGCTCGGCGAGCCGGAGTCCGTGCGCGCCGCGGTCGCGGAGTACCGGCGGGCATCCGACCAGTTGGACGGCTACCTGCCCGGCGTGCTTGTGCGCGACCCCGGCGGCGAGATCCCCCTGGACGAGGCGTATTCGTCCTATGTGGACTGGGTTGACGTTGAGCAGGGCGGCGGGCAGCGCCCGTGGGGGAAGATCACGTTTAGGCGTGCGATGGAGTCCCGCAAGGTCGGTACGACCCGGCGCGCCCGCGGGGTGATCCTGCGAGGGGTGCGCCGCGCCCGCGCTGAGGAAATGGTTTAGCAGCAACGAATGACGGCCGGACCGGGGCGACCTGGTCCGGCCCGTTCGTGCTGCCCGGGGAGAGGGGGGTTGTGCGGGTACAGCATCACCGCATCGCAGGCGAACAGGTCGTCATCCGCGTGGCCGAGTCGCGCGCCGACCTGGACGAGTTCGAGCGTTGGGCCGCTGAGCAGGGACGGCGGCCGGTGGCGGTCGACACCGAGGCGACCGGGCTCAACGCGTTCTCCGCCGGGTTCCGGTTGCGCATGGTCCAGTTCGGTACCGCTCGTGAGGCGTGGGTCATTCCTGTTGACACGCAAGGAATCCCGCCCGAGATGAGTACAGCCGGACTGGGGTCTGCCCGGCGTGTTCTTGCCTGCCATCCGGCGCTGGTGGCGCACAACGCGCCCTTCGACGCCCTTGTGCTCGACCGGCACGCCGGGGTCGATCTGGACGCCCTGTGGCCGCGGCTGACTGATACCGCGATCCTGGCGCACCTGTGCGACCCACGCGGCCCGGAAGACGGCGGCCCGGGACTCAAACTCAAGGGACTGGCCGCGCTGCACGTCGACCCGGACGCGCCGGACACCGCCGACGGGCTCACCGCCGCGTTCCGCACGCTCGGCCTCACCACGGAAACCGGGTGGGCTCAGATCCCGCTGGACCACCCGACCTACACCCTTTACGCCGGACTGGATGTCATCCTGACGGCGCGTCTGCATACGGTCCTCGCCGACCTGGTGGCCGCCCGCGGCTTCACCCGGCTCGCCGAGTTCGAGGCCGCGGTTGCCCTGGTGTGCGCCAAAATTCAGCGCCGCGGGGTGCGAGTCGACCCGGAGTACCTGACCGCCTTGCGGGCGGATCTGCTCAGCGACGCGGAGCGGTGGACGGATGTCGCCGCCGGGTACGGGGTGCGCTCGATCAACGCCCCGGCGCAGGTCGTGAACGCGTTGCTGGGCATGGGCGAGACCCTGACCGAGATCACCAAGTCCGGCGCGCTCAAGGTCGACAAAGAGGTGCTGGCGCCGCTCGCGGACCTCGACCGTGAGTGGGAACGAATCGGTGCCCGGGAACCGAACCTGTTGGCGGATGCGGTAATCCGCGGCAAGCGGTCCGCCAAATGGGCGGTCAGCTACGCGGGTGCGATGCTCGACTACCGCGACGCGGACGATCGGATACATCCGTCGATTGCGTCCTTGCGGGCGCGGACGGCCCGCATGTCGATCAGCCGCCCGGCGCTGCAACAGTTGCCCAGCAAGGAAGCCAGGGTGCGGCGGGGCATGCTCGCCGACGACGACGCGTCGGTGTGGGGCTCGGTGGACTACCAGGCCGTAGAGATGCGCGTCATCGCAGCCCTGTCCGGCGACCCGGTCATGATCGAGGCTATCCGCGCCGGGCGGGACCTACACGGCTATACGGCCGAGCTGGTGTACGGGCCGGACTACACGCTGCGGCAACGGAACCTGATGAAAGGTGTGGGGCTGGGCAAGCTGTTTGGGGGCGGCGCAGACACCCTTGCCCGCCAGACAGGGGCACCGGTCGACCAGGTGCGCCACGCCACCCGCCGGTACGACCGGGTGTACCGCGGCATCACCCGCTACTCGGCCCGCCTGGTCCGGCGCGCGGAGTACGGGCGCAGGGAGGTCACCACACCGACCGGGCGCGTGATCCCGCTGGACCGCAACCGCCTGTACGCCGCGACGAACTACATCGTCCAGTCGACGGCACGGGATGTGCTCGCTGACGCGCTGTTGCGTGTGGACGACGCCGGGCTGCTCGACTACGTGCGGCTTCCGGTGCATGACGAACTGGTGTTCAGCGCGCCCGCCGACACCGCGCACGAGGTCGGCCGTGCCCTGGCCGAAACGATGGCGGTCACCGACTTCCTTGGTACGGGCGTGCCGCTGACGACCGATCTGGAGATTGGGGGGCGCTCGTGGGGGAGCCTGTACGAACTGGCCGCGTGATCCGGTGTACACGCTGCGGCACAACGGAAGCCGTGCGCGCCTACCCGGCGTGGCCGCGGCGATTGCGGCTGTGCAGGGAGCACGCCGCGGAGCACTTCAAGCGGGTCCGCCGGGATCAGTGCGCGAAAACCGTTGCTGTGTATGGGGATATCGCGCGCCGCGTTCGGCAGGCGGAGGCCCATCACGCGGCGCTGCGGGATGTGACCGTTGAGTACTTGGTGTGCACACCACAACAACTAGAGGACGTGTGCACGCTGCTGGCCGCCGCCGAGCAGCTGTCCGTCCGGTACTTCGCGGAGTTCACCGATCAGGCGTACCGGGTGTTCCCGTCCCGTCGCGACCGGGCCCGCGCGCGGGGGCACCAGGTCCGGGCAGCCGAGCGCGGCGCGTACCGCCTGGCGGTCGACGTGCCGTGGCTGCGCAGGCTCTACCGGGACCGCTGCCTGTACTGCGGGGCGCGCTCGGAGCACCTGGACCACCTGTGGCCGCTGGTGCACGGCGGCGACGATGCCGCCTGGAACCTCGCGCCCGCGTGCGCGCGCTGCAACTTGTCCAAGGGCGGCCGGTCGCTGGGGCAGTGGCTGCCGGGCCGTCTGGACGCCGTGCCCGCCGCGCACCGAGCCCAGTGGGTGACGTGGGCGCAGAGTTGACCCGGTGCCCACGGTGCGGAGCGGTGAAACCGGCCGCGGCGTTCCCGCGAGATGCCACGCGCCCCGGCGGGCGCCACCCGCACTGCTCGACCTGCCGCCGTGCCTACCGCGCCGGGCAGCGTGACGCCGCCCGCGACCGGCGGTACCGGTCCCGGTACGGGCTCACCGCCGACCAGGTCGACCAGGTCCGCGCCGACCAGCACTACCGGTGCGCGGTGTGCGGGCGGCACGAGGACCAGCTTCCGCACGGCCTGGTGGTCGATCACGACCACGTGTCGGGGCTCGTGCGCGGGCTGCTGTGCAGCACCTGCAACGCGCTACTCGGACTCGCCCGGGACTCCGCCGCCGTACTCGCCGCGGCACAGCACTACCTGCACAGGGCGGCCGAGGCCGCCGCGACCGTCGACACCGACAACAGGGGGACTGGATGACCATGCGCGCGGAGAAGTTCACGGTGCTCGCGCAGCGCCTGCGGGCCGCGGCGGACAAGGTGGAGGACTGGGCGGCCGTGGCCGAGGCGACCGCGGAGCAGCACCCGGAGGTGGTGCCACGGGTTGTCGTCGGCGGGGCGCTGCGACCAACCGAAGCGCTCGCCCTGGCCCGCGTCGACCAGGGCGTCACTGCCGGGCTGGACGCCGCCCGCGCCCATCTCATTCAGGCCGTGCTGGCCGCGGAGGCAGTGCCCGGCTACGTCGGCGCGGCCGAGCGGGCACTCACTCAGGGTCGCGAGACCGTGACCCGAGTAGAACCACCTAGCTCGACCGGGTGATAGCGGAGCACTCCGGCGACAACCGTGATACATGTCACGTTCGTTGTTGATCGTTCAACTATCACTCGAACGGATTAGTTGACGGACGGTCGTGTTTACGAATTCTGGAACGATCGCCCCATAATGTCACGGTCCGTATCCGGTCCAGTCACGCAGGGACAAAAGCCCGGTTACGCAACGTGATAGCGGCCCGTTACAGGGGTAACCGCGAGTGGTCGCGGACCGACTGGTCCATTTCCGAAGTGGGCGTTGCGTAACCGGCCTGCCCGTGTTTGGCTCGAACGAACCTAGACAAGACGGGCAGACGACACACGACGCCGGGGGGCAACGTGGACAGGGCGGCACACCAACGCAGGCAACGCACGAATCCCTTACGTGCCATACCCGTCTAGGTGACCGGGACGGCGTCGCCGTCCACAGTAGACAGACCGGCTGATCAGCCGAGGACCCGCCGGGGCATCCCCCGGTGCGGAGTGCACCAGCGCGTGCGGGGGCGCGCGGAGGGCCGCAGTAGCGCCCGCGCTGCCGACTATCTCTAGTAGACGGCCGCGCTGGATGCTGCGCGCACGAAAGAGGGGGGCGTACACGAGTGTGCAACTTCTGCGCGGGGACGAACGCGCGGGACCTGATCACCGACATCCGGGCGGGACTGGATGCGGCCAAACCACCGGAACACCGGGGCGCGGCGCTGCCGCGCATGCTGCGCTCGCTGGCCACCAGCTCGACCGCGGCAACCGACTACGCCGACCCGCGGTCGACACCGGAACTGCTGGCCGCGGTGGCCGAGGGCGACCGCGCGGCCGAGTCGGCGCTGTACCTGCGCGCCGCGCCGGAACTGGACAAGATCGCCTCCGCATCGGTGGGCAGCTCGGCCCTGGACCGGGAAGACCTGCACCAGGAAGGCGCGGAACGCCTACTTGCCGACGCGCGTTCGGGGAAGATCCGCAACCAGTTCGGCGGGCATCTGGGGCCGTATCTCGGCCTCGCCATCCGAGGCCACATGGTCAACGTTGCGGGCACGCAGGTGTGCGGCAAGCCGTCCGACCCCGGGCGGTTGACGCAGAAACTCCGGCAGTCCCTGCGCGCGACGGCAACCGTCGACGGCGAGTACGACATGGTGGCCGCCGCCGCCCACGCCCGCGAACACCATGGGTGGGCGCTGGACACGTTCTGGGCAGTCCGGGACGTGATGTTCGGGCAGTACGAACCGCTGAGCGCGGCCGAGATGGTCGCCGACGACGCGGTAGCCGACCGGCTCGCCCGGGTTGGGGTGATCACCGAGGTACGGGCGCTGCGCGCCGCGGCACGGCTGAGCCCGCGCGAGCGCGAGGTGATCGACGCCCTCTACGGCGAGGAGCAGTCCACGGTGAGCGCGGCCACCACGCTCGGGGTGTCCAGGCAGGCCGTGAGCAAGTCGCACCTGAGCGCGCTCGGGAAGATGCGCAAGCACGCGATCGTGAAGGGGGACAACGAGATTGCAGACGTGGCCGTGTAAGGAGATGCCGGGTGATCACCTCTCGCTCGCACGCACCGTCGACGGGGTGGTTGTGGTGATCAAGGAGACCGCGCAGCCCGGCGCGGCGGAGATGACGCTCCGGGGGGCGGAGATCGGCGAGGCCGCCGGGTTCCTGCACGGGCTGGCCGAGGGTGCCGACGGCGAACGGGAGTTCGGAGCGCTCTCCGTTGCCCGCGGCGTTGAGGCGGACACGGTGCTGTTCTCGGCCACCAGCGGCACCAGCCGGAGCCCGGTGAACTCGGTGATCCTGGCCAACGCGGCGGCAGGGGAGATCGCCGCGGCCCTGTGGACTGCCGCCGCAGACGCCGAGCTGGGCGGGCTGGACACGTCGACCAGCTCGGCCCCGGTCGCCGTGCCGCCCGAACTGGTGGCCGAGATGGCGCCGCGCGTGCTGGCGGTCGCCTCCGCCTACACCGCGCTCGGGCAGCAGCGCGCCGACGTGGTGGCCGCCGCCCGGTTCATCCACACGGGGCGGTGATGCCGTGGCGGCGCAGGACCCACCCGTGCCACCGGCCGAGCGCGGAAGCCGTCGCCGCCGCCGGAGCGGGGATCGGGTCGGAGTGGGCATGCCGGGAGTGCGGGGCGGTGCACGTCGTGGTCGACGTCGACATGCGCGAGTACGCCGGAATGGTTCAACAGGTAGTGCAATGGCTCAGGAAAGAGGGGGGAAATGAGCAGAGATAGCGTGATTCTTCACGTGGTCAATCCTTGTGAACATGGCATCGTGCATGATATTTGCGAGCTGACTCCGAACGCCGAGTTCACGATCAGCGCGTGCGTGAACTCACGCGGGCGGCGGCGGGTGCACCGGGTTACTCCAGAGAGCTACCCGCGGACAGTGCACCGCGCCTGACTAGGGTTCCCTGCCTGATCAGGTCGTTCGTCGACCTACTGAGCGGCCCGCCGGTCAGCGCGGCGTGAGCGGCGTGAACAACAACCGTGAACCATACTGTCGGCATGCAATTAGGGCGTGCTAACCTGCGTGCCAGGGGTGGACGTAAAAGCCAGCCCCAAGAGGCCCCCGCCCGGTTATCCGGGTGGGGGCTTTCTTTTTGTTGTGCACACCACAACGTAATGATTCGGATCGCTCGCGCGACGTAACGGGCGCGCTACCGACACGCACCACAGAGGGGACGCTCTACATGTACCGAATCGCCAGGCTTGCCGTTGCTGCCGCCGCGCTGACCGCGCTCGCCGGATGCGGCGGAAGGGACGCCGCCGCGCCGCAGAACACCACGAGCGCCGCCACCACCAGCTCCGCGGTGAGCACCAGCTCCGGCGGCGACGAGACCGTGCAAGGGGCCACGATCAAAGCGGCGCTGGACAAGGCCCACGGCAAGGCAGCGTGGCTGACGGCCGTGAAGTCGGTGACGCTGGACGGGGCCGCGGTGGTCGTGGTCGCCGACCTGCCGAAGCGGGACCCGGCGGCCGTGCCGATGTGCGAGGCCGTGTACGCCGCGGCCGAGGCGGCGAAGGTCGAGTTTCAGAGCGTGGCCGTGCGCTCGACCACCAACAGCACCCTGTCCAGCCGGAACAAGCTGTCCAAAGACACTGCCTGCAAGGCGTAGGGGCGGCCAGGTTGACCCGGGGCACCTGGACAACCAGGTGCCCCGTTCTGTGCGCGCCAACCATGATCGGGTTGGACGTGCACCGCTCTAGGTATCAGACTCGAACACATGTTCGATGCGGAAGCGTGGGATCGAGCCCACGAACTCGTTGCCGCGGTGCGCGATCCGCCCGTGGCCGTGGACATCAGGCTGGCCGAGCTGTACCGCCACGTCGACCCCGGGCCGGAGCGCGAGGCGGGGCGCCTGATCGTGAGGGCACAAGGGCTTCACCTGCCGGAGGTTGCCCGGGGGCAGCTCCACTTGTGGCGGCGGACGATCACCGGGGCCTACATGGGCTGGGTGACCTATGAGCTTCCCGGGCCGATCAGCCTCCCGGCGCTGCACGCGGCGCACTTCGTTCCGCGGACCCTGCTCAGGCCGGTAGTCGAGTAGGCCACGGTGCCGCCGGGGCGGTCACCACGCGGACGCGGATAGTATCGGGATCGTGGCTGACCGTAGCGACACAGAGCTAATGAGCCGACGGGAGGCGCGTTCCGCCGCCGTCCGGGCGGCCGTGCGTGCCCAGCCTGCGGTGACCTGGGCCGTGGTCGAGACCTGCCCGGCGGAGAACCTGCGTGACGCCGACGGCATGCCGACGCCGGACATCACCACCGCAGGCTACGGCGGCTACATCCAGCGGGAGCAGTTGCCGCAGTTTCGGGACGCCGTGTTTGACCACCTGGTCGCGCACGCCGACTATGCCGTACACGGTCGCGTTGAGACATGCTCGGTGCGCGACGGGCGAGTGTTCGTCGGGTGGGAGTGGGACGACGCGCCGACTCCCACCGAGCGGGCGCAGGTCGAGGCCGCCGAACGGGAAGCCCTGCGCGCGGAACGCCGTGCCGCCTTGCAGCTGGGTGCGGCGCGACGCCGGGCGCGTGAGGAACTCGGCGGCTGACAGCAACGGGGCACCCGGATGACCGGGCGCCCCGTTTTTCGTTGCGCTGCAATGGCTATGCGGGTGTAAGCGCCGGGTTGAACTCGTTGTCCATCGCGCCGAGCACGAAGGCGCTCCACTCGGCCGCATCGAACAAGAGCTCGCCGCGCCACTCGGCGCTGTTGCGCATGGCGACGAACACCGCGCCCGCGTGCGAGAGGAACGCGTACTCGACCCGTGCGCCATCGTTCGGATCAGCGCCGCGCCAGTCGGCGTGTGCGAGGTCGAGCAGCGGCCGGACGCCGTCCTTGTCGCCGCGGCGACCGGGGACGTAGATGCTCATCGGCCATGTGGCGCGCTCGGCCGGGTCGGTGATCAGCGCGAGGTGGGACGTCCAGGCTGTGCGAGAGAAGGTCAGTTCGCCGCGATGGCGGTTCTTGCTGTCTCGGACAGCAACCGCGTTCGGCCGGAACTCGATCTCCACACAGTCCTGCTGTCCGCCCCCTTCACTCCATCTGCTCTTGATCCAAGCAGCGTTGCTTGCCGAGTGTGGCGACATCGTGTGGCACTCCTAGTTCAGCGGGGATCAGCAAGCTCCATCATGATGGAGCTGGTCGCCTTCCAATCGAGCGCGACGGTCTCCGCGAGCCAGTTGAAGTTTTCGCTATACCCACTCACAGCCGCAGGGTTCTCGACGTAGATCGGTCCCTGGTGCGAGTCGAGGATGGCCACATCTGTGTAGGAGCGGTGCGGGAAGGACAAGACAGCGAAGGGCTGCCCCATGCTTGTGTGGAACTTGACCCTGGACGGGATCACCTGGATGTTGACCGTCTTCCCGTCATTCTGATTGATCATCTTGTGTAGTTGCTCTCGCATGATCGGGGCAACCACGGGGTCATCCTGGTCGAACTCAAGCACTCGCATAGACAGCACCGCGTGCACCGTCAGCGGGTTTTCACCGGTGAGCCGAGCCTGACGGCGCATGCGAATCTCAGTGGTCTTCGCAACCCCTTCCGGGGTGGTTGGCGGCACCCACAGTGTCCCGAGATTCCTGGTGTACGCCTGCGTCTGAAGCAGCCCAGGGACCAGTTCGTTCTGGAACGTCCGGAGTAGGTTCGCCTCGCTCTCCAGTTCAATGCGGTCGCCGAGCCCGCCGGGGCGTGCCTGGTCTTCGTAGCTTGCCCACCATCCGCGTACCCCGGCCCGCTCGTTCAGGTTGACCGTGTCGTCTCGCTCGTCTTCGGGTACGCGGTAGTGGGCGGCGAGCGCCAGGATGTCCCCGGTTGTCGGTGCCTGACGCGCAGTCTCGATCTTCGAAATCTTTGACTGCGGCCACCCCAAGACCTGGGCGACGGCGTTGGCCTTCAGCCCCTTGGCCTCCCGCCAGTCGACCAGTATCCGCGCGACCCATCGCTGACGGATGGTCGGCGCGTACTCCGCCATGCCTGCACCTCCCTTGCTGCCCTGGGCGTACTGATGCGCGGTACAGCCTACGGCCGCAGTTGATCTACCTCTCTTAGCCCGAATGAGTGTATGAGAAACTATTCTCGGGCAGCCTGCTTGCGTGGCGAGAATTTATTCTCCACCCTGGGTGTGCCCCGCTCCGGCGGGGTGGCGCGGGGATCAGCAATCAGCCGCGCCGGTGGACAGGGCCGGGTCCCTCCACGGCTCCCGGCCCTGTTCACCCCGCAGACGAGCACCACCATCCGCACGTGCCCCCGGCGCACGCGGAGTCAGCGGCCAGTCGTCCCCCGACGAATGGACGCGGCGGTGCTCAGGCGGGCGGGGCTACCCATCTCCCTCGCAGGCAGCCCCGCCCGCCCGCAAGCGGCACCCGCGTTGCAGGGGCGCGGGTGCCCCGAGCACGGTCGTGTCGCCCGGCGTTCTCCCCGCCAGGCGGCGTCTGGTCGCTGACGCGGCCGTGCTCACCCGGGTGGACGGGGCGGCTGGGGTCACGCCGACGCAGTCCCGTCCACCCGCCGAAACGGCGGCGGAGCACGGGAGCATGGCGCGGACCGTGCTCCGCCGTTCCCAACGGTGGACAGGGGTAGGGGCATGGTCAGTTCGATCGTGGACGCGTTGGCGG
Organism: Crossiella sp. CA198; assembly: GCF_052078295.1. NCBI lineage: Bacteria > Bacillati > Actinomycetota > Actinomycetes > Pseudonocardiales > Pseudonocardiaceae > Crossiella > Crossiella sp. CA198. Next base: position 359,201 of record NZ_JBQJIM010000005.1, read on the forward strand.
GGTTCGTCCTCACGCTCGCGTTCGTCAACGGGGCACGGTGTGCGCGGTGAACCGGCCGCCCGAACCGTTCCTGTGCGCCGGATGTCAGGCGCACCAACACAAGGCGGACCCAGGAGCGCGTTGCGAATGCCACGAGTGTGACTGCGGAGCTACCGCGTTCGTCAACAACATCGTTCCTGCGCAACAGGAATCGCCCGCACCAGCCGACACCGAGGGGGCCGACGATGCCCAGCACTGACTACCTCCACGGGATGGCGGCCGGGTTCGTCTCCCTGCTCATGATTCTGCTGCTGGTCGGCGCAGCGATGGTGTTCCGGGCCTGCCGGATGGAGGCCGAGGCCGCCGGGTTCGACGCGCACAGGCTCATCCAGGCCGAGCGCACCGGCGCGGCCGAGGCAGACCAGGCGGCGGCCGATCCTCTCTCCGAAGCCGAGCAAACCCTTGATGCCCAAGCGGATCGGCGCGACCACTACGCCAAGCTGAAGGATGGCACGTCTCAACACGCCGTGCCATACGGAACCGTCCGGATCGAACAGACGGGGCCGCAGAACCTCCCCGCTCCCATCATTCCCGTTGCGCGCCACGGCAATAGTCCGCGGCACGCATTGGTCCGACCCAGACAGCTCGACCAGCCCACAGAACAGATCCCTGTGATCCGCGACGTCCTAGCCGGGTTGTGACGTCATGGCTCGCTGGGAAACGGCGCGTCTGTCCCTTTCGGACAGAGAGCAACGGGACATACAGGTTGCGCTCTGGCACAAGCTAGACACGTGCGGCATGAACCTGTGGGGGGCAGCGCAGGCGCTGGATGTGCCGATGGACGTGATCAGGTCAATCTTTAGCGGCTTGGGGCGTCCGACATACCGGACGCTCAACCCTGATGAACGCCGCCGCCTCGCCGGTGTTGTCCGCGAGCTTGTTACCCGCAAATCCCCTGTGCCCATCAGCGATATCGCGGCGGTCATCGGCTACAGCTCCTACGCCGTCACCGCGCTGTTGGCCGAGCTGCAACGGGGATCTGAAGACCCGGCGGGGGTGGCGTGATGACAGGTAGCACAAGGCGGACTGACGAGCAGAAGACCAGGGACGCCAAGCTGTTCAAACGGCTCTACCTGGGCGAGATGTGGAGTACTCCGAAGATCGCGGCATATGCAGAGGTCAGCACACAGACTGTGTGGCGCACGCTGAGGAGCGCGGGCGTGCGGATGCGTCACCGCGGCCCGATTCCGAAGAGGAGTGGTGCCGAATGACTGTCGACGTCGCCGACGCACACGACCCCGGCGTGTGCCACCACGGCCCCAACACCGGACAGCCGCACAACTTCGCCGTCGACTCGGCCCGGGGCTTGGAATGCATGTGGTGCAGCGCAAAGCATTCGCCGCACCCGGTGTTCTGGACCGGCCACATCGTGTGGCCCAACCAGGGAGGGACGGACTCGTGATCCCCGGGGAAGACCACCTGCGGGACCTGTTCGAGCGCCAAGACAGGCTGCGAGGGCAGGCCATCCACCACATGCAGGGCACGCAGCGCGCGCAGATGCTCAGGGACCGCTGGGCGATAGTCGAGAACCGCGCGAAGCCGTTGACGTGGTTTCTCAACAACGAATCTCGGCCCGAACACATGACGGAAGCGCAGGCGGGCGCAGCGTTCCTCGCGCTGTTCCACGCGGTTGCCGAGCTGGGCAGCGATTTTGCGTACTGCATGCGCACGGTACGGGACGTCGCGGACGCCCTGTCGGCCGCGGAGAAGCTCCTCGCAGCCCGCCCTGACCGCGAGTCCACGCCCGACTGACCGCCCACAAGCCCCGGCGGGCATGCGCACCGCCGACCGCACAACAGGAAGGAGACCGACACGACACCGCTCTGACCCTTTCGCACGCCGGACGAACGCGACGCTGCGATGTCCGGCCCCGGCACGCGTTGTATCCCCAATGTGCCGGGGTTTCGGGGCCGGTACGCCTTCCTCGCCAGGTCGGGCGTACCGGTCCCGCCATTGCTGTCGACAAGGAGAGGTAACCCGATGGCGTGCCAGAAGTGCGGCGACGTTGGTCGGCTGCTCAGCAGGCCGGTCGTCACAGTGCACCGGCTAGACGACGAACGTACCGAGGTCGGCAGACAGGACCGGGGAGCTACCGAGTTTCCCTGCCCGGAGCCGAGCTGTACGGCAGGCGAGCGCGAGCGCCGCCGGACGAACGGCACATAGCCCCATCCGGCCACCCTCGGCCGGGTTTGTGGTGCACACACCAACGCCTGTCGGCCCCCGATGCCACCATGAGGTGAACCGAGCATCGGGGGCCGTCGTATGTCCGCTGGAGAGCTAGCCGCCCTGTACGGGGTCATCGCCGACGCGGTGGAGAACATGCCACTGCTGGACTACGCCGAGACCACCGATCGCGTCCAGGCCGAGTGTGCCACCGTGCTCCGCACCTCCAACCGCCCCGGCGGCGCCACGATCCCCGCCACGCTCGCCGGAATGACGGGTGACCTCCGGGAGGCTGCCACGGTCGCCGCCGCCGCGGTAGAGGCGCTGCGGACCGCCGCGAGGGGAGTCTGAGCGTGACCACCGAAACCGACGTCGCGGACGTCCTGCGCGCCGCCCTGGGCCGCTTGCCCGTGCCCGCCGTCCAGGGCTGCATCACCGAGCTGGACGACCTCCGCGGCCAGCTCGGCCGCGCCGCCGATGGCAGCGCCTCCACCGCCGGGGCCGAAGCGGCGGGGCTGCTCGCCCGGCTGGACGGGCTGCTGAACGACGCACTGAGGAATGCCGGCATGGCTGCGCGCGAGGTGGAGAACTGGGCCGCGGCCAAAGCGCCAACGGCCGCGCCACCGACGAAACCGGCGGCAGGCGAACAGCCGTCACGGCCGACGCCGACCGCCGATCCAGTCGCGAAATGGGCGCGAGACCCTCGGCCACCCGCAGAGGTCATGCGCGACGTGCTCACGGCATTGCCGGAGCGTCCCAACAGCGATGGACTGACGCGCGGGTTGTGGATCAATCCGAGCGAGCGGACCGGCCGCCAAGAAGTGAGCGGCCAAGCCGACCAAGCCGAAGCAGTCGCTGTGCTCAAGAAAAACGGCCTGATGCCCCCTAGCGGGTCGTTGAGCGTGACTGCGCACGTGGAAACCAAGGTCGTTGCGAAAATGCACGAGAGTCCCGAAACGCGTGACGTGCACCTGGCCATCAACAACGCCGACGGGCCTTGCAAGGGGCCGCGCAGCTGCGACCGCATCGCACCGATCTTGCTGCACCCCGGGCAGTCCCTCACGGTCTACTGGCGCACCGGCGATACGATCAAAACGAAGACATACACGGGTAGGGAACCGAAATGACGCCTGAACACTGCGTACACGCGACCGTCGTTCCCGATGACGAGCCCTTCGTGATCACCACGGCAGAAGACGTCGATCGGCTGTACGACTACGTGCATCAGCGCATCCGCGAACGCGGCGGAAGCCCCTTGTTCGTCGAACTGGCATACATGACGGACGTAGCCGAGGACGAATTCCCAGTCGCGGAGTTCCGACTCGGGCTCAACCCGCGCAATGGACGCGGCGTGCTCAGCTATTCCGGCATCGAGCCGCCGGGAACCTGGTTCAGCATCGATACCCAGACGACGCCCCCCGGCGTAGACATCACGGTGACCTACCAGGAATGGGGAGGCGAGCGCGACGTACCGGCCAACAGCGAGATCCCCGAAGAGGACACGAAGCGCGCCATGGTCGAGTTCATGACCTCCGGCGGGGCACTGCCCACGGTGATCGAATGGCAGGCAACGGGGGCCGGGCAGTAGCCCAGAACGGGTGACCGCCCGTTGCCCGCCGCGGCCGGACTCGGTATCGTCGCGGCCGTCCCGCTCCGGCTAGACGGTCCCCGCCCCGGCGGGGTTGGTCCGTCTTACTGCTTGACGCGCCATAAATCCCCGCGCTTGCGGAGTTGGTCCGGTACCCGTGCACGCCGATGACGCGACGGGGTATCTGTCCCCGCACATGCGGGGCTGCCATACGCAAGATTGCGACTGCGAGGGGACCTCTGTGCACCTTGACGTATCCCGTTGGCGCGCGGGTGCCCGTGATCCGGCCGCCAGGGAGGCCTACAACGATGACTCCCGCGACTGGCGGCGAACCATCAACGATGCAGTGCTTCCGCCGGAACTCCGCGAACAACTTGTTGCTGACCTGACCGCAAACGGGGACGTGCACGCCGCCGCTGATCGGCAAGGGCTGCACTCCAATGCGGTGTACGGCCGCATGCGCTGGGATCTTGAGTTTGAGGCGGCCATAGAGGCGGCGCTCAAGACGTACTGCGATCAGCACAACCCGAAGTGCGGCAGTGCGTCCGGCTACAAGTACTGGCGCGGGCGGTGTCGGGCCTGCCGCGCGGCACACCGGCCCGGCGGATGACGACGGGCGGCGTCAGTGCAGGTCAACCATGGTGTGTGGTTTATACTTGTTGGTGAGCATGCGGTTCTTCTCGCCGACCCGCCAGGCGGTGCACAGCGAGGAACCGTTGCGCAGCAGCTTGGCTACCGGCTTGGTGCGGGCGAACTCGGTCGGGTTCGAGGTCTGGTAGCAGGCCACGTCCTGGTAGTTGTTCGCACCGCAGATGCTGCGGGTCTGCCTGTCCTGCGCGGCCTTGAACTCCGCCGGGGTGAAGCCGCGGGTCAGCTTGTCGATGGTGGCGGTGGAATCGGGCGATGCCGGGCCGCCGTCCTTGCCGGCCAGGCTCAGCACCGCGGTCTCCCCGGTGACCGACATGGCCCAGAACCCGGTCGCGTCCGGGCTGGCGGCTACATCGTCCGCGCCGGTGTAGGTGTAGCTCTCCCGGCCGCTGGGGTCGGAAATGCGGAGCACATCGCCTGACCGCAGTTTCAGGCCGGTGACGTGTGCCTTGACGTAGCCGGATTCCGCGCGCCGCAGGGTCAGCGCGCCCTCGCCACCGGCAATTGTGTGCGCCACGTTTTCCTCGGCGCCGACCTTCTCGTCCTGGGGCACACTCGCCGCGGCTGCCGGGGCCGGGGTGGAAAATCCGAACGAGCCCGCCGCCGGGATGGCCATGGCGGCAACCAGGAACAATTTCGTAATTCTGTTCATACGCACCTCACCGCAGGGTTGGGAGGGGACGACCTCGATCGTCCGGTGCGGTGATTGGCGCCGTCACTCGTTCATGCGCCGTAATTATCCGGCATTCAGCCCACGACGTTCGGCGATACGGCCCAGACCGAGGTCTGCATATGTCCCACCGAGCGCGCCCAGCGCCAGCGCGCCGCTGATCGCACCGAGCACCGCGCGGGCCGGTTGCGGCCGGGACAACTCGGCCGCGTCCACCGCGATCCGGACCAGTCCGCCGCGCCGCCCGCCGCGCAGCGCGGCCCGCACCCACAGCTCGCCCCGGCCGACCTGGTGCACCCGGCCCCGGTGCAGCACCCCGGTGCGCAGGTCGTGCACGCCGGCGGCGTCCGCGCAGACCTCGAACCCCCTGCGCCGCAACGCGACCACCGTGCCGGCCGAGGCCAGCCAGCTCGGTGGCGCGAAGCACTTGGTGCGCAGTTCCAGGCGGTCCAGCACCGCGGTGGCGGCCAGCAGCCGCAGTCCGGCCTCGTGTGCGGGCAGGTCGGCGAACTCGGCTCGCCGCCAGATCCGGCCGCCTGCCCAGCTGGCCGCGGGGGCCAGCCTTGGCAGCGGCAGCCAGGCCCCGCTGGGCTGGGCCACGTGGTCAAAACCGTGCAGCACCAGGGCGTCCCCGGCCTGTTCGCGGGCCCTGATCCAGTCCAGCACGGGCGAGTCCCTGGTGGGGCGCTCGCTGTTGGGTTTGGGGGTGAGCAGCAGGGACAGCGGCAGGCCGCGCCGGTCCAGCGCGGCGGCGAACGCGGTGCACTCGGCCAGGGTCGCGCGGCCGATGCCCGAGAGCGAGACGAGCAGTCTGGGGCGCATGACCCTATTGCGCCATGGCCGCGTGACCACGACCTGCCACTGAGGTTGCGCGCAGGCGCAACTCTGCTTAAGCCTCCGGGGACGGCCAGTCCGCCAGCGAGCGGCCGGTGATCCGCTCGTACGCCTCGACGTAGCGGGCCCTGGTGGCCGCCACGACCTCCGCGGACAGTGGCGGCGGCGGGGTGTCCGAGGCCCGGTCCCAGCCCGAGGCGGGCGAGGTCAGCCAGTCGCGGACGTACTGCTTGTCGAAGGAGGGCTGGACCTGGCCGGGGGTGTAGCCCTCGGCTGGCCAGAACCGGGAGGAGTCCGGGGTGAGCACCTCATCGGCCAGCACCAGCTGCCCGGCGGAGTCCACGCCGAACTCGAACTTGGTGTCGGCCAGGATCAGGCCCCGGCTCTCCGCGTGCGCGGCCGCCCGGCCGTAGACGGCCAGGGTCAGGTCACGGAGCTGCCCGGCCTGCTCGGCGCCCACCGTCTCGACCACGGCGGCGAAGGAGACGTTCTCGTCGTGCGCGCCGATCTCCGCCTTGGTGGCCGGGGTGAAGATCGGCTCCGGCAGCCGGTCGGACTCGACGAGACCGGCGGGCAGTTCGACCCCGCAGACCGCGCCGGTGCGCCGGTAGTCGGCCAGGCCGGATCCGGTCAGGTAGCCCCTGGCCACGCATTCCACCGGCGCCATCGCCAGCCGCCGGACCAGCAGCGCGCGGCCGCGGACCTCGGCCGGGATGCGCGGGTCGTCCCAGGCCACCACGTGGTTGGGCACCACGTCGGCGAGCAGCTCGAACCAGAACACGCTCATCGCGGTGAGCACCCGGCCCTTGTCCGGGATGCCGTTGGGCAACACGAAGTCGAAGGCCGACATCCGGTCGGAGGCGACGAACAGCAGGTGCTCGTCGTCGACGGAGTACAGCTCACGAACCTTGCCCGCGGCGATCAGCGGGTAGTCGGCGAGGGAGGTCACGGCCTCACCCTAGGCAATGCACCGCACGTGACCTGCGTCGCACCACAGGTGTCAAGAACCGACAAACCGTGCCATCATCTCGGCAACAGTTTTCCGCCACTTTCTCGGGGATCGTCCGGCGGATTCGGGATCGCCCGGCTCGGGGGCTGGGCGATCCTTTTTATTGCCGGACCATCGCGGTCGCCAGGTCCAGCACCAGCGATTCCGGCACCGCCTCGCCCCGCAGCCGCCGCTGCTCGAAGCCCAGCACCAGCGCGCGCACGCCCAGCGCCAGGTACCCGGCCCGCCGCTCGTCCACCACCAGGCCGCGTTCGTCCCGGCGGCCGGTCAGCGATTCGGCGAACTGGCGGTCCGAGCGCACCGAGATCTCCCGCAGCCGGGTGCTGACCACCGGATCACTCTGCGCCAGCCCGGACAACTCGGTCTCGAAGGCCAGCAGCGGCGCGGCGTCCTTGGCATCGGCCGCGCGCAACCGCCCGGCCACGTAGACCGCGATCACCTGTTCCAGCGAAAGTCGCGGATCGCTGAGCTGTTGCAGATCGGCAATGACACGTCGGTGAATGTCCTCGATGACCGCAATCAACAGGTCGCGCTTGCTGCCGAAAATCGAGTAAATGGCGCCGGTGGTGAGGCCGGCCCGGCCCGCGATCACGCCAAGGGAGGCCCCGCGATGCCCTTCCTCGACGATGACTTCCCTGGCTGCTTCCAGTAGCGCGGTGCGGTTTCGGGCCTTCCCCTCCATCCGTGCGACCAAAGTTCACTCCCCAGTGACCCGACATGTTGTCTCGCGAGTCATTCTCAGGGGCGAATGTGCGCAATGCCCCGGTACTTAGAGGGTTCCGAAGTACCGGGGCACCAGTTCTGCCGGTTCGAAACCGGGTTCAGAGGATGGCGCCGGGGCTGTACTTGGCCGCCTCCGGGTACCGCGCCAGCACTGCTTCGATCCGCGTCACCACCGCGCTGACCTGCGCGCCCGCCGCGCCGGTGAACGGCAGCCGGTCGGCCAGCAGCGCGTCCAGCGCGACCCGGTCCAGCGGCAGCCGGTCATCGGCGGCCAACCGGTCCAGCAGGTCGTTTCGTTCCAAACCTTCACGAAGCTCCAGCGCGGTGGCGACCGCGTTCTCCTTGATCGCCTCGTGCGCGGTCTCCCGGCCCACTCCGGCCCGCACCGCGGCCATCAGCACCTTGGTGGTGGCCAGGAACGGCAGGTAGCGGTCGAGTTCGCGGCCGATCACCGCGGGGAAGGCGCCGAACTCGTCCAGCACGGTCAGGAAGGTCTCCAGCAGCCCGTCGAAGGCGAAGAAGGCATCCGGCAGCGCGACCCGGCGCACCACCGAACAGGACACATCGCCCTCGTTCCACTGGTCCCCGGCCAGCTCGCCGACCATCGAGGCGTGCCCGCGCAGGATCACCGCGAAGCCGTTGACCCGCTCGCAGGACCGGGTGTTCATCTTGTGCGGCATGGCCGAGGAGCCCACCTGACCGGGCTTGAAGCCCTCGGTGACCAGCTCGTGCCCTGCCATCAGCCGGATCGTCTTGGCCAGGCTGGACGGCCCGGCGGCCAGCTGCACCAGCGCGGTGACCACCTCGAAGTCCAGCGAGCGCGGGTAGACCTGGCCGACACTGGTCAGCACCTGGCCGAACCCGAGATGCCCGGCCACCGCGGTCTCCAGCCGGGCGAGCCGGTCCGCGTCCCCGTCCAGCAGATCCAGCATGTCCTGCGCGGTGCCCACCGGGCCCTTGATGCCACGCAGCGGGTACCGCGCGAGCAGGTCCTCCAGCCGGCCGAACCCGGTCAGCAACTCATCGGCCGCGGTGGCGAACCGCTTGCCCAGCGTGGTGGCCTGCGCGGCCACGTTGTGCGAACGCCCGGCCATGACCAGCTCGGCGTGTTCGGCCGAGAGCGCGCCCAGCCGGGCCAGCACCGCGACCACCCGGTCCCGCACATGCTCCAGGCTCAGCCGGATCTGCAGCTGCTCCACGTTCTCGGTGAGGTCCCGCGAGGTCATGCCCTTGTGCACGTGCTCGTGCCCGGCCAGGGCGTTGAACTCCTCGATCCGGGCCTTCACATCGTGCCGGGTGACCCGCTCCCGCTCGGCGATGGAGCCCAGGTCGACCTGCTCCAGCACCCGCTCGTAATCGGCCAGCGCACCGGCGGGCACCTCGATGCCGAGATCCACCTGGGCCCGCAGCACGGCCAGCCAGAGCTGCCGTTCCAGGACCACCTTGTGCTCGGGCGACCACAGGCGGGCCAGCTCAAGCGAGGCGTACCGGGAGGCCAGGACGTTGGGAATGCGCGGCTTGGTCGAGGTCACGTTCACACAGCCTAGTTGACCAGCGCGTATATGAGCACGTGGCGGTCGGCACCCCCAGTGTCGACCGCCACGTGGCCGACGCTGAAGATCAGCGCCGGCCACTGTGAGATGTCCGGATCCCCCCGTTGGTTCCGGCTAATTCAGGTTCAGCCCGGGATTGGTGACGATCCGGACCGCCTCGTTGTCGGTGAGCGCCTGCGGTACTCCCATCGGCACCCCAATCGTCCCCAGCAACTGGACCAGGGTGCCGTCGGTGCGGAAGTGGCTGACGGTCAGCATCTTCAACTTCTCGCCCTCCGGGACCCCGCTCGCGCCGATCGAGCCATTAAGGGTCACGATCTGCTCCTCGACCACCACCGTGCTGCCGTCCTTGCGCGGGAACTTCTGGCACCGGGTGCCCGGTCCCGGCTCCTCAGTGCGCGGCTTTCCGTTGACCGGCGGGTAGACCAGCACCGCGCACTTCTCGTTCAGGTTGAAGCCGCCCTGGTACTTCATCGCCTTCCCGAAGATGCCCAGGTTGTAGTTCTGCTCGCCGCTCGGGCCGACGAACCCGACGCCGATGGAGACGTGGTCCCAGTTGTTGGGCTGATACTGGTCAATCCGCCCCACCTTGAGCTGCGCGCCCGGCTTGGCCTGCTCGATGATCTCCGGCAGCTCGGCCTTGAGCCGTTCCATCTGCTTGCTGAGGTCCACGTTGGGGCTGGGCATATCCGACTGCCGTGGCGCCACGGTCACCGTGGGCCAGCTCGTCGGCGCGGCCGCCATCCCGATGTCCTCCTCGGCATCGCCCGGCAGCACCAGGCTCACCGAGAAGGCGGTCGCGGCCACCGCCACCGCGACGCCGAGGCTGACCCCGGTCAGGGCCCGCCGCCGCTTGTGCAGCTTGGCCGCGGTGTCGGCCACCCGGTCCGGGTCAAAGCCCAATGGCGGCTCCGCTCCGCCGATTCCGCGCAGATCGTCGATCAACTGGTTGTCCTTCATCACACGCTCCTCCCGGCGGCCGGCACGTACTCGACGTCCAGCCGCTCGACGACCGCGCGCAGGGCGTCCAGCCCCCGCGCGGCCTGGCTCTTGACGGTCCCTTCCGAGCAGCGCAACGCGATCGCGGCATCCGCGATGGACAGGTCTGCCCAGTAGCGGAGGACCACGGCGGCGCGCTGCCGCGGTGGGATCTCGGTGAGCGCGCGCAGCAGTAGGTCCCTGGTCCCCGTGGCCGGTCCGGCCAGTGCGGGATCAAGGTCGGCGCCGGGCTGGTCGGGCACCTGGCCGTCGCGGTTCTCGACGGTGCGCCAGGGTTTCCTTCGCTCGTCCAGCCAGCAGCGGAGCAGGACCTGCCGCGCGTAGTTGTCGACGGTGTTCTTCCGTTGCACCTTGGGCCAGGCCCGGTACATCTTGATCAGCGCTGTCTGCGTCAAGTCCTCGGCGAGGTGCCAGTCCGCGCACAACAGGTAGGCCAGCCGCCGTAGCGACATGGCTTTCGCTCTGGCGAACTCTCGATAGCTCGCGTCATCCTCGGCTCGCATCCAGCGCCTCCCATCACCCAGATCCGCCTTTACTCACGGAGGCAGCCGGGAACAGGTTGCACGGTGTCAGCCGCGGCCGGGCAGGTTCGCCCGCAACATCCGGCGGGCGCCGTCCCTGGGATCCGGGTTGCTCTCGATCAGCGCGTTCACCACCGCGCCGTCCACCAGCGCGACCAGCTCGTTCAGCCTTTCCCGGCTCACCGGGGTGCCGGAATGCGCGAACAACTCGGTGAGCAGGGCCATCAGCTCCTCGCCAAGGCCGCGCATCAGCTCGGTGAGGAAGGGCCGCCGGGCGCTGCCGACCAGGCGTTCATAGCGCAGCAGCACCGGCTCCAGGCCGCCGTCCCTGGAGGCGCGGCCGAGCAGCAGGTCCAGCATCAGCTCGACCAGGTCCGCCGCGCACACCGGACCGTCCCGGTCGGACAGCTCGTCCAGGCAGGTCCGGCCGAAGGTCAGCTCGGCCCGGGAGCTGTGCTCGATCGCGGCCGCCACCAGATCGTCCAGCGAGCTGAAGTAGTAGGTGGTGGAGGCCAGCGGCAGTTCGGCCCGCTCGGCCACCGCGCGATGCCGGATGGCGTCGAACCCGCCCTCGGCGAGCAGCGCGGCGGCCGCCTCGATCAGCGCGTGCCGCCTGCGCTCGCCCTTGGGCGTGCTCGCGGGATGTCTGCCGGGGGTCTCGGACATAACCCGCGATCGTGCCAGAAACGGACTCAGAACACCTCGGAGAGCGCCTTGGCCAACCGTTCCAGATCAGCGGCGTACGGCGGGGTGGGCTTGCCCTTGACCGGTTTGCTGAACAGGGTCAGCGGGGCGCCCTTGGCGGTGTAGGCGGTGTAGCCGCGGCTACGCTCCGGCCCCTCGAACGCCTGGCCGTTCCTGGCCATCGGGCCGCCGTCCGGGCCGAGCACCACGGTCAGCTCGCCGTCGGGCAGCTTCAGCGCGACCCCACGCGAACCCGGTGCCGTGCACAGCTCGCCCTGGGGCTGTTCCAGGGGAAGGGAGGTGACGGCCGGAAGCTCGGCGGCGAGGGCGGCTGCGAGCTTCCGGTCCGCCATCCCGCACCCTTCGGTGCCACCGGCCGAGGGGCCGGCGCTCGCTGATGTTTCCCCCTGCTTGGAAACATCAGGCGAGGTCTTGGGGTTGGACCGGCTGGTGCCGGGGTTGCCGGGATCCGCGGTGGAGGCATCACCGCCGGGGCCGCGCAGCACGCCGCCCTCCGCCGTGGCCTCACCAGAGGACGCCGTGTTCGCCGGGGTCGGCTCCGGTCCGAGCAGGTTGCTCACCACCAGCGTGCCGCCGAGCAGCAGCGCCGCGCCGAAAGTCGATCCGGACAGGATCAGCTTCCGTTGCCGCGCGCTCGCCCGGTGCGAGGCGGTGACCACGTCCTGCTCGTTGAAGGACGGCGGTGGCACCTCACGCACGGCATCGCGGAGGGCGTCCGCGAGTTTGTGCTCGTCCACCTACATCCACCTCCTCGACCCGATGATCCCGCTCATGTGGCGGACCTCAGATCGTCCAGTGCGTCACCCAGCGCCTCCCGCAGGGCATCGAGCCCGCGGGCGGTCTGACTTTTCACGGTTCCCTCCGAACAGCCCAGCGCCTTGGCCGCGGCCGAGACGTCCAGACCCTCCAGGAACCGCAACACGAGCACCGCGCGCTGACGCGGCGGGACCCGCCGCAAGCCGTCGAGCAGAGCCGACCTGGTGGCCACCGAGTCACCGACCTCCGGTGTGCTCGCCGGAGTCTCCGGCAGCTCGTCCACGACGCGTTCGCGCCGCCACGGCCGCCGGGACTCGTCGATCGACGCGCGCACCAGCGTGCGTCTGACATAGGCATCCAGGGCACCCTTGTCCCTGACCTTGCGCCAGCGCCGGTGCAACGCGACGAACGCGGTCTGGGCCAGGTCATCCGCCCGGTGCCAGTCGCCGCAGAGCAGGTAGGCCGTCCGTCGCACCGCATCGCGCCTGGCGAGGAAGTACTCGGCGAACTCCTGCTCCTCGTGATGGTCCACGCGGAACTCTCCGCTCGTCTGCTTGCACCTACTGGACGAAACAACTGCGCACAACGGTTGCACGTTCCCGGGAAGAGATCCACGTCACCCCCCGCGTGCCCGAGCCCGCGAGCTGGGCATTCGCCGCTCGATCCGCGGCGGCGAGTGTGGTGTGATCGTATCGTGACCTACTCGGCTCCGATTGACCTGCGATCGGACACCGTCACCAAGCCCGATGACCGGATGCGCGCGGCCATGGCCGCCGCCGAGGTCGGTGACGACGTCCTGGACCGCGACCCGACGATGCGCGCGCTGGAGGAACGCGCCGCCGAACGACTCGGCATGGCCGCCGCGCTATGGGTGCCCAGCGGCACCATGGGCAACATCATCGCGCTGATGATCCACCTGCGCCGCGGCGACCGCTTCCTGGCCGCCAAGGACGCGCACGTGCTGCAGAACGAGCTGGGCGCGCCCGCCTGGCTGGCCGGCGGCATGCCTGCCGAACTGCCCTGCGAGCTGGGACCCGGCCGGATGGCGCCGGAGACCGTGCGCGCGGCGGCCGGCGCCGCCGGTCCGTACTACGCGCTGCGCACCACGCTGCTGTGCCTGGAGAACACGCACAACGCGGCCGGTGGCGCGGTGGTGCCGATCGAGGAGCACACCCGCCTGGTCGCCACCGCGCGCCAGACCGGGCTGCGGGTGCACCTGGACGGGGCCCGGATCTGGAACGCCTCGGTGGCCCTTGAGGTGCCACCGGCGGCGCTGACCGTGGGCGCGGACTCGGTGCAGTCCTGCCTGAGCAAGGGCCTGGGCGCACCGGTGGGTTCGGTGCTGGCCGGGTCGGCGGAGTTCGTCGACGAGGCGCGCCGGGTGCGCAAGATGCTCGGCGGCGGGGTCCGCCAGGGCGGTGTGCTGGCCGCGGCCGGACTGCTCGCGCTGGAGCGGGTGGGCGAGCTGGCCGAGGACCACGCCAACGCCCAGCTGCTCGCCGACGGGCTGACCGAACAGGGCTGGCGGGTGCAACGGCCGCAGACCAACATCCTGCTGGCCGGGGTGCCGGACCTGGACCTGGCGTTGCAGCGGCTGACCGGCGCGGGCGTGCTGGCCACGCCGATGGCCGGGCAGGTCCGGTTCGTCACGCACCGGGATGTGGACCGGGCCGGGATCGTGGAGGTCCTGCGCCGGATCGAGAAGGAAGACGTGCTCCGCAACCAGACCGCGGCGCGATAAGGGGAGAGGGAACACATGTACTGGGTGGTTTTCGACTACGGCGAGGTGCTCAGCCGGAAGACGGCCGCGCTGCCCGCGCTGGCCCAGCAACTCGGCGTGACCGCGGCGGAGTTCGAGCCCGCCTACTGGGCCGAGCGGGAGGCCTATGACCGCGGCTGCCCGGACGCGCAGTACTGGCGCGCGGTGGGCGATCGGCTCGGGGTCGCGGTGGACGAGGAGACCGTGGTCGCGCTGACCAAGGCCGACGGCGAGGGCTGGCTGGTCTTCGAGCCGGCAGCCGAGGCGCTGCTGGACGAGCTGCATGTGCGCGGGGTGCCGCTGGCACTGCTGTCCAACGCGCCCGCCGCCTTCGGGCGTGCGGTGGAGCAGCGGGACTGGTCGGCCAAGTTCCGCACGCTGGTCTTCTCCGGCGACCTGAAATACGCCAAGCCCGACCCCGAGATCTGGGCCGAGCTGGTGCGCAGGCTGGATGCCCTGCCGGAGCAGTGCGTGTTCTTCGACGACCGCCAGGTCAACATCGACGGCGCGCTGGCCGCGGGACTGGACGCCAGGCTGTGGGCCGGGGCGGCGGACGCCCGCGCCTACCTGGCCGGGAAGCTCAGTGGATCTGGCGGTTCTGCTTCTTGACCCAGGCCACCGCGGTGGCCCCGACGAAGATCACGCCACCCACGATGGCCAGCCAGAACAGTCCCTTGACCAGGAACCCGATCACGGACAGGGCGATCCAGCCGACCAGCAGGATCCCGATGATCATCAACATAACGCTCTCCCCTCGCGAACCTCTCGGTCGATGAACGATCGAACGGCCAGCGGAGTTCCATCCGGCCCTTTGGCAATAATGGCCAGGTGAGCGAACCACGCTGGCTGAGCGAAGCCCAGATGCGCGCCTGGGTCCACTTCCTGGACGCCAGCCGCCTGGTGGAGGAGCGGGTGGCCCAGCAGCTGCGCCGGGACCACGGCATCACGCACTTCGAGTACGAGGTGCTGGTGCGGTTGTCCGCGACCCCGCAGCGGCGGATCAGGCTGGCGGACCTGGCGGCGCAGGTGGTGGCCGCCAGGCCGCGGCTCACCCACGTCATCGACCGGTTGCAGCAGCGCGGCTGGGTGCGCCGGGAGGCGGTGCCCGATGACGCCCGCGGGTACTTCGCGGTGCTCACGCCGGAGGGATACGCCGCGCTGGAGAGCTTCGCGCCCAGCCATGTGGAGACGGTGCGGGCCGCGCTGATCGACCAGCTCACCCCGGGGCAGATCGACGCGCTGGGCGATGTCATGTCGCACCTGTCGGTCAAACTGCGCTCGGACCGCGAGGGCGGTTGCGGCTGGCCGTCGGCGGGAGTGCGCGGCACCGGCACCGAATCCGGCTGATCAGCAGTCGTTGTACTTGGCCCCGATCGGCGGGAACTCCTGGAGATCGGCCCACAGTGCGAGACAGCGGCCGTTGGGGTTGAACGGCGAGGCGACCAGGGTCACCACGAACTTGGCCACCGGTCCGCACAGCGCGTTGGCCGGTGCGGGCACGATCACGCTGCACCCCAGCGAGACCAGGGTTTCGCCGCCGGTCTTAGCCGCGTCGTAGAGGAACTTGGTCTCCTCCTTGGTGAACTGGTGCCGCAGGCCCTGCTGGGCGACGGCGAGTTCAGCTCCGGAGAGGGTCATGACGGGTTCGGCGCTGGCCGGGGCGGACAGGCCGAGGCCCGCGACCACGGTGACCACGGCGGTGGCGGCCAGGCGGCGGAGGAAGGTCGAGGCGCGCATCCGTTCGTCCTTTCTGGACGGTGAGGGAAGGACGTCCCGACGCTAGGCGCGGGTTTTCCGCGGCTGCCGCCCCGTTGGTCGGGTATCGGCTATGCCCCGGGTCACAGCGTGGGCAGCCAGCTCCCGATGCGCGCCACGGCCTCGGTGATGGTCGCGGTGGCCGAGGCGAAGGAGAGCCGGACGAACCGGTTGCCGTGCACCGGGTCGAAGTCGATGCCCGGCACCACCGCGACCCCGGTGTCGGCCAGCAGTTTCCGGCAGAAGCCCATCGAGTCCTCGGTGAGGTGGCCGATGTCGGCGTAGACGTAGAAGGCGCCGTCGGCCGGGGCCACCCGGTCGATGCCCAGTCCGGCCAGTCCGGCCAGCAGCAGGTCCCGGTTGGTGCGGTAGCGCAGCACGTGCGCGTCCGCCTCGGCGTAGGACTCCTGGGTGAAGGCGGCCACCGCGGCGTACTGGGACAACGCGGGCGGGCACAGGGTGAAGTTGCCGGTCAGGCAGTCCACCGCGCGACGCAGTCCGGCGGGCAGCAGCAGCCAGCCCAGCCGCCAGCCGGTCATCGCGAAGTACTTGGAGAAGCTGTTGGCCACGATCGCTTCCCGCGAGGTCTGCCAGGCGCAGCCGAGTGGCTGGCCGTAGCTGATGCCGTGGTAGATCTCATCGCTGACCAGCCGCACCCCGTTGGCCGCGCACCACTGCGCGATCCGGGCCAGCTCGGCCGGGTCCAGTCCGGTGCCGGTGGGGTTGGCCGGACTGGCCACGATCAGCCCCTTGATCGGCTGGTCCAGGGATTCCAGCAGCTCCACGGTTGGCTGGAACCGGGTCTCGTGCTCACACGGCAACTCGACCACCTCGCAGCCCAGCGCGCGCAGGATGTTGCGGTAGGCCGGATACCCGGGCCTGGTCAGCGCGACCCGGTCACCGGGATCGAAGGCGGCCAGGAAGGCCAGCAGGAACCCGCCGGAGGACCCGGTGGTGACCACCACGTCCTCCGGGCTGACGTCCAGGTCGTAGGTGCGCCCGTAGTGCCCGGCGATGGCACTGCGCAGCTCCAGGATGCCGAGCTGCTCGGTGTAGCCCAGGGTCTGCTTGGCCAGCGCCTCGGCCGCGGCCGCGCGCACCGGCGCGGGCGCGGGGCTGGACGGCTGCCCGGCGGCGAGGGAGAGCACGTCACCGCGTTCGCGTTGCCGCCTGGCCGCCGCGGAGACCACGTCCATGACGTGGAACGGCGGGATGTCGGCGCGGGCGGCGACGGAGAACAGCGAGGTCGGCTGGGCCATGGCCGCAGCCTAAACAGCGCCTAGTAACCCCGGTAACCCGATCCGGTTTTCACGCCGACCACTCCCGGCACGTTCGAGACCGAGCCGTAGCGCTCCACCGAGTACCGGATGCCCGCGATGATGTTGTCCACCGGGTTCCAGATGTCCTTGTGGCCTGGCACTGACCAGCGGTCGAAGGTCGGGTCGATGGTCTGCATGAGGCCCTTGGACGGGGTGCCCTTGGCCGCGTTGGAGTCCCAGTTGTTGATCGCCTGCGGGTTGCCGCCGGACTCCTTCTGGATGATCATCCAGATGTCGTTGGGGTTCATCTTGTCCACCGGGTAGCCCTGGGCCTTGAGGATCTCGATGGCCTGGTTGATCCACTCGGCCACCTGGCCCTGTGGCGCGGGCCCGCCGCCGGGCGGTGGTCCGCCGCTGGGGCCAAGGCCACCACCGCCGCCTCCGCCGGTGCTGCCACCCCCGCCGCTGGAACCGGACCCGCCGCCGCTCTCCCGCGGTCGTTCGGCCGGTCGGTCTTCCTTCTTCGGCTCGGGGCTGGGCTGCCAGTCGACCTTCTTGCCCGGTGCGGGCGCGAAGGGCTGGCCGTCGGGGGCGTCGAGCTTGGCGAACTTGGGTTCGGCGGACCGGCCGCGCAGGGCGCCGAGTGCGCCGCGCAGGGCGGATTCGGCCTCGGTGACCTTGGGCTGGGCGTCGGCGATGGCCTCCTTGACGAAGCCCTCGATCACCGGCCGCACGTCCTCATCCGGCTGGTTCCGGTTCTGCTGTTTGAAGGTGCGCACCCGGCTGAGCAGGTTCTCGCAGATGGTGTTCACCGACTGCTCGGCGCCGGAGAGGGCGTCCGCGGCGGCCCGGAGGTCGCCTGCGGCCTGGGTGAGGGTGGTCTGCGCGGCGGTGGCCGCGGTGTCGAACTTGCCCATGTAGCCGACGAAGCCGTCCGCGGAGCTGCCCTGCCAGGCGGCGTCCAGACTGGTCACCGACTTGCGCACCGCGCCGGCGCACTCGCCAGCCTTGCCCGCGGCCTCGGTCCACCGGGTGGCGACCGCGCGGATGGCCTCCGGATCGCCGTTGACCTTGTCGCAGATCTCGGCGAGGGCCTGGCCGCCGGGCAGGCCGGCGACCGCGTCCCTGGCGCTCACCGGCGCACCCCGTCGGCGTTGGCGCGCTCGGTGTCCGCCACCGTGCGCGCCACCGCGTCCAGCGCCCGGTCGATCTTGCCGAGCAGCGTCTCGGCCGCGTTGAAGTCCTCGTTCATCGACTTGTCCAGGGCGTCCAGGGCCTGGGCGAACGCGCCGGAGTCGGCGAGTTTGCCGAACATGGCCGCGTTGCTCGCCGCCTTGGGGAAGCCGTCGCCGACCGCGCCGAACTGACCGGCCTGGCCTGCCACCGTGGTGCGGCAGCCCTCCAGCGCCTCCCGGTTGAACTTGACCATCCCCACAGTGGGGAGGGTAGGACGTCAGCGGGCTCCCTGGGCTGCCTTCAGGGCAATGTCCGTTCGGTGGTGTGAACCGGTGAGGTGCACCCCGTCCACCCGCCGGTACGCCTCGGCGCGCGCGGCGTCCAGGTCGTCCCCGGTGCCGACCACGGACAGCACCCGGCCGCCCGCGGAGACCACCGCGCCGTCGTCGCGGCGGCGGGTGCCCGCGTGCAGCACGCCCTCGGCGTCCGCGCCGGTGATCACGTCGCCGGTACGCGGCAGGCTCGGATAGCCCTCGGCCGCGACCACCACGGTGACCGCGGCGCCCTCGGCCCAGTCCAGCTCGGCCTGCTCGTCCAGCCCGCCCTCGGCCACCGCGAGCAGCAGACCGGCCAGCGGGGTGCGCAGCAAGGCCAGCACGGCCTGGGTCTCCGGGTCGCCGAAGCGGCAGTTGAACTCGATCACCGACGGGCCCTCGGAGGTGACCGCCAGGCCCGCGTAGAGCACGCCCTGGAACGGGGTGCCGCGCTTGGCCAGCTCGTCCACCACCGGCTGGGCCACCGTGGCCACGATGGTCTCGACCAGGTCGGGGGCGGCCCAGGGCAGCGGGGCGTAGGCGCCCATGCCACCGGTGTTCGGGCCGCTGTCGTTGTCGCCGACCCGCTTGAAGTCCTGGGCCGGCAGCAGCGCGCGCACGGTGCGGCCGTCGGTGAGGCAGAACAGCGACACCTCTGGACCGTCCAGGAAGGACTCCAGCAGCACCGGGTGGCCGCCGTCGAGCAGCTTCATCGCGTGCGCGCGGGCCGCGTCCAGGTCCCTGGTGACCACCACGCCCTTGCCCGCGGCCAGCCCGTCGTCCTTGACCACCCAGGTCGGGCCGAACCGGGCCAGCGCGGCGTCCAGCCGGGCCGGGTTGTCCACGATCTCGCTGTGCGCGGTCGGCACACCCGCGGCGGCCATGACCTCCTTGGCGAAGGCCTTGGAGCCCTCGATCCGGGCGGCTTCCTTCGACGGCCCGAAGCAGGGGATGCCCGCGGCACGCACCGCGTCGGCCACCCCGGCCACCAGCGGGGCCTCCGGGCCGACCACGACCAGGTCGGCCTTCCACTCCGCGGCCAGCGCGGTCACCGCGGCCGGGCTGGTCGCCTCCACGCCGTAGTTCTCCGCGACCGCGGCGGTGCCCGCGTTGCCGGGGGCGCAGGCCAGCGCGGTCACCCCGGGATCACGGGACAGGCCAAGCAGCAGGGCGTGCTCTCGGGCACCGGAACCAATCACCAGGACGCGCACGGAGCGGCAGTTTAGAGGGTGCGGGGGCGGCGGGCGGAGCCGCGGTCGTCGCTGTGTTTGCCTTTATGGCCAGCCCGCTCCAGCAGCGCCGCCGACTCCAGCGCCAGCCAGCCCGCGAGCTGCACGGACAGCTCCCGCTCGGCCCGCGGTCCCGGCGCGGGGGCCTCCCCGGCCACCGGGCGTTCAGTGGGTGAGATGGCCGGGACCGTCCACTCCGGACCGAACAGCGGGCCGCCCCTGGCCACCGCCCGGTTGCGCCAGGCCGCCTCGGCCGAGGCGAAGACCACCCGCGCGGCCAGCACCGCCGCCGGATCGTCGCGCAGGGCCAGCGCGGCCGAAGCCAGGTTGCGGGACAGGATGCCCAGCGCCGGACCGGGTTCGTGACCGCGCAGCACGTCGTCGGCGTCGGCCAGCCGGTCGGCCACCGCGGTGACCACCCCGGCGGCGGCCTCCGGCCAGCCGCGTTCGCCGGTGCTGACCGCCAGCCGGGCGCAGGCGCCGAGCAGATAGGCGTTGCCGGTCACCGAGATCGCCCGGTCCAGCGCGCCGGGGCCGCCGTCTGGGGCCACGCTCAGGCCGGTGACCACCAGACCGTCGTCGAGCAGGTGCTGCCGCATCCAGTCCACTGTGGACCGGGCCCGGTGCAGATCGGCCTTCTCCCCGCCCTCGGTGGCCAGCTGGGCGAACAGCAGCGCGGCCGCGCCGTTGGCAGGCGCGCCCTTGCGCCCGGCCGGTTCGTCCGACCACAGGCCGCCGCCTGCGTGATCGCTCCAGCTCTCCCGCAGCCTGCGCAGGGCCAGCCGGGCCAGCGCGGGCCGGGCGGGTGCCGCGGCCCGGCTGTGCGCGCGGTGCAGGGCCAGCGCGAGCGCGGCCAGTTCGGCGTTGCCCAGCTGTTTCGGCCGCGCCCGCAGCCCGCGGATCAGCCCGGTCAGCCGGGCCTGCCGATCGGCGGTCGGCGCGCGCAGCCAGGCGTCCACCGCGCAGTCCAGCAGGGTGGCCCGCCACGGCGAGCGCCGCGGCGGCCGTAACCGGCTCGCGGGCCAGACATCGAGTTCGCGCAGGCGGCCGGTCAGCAGGCCGCGGCGCAGCTGGCGGGCGCAGACCGCGCGTTCGGCCACCGCCGCCCGCGCCGCCCACAGCTCGGGCCGGTCATCGCCCCGGCCGCTCCGCCTGCCACTCATCCGCCCATGGTCCGGGCCGCCTGGGACGGATCGGCGCAACCGCCACCCGACGCACCGGGAATCTCACCAGGCCGTGTCCAGATCCGCGTGCGCCCGCACCCAGGCGTGCATGACGATGCCCGCGGCCACGCCTGCGTTGATCGAGCGGGTGGAGCCGAACTGGGCGATCGACACGGTCAGCTCGGCCGCCCGCGCCGCCGCCGGGGTGAGCCCCGGCCCCTCCTGCCCGAACAGCAGCACGCAGTCCCTGGGCAGGGTCACCGTCTCCAGCCGGGCCGCGCCAGGGGTGTTGTCCACCCCGACCACCACCAGGCCCTGCTCACGAGCGTGCGCCGCCAGCGCGGCGATGTCCTCGTGGTGGTGCACGTGCTGGTACCGGTCGGTGACCATGGCGCCGCGCCGGTTCCATCGTTTGCGCCCGACGATGTGCACCGCGCGGGCGGCGAAGGCGTTGGCGGTGCGCACCACGGTGCCGATGTTGTGGTCGTGCTGGAAGTTCTCGATGGCCACGTGGAAGCCGTGCCGCCGGGTGTCCAGGTCGGCCACGATCGCCTCCCGCCGCCAGTACCGGTAGGCGTCCACCACGTTGCGGCGGTCGCCCTCGGCGAGCAGCTCGGGGTCCAACCGCGGATCATCAGGGGCCGGACCCGCCCACGGACCCACCCCGACCTGCTCGGCGCCCCATTCGGTTGGGCCAGGTTCGTCGACGAACACCGTGGTCAGAGCCCCAGGTCTGCCAGGTCGAGCAGGTAGCGGTAGGGCAGCCCCTCGGCTTCGATCGCCTCCCGCGCGCCGGTGCCCCGGTCCACCACGGTGGCCACGCCGATGACCTCGGCGCCGACCTCGCGCAGGGTGGTCACCGCGGTCAGCACGCTGCCGCCGGTGGTGGAGGTGTCCTCCACCGCGAGCACCCGCTTGCCGACCACGTCCGGGCCCTCGACCGAGCGCTGCAGGCCGTGTGCCTTCTGCGCCTTGCGCACCACGAAGGAGTCCACCGTGCGCAGCGCGGGATCGGCGGCGCTGGCGTGCATCATCGCGGTGGCCACCGGGTCCGCGCCCAGGGTGAGTCCGCCGACGGCGGCGTAGTCCCAGTCCGCGGTGAGCTGGGCGAGCAGGCGGCCGATCAGCGGTGCGGCCGCGTGGTGCAGGGTGGCCCGCCGCAGGTCGACGTAGTAGTCGGCCTGTTTGCCGGAGGACAGCGTCACCTTGCCGTGCACCACGGCCAGTTCACGCACGAGAGCGGCCAGCTCGGCCTTGGCCTGGGGGTTGATCTGGGAGGTCACGAAGGGTCAGCTAAGCACATCAGCTCACCGGCGTACTCGGCGAGCCACCGCACCGCGGGCAGCTCGAACCGCCCCGGCCACCACAGCACCAGATCACCTGGCCCCCAGCGCAGGCTGACCTCGCGGGCGTGCGGATGGTGCAGCAGCCAGTGCCGCAGCCGCGGGTTGAGCAGGTGCCCGACGAACTCGGGCACCTGGCACTCGACGAAGAAGTCGTCGTCGAAGGCCGGATCGCCGGTGGGCTGACGCCGGGTGCCGAACAACCGCAGCAGCCCCTGCCCGGCCCGGCGCTGGACCAGGGTCAGCTCGGGCGCCGGTGCCCGCAGCGGCAGGGCGAGCACCACGAAGTCGATGGTGGACTGGGCATCGTGCACCTGCTGGCTGACCTGGGCGCGGAAGGCCACCAGCGGCAGCCCCCGGTGCGTCCCGGTGATCGACTCACCGCTGGGCAGTCCCGGTCCGAACGGCGAGTTCCGCACGGTGAACCGGTCCCGCAGCACCTTGGGCGGGGTCCAGCCGTGCTGCCAGCCGAGCTGGGCGGCGGCCACGGTCAGCGCGGCCTGCCGCGCCCGCTCCCGGCGATGCGCCCACACCAGCAGGACCGGCACCCCGATCGCCACCGCGGCCACGAAGACCAGCACCAGCACCAGCAGGAAGGCCATCGCGGATCAGGTGCGGCCGCGGCCCCCGCCGACGCGGGAGGCCAGTCTGCGGAGCAGGGTGCGCGGCAGGAACTTGGTGATCGCGACCAGCGCCTTGTACTGGAGGCTGGGCACCGAGACGATCTTGCCGGCGCGCAGGTCGGCCAGGCTGTCGTGCACCAGGCGGTCGGCGTCGAGCCAGAAGAAGCCCGGCGTGCCGGACATGTCGATCTGCGCCCGCTGGTGGAACTCGGTGCGCACGAAGCCGGGGCACAGCGCCATGACCTTGACCCCGGTGCCTGCCAGGCTCATCGCCAGGCCCTCGGACAGCAGGGTCACGTAACTCTTGCCCGCGCTGTAGGTGGAGCCGCGGCCGGGGAAGAACCCGGCCACGCTGGACACGTTGATCACCGCGCCACTGCCGCGCTCGCGCATGCCCGGCAGCACCGCGTGGGTCAGCCGCAGCACGCTGGTCACGTTGACCTCGTGCTGGTGCAGCAGCTCTTCCGGGCTGTTCTCCAGGAAGTCCCGGCCGGTGCCCAGACCGGCGTTGTTGACCAGCAGGTCGATCGGCGCGGCGGTGTCCCGCAGCCGCGCCTCCACCGCCGCGCGCTGCCCGGGGTCGGCCAGATCGGCGACCAGCACCTCGGCCTTGATCCCGTGCCGCGCGGTGAGCTGATCAGCGAGTTCACCCAGCCGGGTGGCATTGCGCGCGACCAGCACCAGATCGTGCCCCTCCGCGGCCAGGCGGCGGGCAAAGGCCGCGCCAATCCCTGCGGTGGGCCCGGTAACTAGCGCGATCGGCATAACAAGCAACCTACCGGGCTGCACTCGGCGTAGAGAACTGGTAACGAAGTGGATATAACGGGACGAAGTCACCCGTGTAGGTGATCAAGCACTCGGGGGGACGTGCATGCGAACGACCATCACAGCGCTGGTGATCGTCTCAATCGGCTTGCTGGGCGGCTGCGGACTCACTCTGCCCGCGCCGCCGACACCGACCACCCAGTCCACCTCGACCATCCCGCCGATCCCGAGCTTCGGCGGCCGGTTCGCCTGGCCGAGCGGCCTGGAGATCACCCTCGGCGCGGCCACCCCGCACACCCTGTCCGAACAGGCCCGCGGGCTGTACCCGAACATCGGCCGGGTGATGGCCTTCGCGGTCACCCTGGTCAACCGCACCGACCGCCCGGTCAAGCCGGCGATCATGGTCTTCTCCGCCCGCCGCACCGGGGTGCCCGATCCGGAGGCCGCCAAGGCGCCCAGCATCCGCGACCAGGCGGCCAACATCGGCATCGGCCTGGACACGCCCGACCTGGCGCCGGGCCAGACCTTCCAGGGCACGGTCGCCTTCGGCCTGCCGGAACAGCCAGGGCCGCTGCGCGTGGAGGTGTCCCCTGACCTGGTCGGGGCGCAGCCGAGGGCGGTCTTCGAAGGCACCGCCTGAGCCGTCAAGACCCGGCAGGGAGGTCTGCCCGTTAGGGCCGAATAAGGTGACCAGGAAGTTGATCAGCGGGACAATGACAGCCGGGGGGCGATCATTGTTGATCGAGGGGGACACACCATGAAGCGTGCGGCATTCGCCACCGCTGTCTGCGGCCTGACGCTGGGCGCGACCGGCTGCCTGCCCGCACTGCCGGAGCAGCATGGTTCGACCGGGCAGTACACCGCGACCGTGCCGCGCACCGCGCAGTTCGGGCAGCGCTACAGCTGGGCCGACGGCGTGTCCGTTGAGTTCTCCCGCCCCACCCCGCTGCGCTCGCCGCTGATCGGCCCCGGCCGCCGCGGCGTACAGCTCACCATGACCGTCAGCAACGGCGGCAGCGCGCCGCTGCGGCTGCCGATGACCAAGCTGGACGGCACCTTCTCCGAACGCGGCACCGGCCGGATCGTGGACGCCGAACCGCTGGTGGACAAGGTCGGCAAGATCGGCATCAGCCCGGATGCGGCGGAACTGCCCGTCGGCCGCACCATCCACTGGCAGGTCGGCTTCTCCGTCAGCGAGTCGGCCGGGACCCTGCTGGTCGCGGCCTCGCCCGACCAGGGCGCGAAGTACCAGGACGTCACCTTCGCCGGCGAGGTCTGACCGGCAATTCGGGCGCAGCTCTGGGGGAGATCAACTTGCGCGCAATTTCCATCGTTGTAATCGGCACCCTGCTACTCGGTTCGGCGGGCTGCACGCTCATCCCGGTGCCGGTCCCGGTGCTGCCGAGCGGCCTGCCAGGGCCCAGCTCCACGGCGGCGCGGACGGGCAAGTTCGGCGAGGCGGTGGAGACCCCGGGCAAGGTGAAGATCGAGTTCGCCAAACCGGAGCCGTACCAGCTGGACCAGACCCTCGACGAGGACGACCGCAAGCACGCCCGCTGGGTGCTGCTCGTCGCGACCATCACCAACAACACCAGCAAGACCCTCACCGACCTCTTCATCAGCCGCTCCGGCTCCTTCACCGAGAACGGCGGCAAGGAAGTCGTCGAGGTGAGCGCGGTGACCGCGTCGGACACCACGATCAGCGTGCCGGACCTGCCGCCAGGCAAGCTGACCAAGGTCCGGCTCGCCTTCGGGCTCGGCGCGAAACCGGGTCTGCTCCGGCTGGACGTACGGAACCTGGCCGGGGGCGCCCAGGTCTACTTCGAGGGGGAGGTGTGAGCACCCGGCGCGGCACACTGCCGCTGGGCCTGGCCGTGCTCGCCCTGGCCGCCTGCACCCCGGAACCGCCACCCGAACCATCGGCGCCCGCACCGGCCACCAGCATGGTGGTCCGCTTCGCCAACCCGCCCGGCACCGCCTTCGACGCCGAGGTGACGCTGGCCGCGGGCTACCGGCTGACCGTCTCCACGCCCCGGCCGATCCCGACGGCCGAGCTGCCCGAGGACGCCCGGCGTCCCGGCAAACGCGCAGTGGTGTTCACCGTGACCGTGGTCAACACCAGCCCGGCGCCGCAGCCCTTCCCGGATCCGACCTTCAGCGGCTCGTTCGCCGCGCACGACTCGGCCGAGGTGGTCAGCGCGACCGGCCAGCCCACCGAAGAGTTGACCAAGCTGCGCGACGAGGACAAACCGGTCCCCGCCGGTGGCACGGTGCGGGTGGACCAGTGGCTGCTGGTGCCCGACCGGCCAGGCGTGCTCCAGCTCAAGGGGCTCACCCGCGGCGCCAAGGACGGCGCCGGCTACGAGAAGTTCGCCTACGAGGGCGAGGTCTGAGTCAGTGCGGGGTGTGCTGGGTGCCGTCGGCTGAGGGCGCCGCGGTGTCGTCGGCGGCGTCCACGTCGAACGGGTCGACGAAGTCGGCCACCTCGCCCAGATCGCTGAGCAGCCGCTCCAGCCGGGCCGGGTCGGCGTTGGGCGGGGCGGCGGCCAGCACCCAGGAGCCCTCCAGCCAGACCACCATGATGTCGTCGCCGATCTCGTCGATGGTGTCGACGAAATCCGGCGTGATCAGCGGGTGCACGATGGCCATGTCAGTGGTGAAGCCGTAGCGGTTGCCCACCGGGCCGTACAGGTCCAGCTCGGCCTCGCGTTCGCGGGCGAACGGGACGCTGGGCTCCCACAGCTCCAGGATGGTGGGCACGGTGCGGCGCATCCGGACCGCGGCGATCACCATCGTCACCTTGTTCGACTGCTGGTGATCAAGCACCTGCACCAGGCGGCGGCCGTCGGCGGTGAACATCGAGCCGGTCACCACGTCGACCGCGACGCCCTGCTTGGAATAGGCGAGCCCGCCGTGTTTCCACTGGGTGAGCAGCACCTGGTCCTCATCGGTGAACCGCCAGCCGCGCAAGGCGGCCCAGCGACGGCGCTCCCGATTGCGCGCTGTGCGTTGCGCCCGGTCCGTGCCCAGCAAGACCGCGCCGGCGATGGCCGCCAGCACGGCCACCGAGAACCAGATCCACGCAGGTATGCCCACAGTCGCAGCCTAGCGGTGCGAGCCGTCATAGCCGAGATCACATTCGGTCCAGTAGGCACCAATTGGCCCTGAAGTCGGACCCGGAACGGCGTAGCCCACCCGTCTGGCGGAGTGGGCCACGCCGATTCCCGCCTTATGCCTTGGCAACATCCAGGCCGGAATTGTCGTCCCGGACATCGACCATGACCTTGTCCCCGTCGGTGATCTCCCCGGCCAGCAGCTTGCGGGCGAGCTGATCACCGATCGCCGAGGACACCAGCCGCCGCAATGGCCGCGCGCCGTAGACCGGGTCGAAGCCCTGCAGGGCCAGCCAGCCCTTCGCCGATTCGGTGACTTCCAGAACGAGTCGCCGCTCGGCGAGTCGCCGGGCCAGCCTGCGCACCTGGATGTCCACAATGGAGGTCAGTTCCTCGGTGGCCAGCGCGTGGAAGACCACCACGTCGTCCAGCCGGTTGAGGAACTCCGGCTTGAAGTGCCGCTGCACCACCGCGAGCACCGCGTCCTTGCGGGCCAGCTCGGACATGGTGGCGTCCGCGATCACCTGCGAGCCGAGGTTGGAGGTGAGCACCAGGATGGTGTTGCGGAAGTCCACCGTGCGGCCCTGGCCGTCGGTGAGCCTGCCGTCGTCGAGCACCTGGAGCAGCACGTCGAAGACGTCCGGGTGCGCCTTCTCCACCTCATCCAGCAGCACCACGCTGTACGGCCGCCGCCGGACCGCCTCGGTGAGCTGACCGCCCTGGTCGTAGCCGACGTACCCGGGCGGCGCGCCGACCAGGCGGGCGACGGTGTGCTTGTCGCCGTACTCGCTCATGTCGACGCGGATCATGGCCCGCTCGTCGTCGAAGAGGAACTCCGCGAGGGCCTTGGCCAGCTCGGTCTTGCCGACGCCGGTGGGGCCAAGGAACAGGAACGAGCCGGTCGGGCGGTCCGGGTCGGCGACCCCGGCCCTGGCCCGGCGCACCGCGTCGGAGACCACCCGGACCGCCTCGGCCTGGCCGACCACCCTGGCCCCGATGGCCTCTTCCATCCGCAGCAGCTTGGCGGTCTCGCCTTCGAGCAGCCTGCCTGCCGGGATGCCGGTCCAGGCGGAGACCACATCGGCGACATCGTCCGCGGTGACCTCCTCCTTGAGCATGGCCTGCTTGTCCTCGGTGACCGCGGTGGCCGCCTCCAGCTCCTTCTCCAGCGCCGGGATCCGGCCGTAGCGCAGTTCGGCGGCCCGACCCAGATCGCTGTCCCGTTCGGCCCGCTCGGACTCCCCGCGCAGCTGCTCCAGCTGTTCCTTCAGCTCCCGGATGCGGTCGATCGCGCCCTTCTCGCCCTTCCAGCGCACGGTCAGCTCGGCGAGCTGCTCGCGCCGGTCGGCCAGTTCGGCGCGCAGCGTGGCCAGCCGGTGCCTGGACCCGGCATCGTCCTCTTTGGACAGCGCCATCTCCTCGATCTCCAGCCGCCGCACCGCCCGCTCGACCTCGTCCAGCTCCACCGGCCGGGAGTCGATCTCCATCCGCAGCCGGGAGGCGGCCTCGTCGACCAGGTCGATGGCCTTGTCCGGCAGGAAGCGCGCGGTGATGTAGCGGTCGGACAGGGTGGCCGCGGCGACCAGCGCGCCGTCGGTGATCCGCACGCCGTGGTGGACCTCGTAGCGTTCCTTGAGCCCGCGCAGGATGCCGATCGCGTCGGCCACACTGGGCTCGCCGACCAGCACCTGCTGGAACCGCCGCTCCAGTGCAGGGTCCTTCTCGATGTGCTTGCGGTACTCATCCAGCGTGGTCGCGCCGACCAGCCGCAGCTCACCGCGGGCCAGCATCGGCTTGATCATGTTGCCCGCGTCCATCGCGCCCTCGCCGGTGGCGCCCGCGCCGACGATGGTGTGCAGCTCGTCGATGAAGGTGACCACCTGGCCGGCGGAGTCGGTGATCTCCTTCAGCACGGCCTTGAGCCGCTCCTCGAACTCACCGCGGAACTTCGCGCCCGCCACCATCGCGCCCAGGTCCAGGGAGACCACTCGCTTGCCGCGCAAGGATTCCGGCACATCGCCTGCCACGATCCGCTGGGCAAGGCCCTCCACGATCGCGGTCTTGCCCACGCCCGGCTCGCCGATGAGCACCGGGTTGTTCTTGGTGCGCCGGGACAGCACCTGCACCACCCGGCGGATCTCCGCGTCCCGGCCGACCACCGGATCCAGCTCGCCCTTGCGGGCGCGCTCGGTCAGGTCGACGCCGTACTTCTCCAGCGCCTGGTAGGTGCTCTCCGGATCGGCGCTGGTCACCCTGCCCGAACCGCGCACCTTGTCGAATGCCTCGCGCAGCGCCTCGGCACTCGCGCCGTGGCGGCGCAGCAGATCGGCCACCTTGCCGCCCTCGGCGGCCAGGCCGACCAGCAGGTGCTCGGTGGAGACGAACTCGTCGTTCATCTCGGTGGCCAGCTGCTGGGCATGGGTGAGCACCCGCAGGCTCTCCCGGGAGAACTGCGGGGCGGAGACCGTCGCGCCGGTGGCGGACGGGAGTTGCTGGGCCAGCCGGTCCAGTTCGGGCCGCACCCTGGCGACATCCGCGCCAACCGCGGCCAGCAGCGGCGCCGCGAGGCCGTCGGCCTGCGCCAGCAGCGCGCCCAGCAGGTGCACCGGCCCGACATCGGGATTTCCGGCCACCCCGGCGGCCTGCACCGCCGACGTGATCGCCTGCTGGGTCTTCGTGGTCGGGTTGAAAGCGTCCATCCCTCACCTCATCGGCACGTTCGTCCAGTCACAGGGATAACGTCAGAAAAGTTGAGCGTGTTCCGCTCAACTCCACTTTTGACAACCGAGATCCGGGCCACACGTCCCACAAGATATGGCGAACCGACTGCTGTACCTCCTCCGGCACGGCGAGGCGGCCGAGGACGACTCGCTCACCGAGCTTGGCCGCAGGCAGGCCCGGCTCACCGCGGCCCGGCTGGCGGAGGTGTCCTTCGCCGCGGTGCACCACAGCACCACGACCAGGGCGGTGCAGACGGTCAAGGTGCTCGCCGAGGTGCTGCGGGATATCCCGCACTACCCCTCTGACCTGCTGCGGGAGTGCGTGCCGAGCATCCCGGAGCACCGGTTCCTGACCCCGGCCCAGGCCGGGTTCTTCACCGGGTTGTCGCCGGGGGTGCTGGCGGATGAGGGGCCGGGACAGGCCGCGGCGGCGCTGGCCCGCTACGCCGGGACGGCCGAGGAGGACCGGCGGGAACTGGTGGTCACGCACGGGAACCTGATCCGGCACTTCGTGGCCGCGGCCCTGGGCGCGCCCAGCCATGCCTGGCTGAACCTGGCCGACTACAACTGCGGGCTCTCGGTGATCCTCTACCGGCCGGAGCGGCCGAGCGTCGTGGTGGTCTACAACGACGTCGGCCATCTGCCGCCGGAACTCCGCGGCACCGAGTTCCCGGCCGAGCTGCGGGTGTGAACAGCGGGAAAACGGCGGGTTATTTGTCCACAGGTGGCTCATCCCCAGCTCAGAGCGGTTTTACACAGGGTTGTCCACAGCCTTGTCCACCGTCCGTCGGCAGCCCTCCACAACCTGGGCAAACCTGCCCCCAACTGCACTGATGGGCCGCGAAGGCGTCAACAGCCTGTCCACCGGCGGGACGCGGTTATCCACAGCTTCCCCAGGGTTGTCCACAGGTTTGGGGGTGGCTGTGTGTTCACCTGTGGAGCCTGGCGTGTTGTTGCGCAGCGGGACTTCCTTGATCAGCGCGATCGAGACCAGGGCGACCAGGGCGAGTGCGGCGGCGATCAGGAAGACCAGGCCGCTGGCATCGCCCTGGGCGTCCCGGACCGGCTCGCCGTGCCCGACCAGCTGGCCGACCCGGCCGGCCAGCACCGCGCCGAGCACCGAGACCCCGGCCGCGCCGCCGAGCGAGCGGAAGAACATCACCGAGGAGCTGGCCGCGCCGAGGTCGGTGGCCTGCACCGCGTTCTGCACCGCGAGCACCAGGTTCTGCATGGTCAGGCCCATGCCGATGCCGACGATCAACAGGTAGCCCGCGAGCAGCCAGACCGGGCTGGTGTGCGTGATGGTGGCCAGCAGGGCGAGCCCGGCGAAGAGCGCGATCGCGCCGGTGACCAGGTAGATCTTCCACCGGCCGGTCTTGGTGATCCGGCGGCCGGACCAGGTCGAGGTGAGCACGTAGCCCAGGGCCAGCGGCATGCCGAGCAGTCCGGCCACGGTCGGGCTGAAGCCGCGGGCCTGCTGGAAGTACTGGCCGATGAACACCGAGGCGCCGAACATCGCGGTGCCGATGCCCAGGCTGGCCAGCACGGACAGCAGCACGGTGCGGTCCCGGAACAGCCGGGGCGGCACCACCGGCTCGGCCGCCCTGGACTCCACGAACACCGCGAGTCCGAGCGCGAGCACCGCGCCCAGCAGGTAGAGCCCGCTGGTCGGGGAGATCCAGCCGAAGTCCTTGCCCGCGAAGGAGACCCACAGCATCAGCAGGCTGACCCCGCCGATGATCAGGGTGGCGCCCAGCCAGTCGATCCGGACCTTGCGGCGCAGCACCGGCAGGTGCAGCGTCTTGTGGATGACCACCATCGCGGCCAGGGCCAGCGGCACGACCAGGAAGAAGCAGTAGCGCCAGCCCAGCCACGGGGTGTCCACGATGAACCCGCCGACCAGCGGTCCGCTGACTGTGGCCACCGCGATCACCGCACCGGTGTAGCCGGCGTAGCGGCCGCGTTCGCGCGGGCTGACCATGGCCGCGATGACCACCTGGGCCAGTGCCTGCAGGCCGCCGACGCCCAGGCCCTGCACCGCGCGGTAGGCGATCAGCTCGGGCATGGAGGTGGCGATCCCGGCCAGGATCGAGCCGAGGGCGAAGAGCCCGATGGCCACCTGGTAGAGCAGTTTCTTGCTGAGCAGGTCGGCGAGTTTGCCCCAGATCGGGGTGGTCGCGGTGGCGGCCAGCAGGGTCGCGGTGACCACCCAGGTGTACTGACCCTGGCTGCCGTGCAGGTCCTTGAGGATGCTGGGCAGCGCGTTGGCCACGATGGTGGAGCTGAGGATGGCCACCAGCAGGGAGAGCAGCAGGCCGGTCAGCGCCCGCAGGATCTCCCGGTGCGACATCGGCGCCAGCGCCTCGGGATCCCGGGGTTCGGGCGGGCTCACCCGGTGGCCGCCACCCGCTTCGGACTCAGTCCGCCACGCAGGTCGCAGGTCAGCCGTTCGATCAGTCAGCTCGCCCTGGCGAGATCCTCGTCCGTCCAGTCCGACAGCGCGCTCCGCATCCACTCGATCTGCTCCTGTTTCCACTGCTCGATCAGCGTGATCCCGGCCGGGGTCGCGCTGAGCAACATGGCCCGCCCGTCCTCCGGCGAGATCCGGCGTTCCACCAGACCGGCGCGTTGCAGCTGGGCCACCTGCCTGCTCACCACGGAGGGATCGACCGCGCGTTCCTGGGCGATCTCGCCGGAGCGGCGCGGTCCGTTGACCACCAGCTCGGCCAGCAGGCCGACCGCGGCGAGGTGCAGCTCGCGCTCGTCCCGCCAGACCCGGTGCGCGACCGCGTGCCGGATCTGGACCAGGTTCTTCACCTGCCGGAGCAGTTCGAAGACGGAATCGGGTCGTGGGTCCACGTTGACCACCCCCATGGTTGCCTGACGCAACTATATCTCGTTAGTTGCAGATAGCAACCTTTTTACGGTCGGTAGCCGCTGAGGTCTCGATCACACCTTCGTGGAGTGGGTCAGAGATCCTGGTTGAGCCTGCCGAGCAGACCCGACAGCGATTCGAGGTCGCCGGTGCTCCAGGTGCGGAAGTGCTGACGCAGTTTGCCGCGCCGTTCGTGCCGCACCTCGGAGAGGCGCTGGCGGCCGGAAGCGGTCAGCTGGACCAGCCGGGCCCGCCCGTCATGCGGGTCGGCCACCCGCTCCACCAGCTCCAGCCGGTGCAGCTGGGCGATCTGCCTGCTCAGCGTGGACTTGTCCAGGCCGAGCTGTTCGACCAGGTCAGTGGCGCGCACCGACTCGCGGTCATCGATCAGCAGCAGCAGCGCGTAGGCCGCGGAGTCCAGCTCGGGGTGGATCCGGGCGGCCAGGGACATCGACATGCTCCTGGACCGGCGCATCAGCAGGGCCAGCTCACGCTCCACCGCCTCGGCCGCCGTCCGGCGCACCGGGTCGTCGCTGTCTCCGGAGACCTGCTTGCCAGGGTCGACCAATGTCACAGCGCTCCCGTACGTACAGCCTGCCCCCAGAACCAGGACATACCGTACCCAGTGCAGGTCAAGACCCGGTGGAGTCCCGCCACGGCTTCGGCATCGCCTTGGCCTCGAAGTAGTCGCCGCCCTTGCGCTTGACGTCGTCGGTGCCCCAGTCCCGGTCCCGCAGCACCGGCACCATCCGCGGGATGTGCTTGCGGCAGTGCACGTAGGCCTCCTCGACCTCGACCACCACCCAGCGTTCCGGGGTGCGCCCGCGCTCGAAGTCCGCGGGCAGCCGCGGGTGCTCGGTCCGCAGGTCGGCGTCATCGACGATCCGGGCCCGCCCGTTGACGTGCAGACCGATCACGTCATCCACGAAGTCGATCATCATCAGGCCGACGTGCGGGTTCTCACTGATGTTGCCGAGACTGGCCAGCACCCCATTGCCCCGGTACTCCGGGTAAGCGACGTGCTTGTCATCCAGCACCTGGATGAACCCGCGCGGCCCAGCACGCAGTGAAGAATCACACTCTCCGTGACCATCGGCGGTGGCCACAAACAGCATTTCCATTCGCCCGACGAACTCGGTCATCACCGGATTGAGGTGATCCAGCACCTGATCCGAGTAGAACCGGGCCGCCCTGGACTCGGTGCCGAAGGCACGCTGCAACAGGTGCTCGCCGCGGGATCCGGGCAGGCCGGCGGGGGCGGGCGGCAGTGGATCGGCCGGGCCGGAGAGGCCGCGCGGGGGCAGTTCGATCCGCCTGGTGGTCTCCATGCCGAGGCTCAGTTGCTGTGCAGGCCGGGCGATGACCCGGGTGGGGGCATCCAGTTGGCGGGTACGCGCGGCTGAAGTGTCGTTACCGCTCGTCGCGCTGCGAGCGGAATCCGCAGATTCCTCGACTGGCACACTGGACGTGACGGCCTGCTGCCGTGTGTGATCACCGGGTACGACCGCCGCCACCTCGGTGACACGGGCCGGTGAATCGGACAGCTCCAGTAGCAACAAGTCAGGATCGGCAGTGCCGGTCGGGACCGGAGTGTCGGGCATCACGGTGCCCACCGTGTCACGAGGAGGTGTGGTCACGCACATCGCCCTGCCAACGGTAGCCCGTTGCGCGGAGCACATGTACACACGCAGTAAGCAAATTGCACTCGAACGTGGCATCAAGGCTCCGATGACCCGAGGGAGGGGTTAATGTCCAACTCTGTCGGGGGATGCTGGTCACCATCGGTGCGTCGGATGGGCGTGCCGAACAACGTGGAGAAGACTGCGCCCGGACTATGACCGCGAACGCCGTGCTCAACCCGACCCAGCCCCCGCACCGGGAACCTCCGCCAGGGGTCACCGCGATGGTGCGCCTGATCCGCGAGAGCTTCGCGGTGATCGAGCCGCGCGCCGAGGAAGTCGCCCAGTTCTTCTACGGGATGCTCTTCAGCCTCGCACCGACCACCCGTGAGCTGTTCCCGGCCAATATGGAGGTGCAGCGCAGCCGCTTGCTGCGCGCCCTCGTCCACGTCGTGCAGATGGTGGACCGCCCAGACGATCTGGTGCCCTTCCTCAAGCAACTCGGCCGCGACCACCGCAAGTTCGGTGTGGTCTCGGTGCACTACGAGGCGGTGGGCACCGCGCTGCTCGCCGCGATCAAGCGGTTCGCCGGCGACGCCTGGACGCCCCCGGTGGAACGTGCCTGGGCCGAGGCTTACACGATCATGGCCCAGACCATGCTCGAGTCGGCGGCCACCGACGACAATCCGGCGTTCTGGACCGCCAGCGTGATCGAGCACCAGCGGCTGAGCTGGGACCTGGCCGTGGTCCGGCTCAAGCCCGACCACCCGGTGCCCTACCGCGCCGGGCAGTACCTGAGCGTGGAGACCCCGCAGCGCCCCCGGCTCTGGCGCTACTTCTCCCCGGCCAACGCGCCCAGCCCGGACGGCGTGATGGAGTTCCACATCCGCGCGGTGACCAACGGCTGGGTGAGCCGGTCCGTGGTGGGCCACACCCAGATCGGCGATACCTGGCGGGTCGGCCCGCCAATGGGCCGGATGGGCATCGACCGCACCAGCAAGCGGGACATCCTGATGGTGGCCGGCGGCACCGGCATCGCGCCGATGCGGGCGATGCTGGACGAGATGGCCGCCTACGGGGAGAACCCGAAGGTGCACCTGTTCTACGGCGGCCGGGCCCGCGGCGACCTGTACGACCTGGACACCGTGCAGCGGCTGGCCATGGGCAACCCGTGGCTGACCGTGGTGCCGGTGCTGGAATCCGATCCCGGCGCCCGCGGCGTGGAACACGGCACCCTGGCCGATGTGGTCACCCGCTACGGCGCCTGGAACGACCGGGACGTGCTGGTGTGCGGTTCCCCGGCGATGATCAGGGCCACCGTGTCCCGGATGCTGGTGGCCGGCACGCCGCTGGACCGGATCCGGTACGACCCGTTCACGCTGGACTGACGCCGGACGGTGCCGCCCGCGGCTGGGGCGGCACCGGCGCCAGGATTATTCGGCGGCAGCCAGTTCCAGCCGGGGGAAGACCGGCTTGGGCTCGGCCACCGTGTCGCCGCCGTCGCCGACCTGCTGGGCGATCCGGGCGGTGGCCGAGGGCAGGAACGGCACCAGGTGCTGGGCCAGTTCGCGAACCGTGGCCACCAGCTCGGCCAGCACCGCGTCCAGCGCGGCAGGCGGGGCGTCGTCCTTCTTCTCCGCCTTGGCCAGCGCCCACGGGGTGGTGGCCTCGACGAAGCGGTTGGCCTCATCGCCGATCCGGCTGATCGACTCGACCGCGCGCCGGAAGTCGAAGTTGGCCAGCGCCTCGTCAATGGTCGGCCCGGCCTCGGCCCGCGCGGCGCGCAGTGCGGCGGCGGCCGGGTTGTCGTCGGCCACCGGCGGGATCGCGCCGTCGCGGTACTTGCGCACCATGGACACCGCGCGGTTGACCAGGTTGCCCATGTTGTTGGCCAGATCCTCATTCGCCCTGGTGACCAGCCGCTCGGCGGTGTAGTCGGTGTCCCCGGCCCTGGCCACGTCACGCAGCATCCACCAGCGCATCGCGTCACTGCCGTAGGCGGCCACGATGTCGGCCGGGTCCTCGGCGTTGCCCAGCGACTTGCTGATCTTCTGGCCGCCCGCGGTCAGGTACTCGTGCACGAAGATCGTCGAGGGCAGCGGCAGCCCGCCGGAGAGCAGCATGGCAGGCCAGTACACCGCGTGGAAGCGGATGATGCCCTTGCCGATCACGTGCACCTGCTCGACGTCCTCGGACCACCAGTGCCGGTAGCCGGCCTCGTCGGTGCCGAAGCCGGGTGCGGTGATGTAGTTGGCCAGCGCGTCGAACCACACGTAGATGACCTGCTCGGGGTCGCCGGGCACCGGAATGCCCCAGCCCCTGGCCCTGGCCATGCTGCGCGAGCAGCTGAAGTCCTCCAGGCCGGAGGAGATGAAGGCCAGCACCTCGCGCTTGCGGTGCGGCGGCTCGACCCGCAGCTTGTCGGTGGAGATCAGCTCGATGAGCTGGTCCTGGTACCGGGAAAGCCGGAAGAACCAGTTGTTCTCCTCGATCTCCTCCGGCACCGTGCCGTGTTCAGGGCACTTGCCGTCGACGAGTTCGGCCTCGGCGTAGAACAGCTCGCAGCCAACGCAGTACAGACCGGTGTAGCTCTTGCGGTAGAAGTCGCCCTGCTTGGCGCACAGCTCCCACAGCTTGTCCACGCCCGGCTTGTGCCGGGGGTCGGAGCTGGTCTTGATGAAGTCGTCGAAGGACAGCTCCAGCGCCTCGCCGAGCTTGAGGAAGTTCTGCGCCACCCGCTCGACGTAGTCGGCCGGGGTGATCCCCTCGACCTCGGCGGCCTGCACGTTCTTCAGCGCGTTGTCATCGGTGCCGGTCTGTGCGCGCACCTCGTCGCCGCGCTGCCGCCGGTGCCGCGCCAGCACATCGGCCTGGATCAGTTCCAGGGCATGGCCGACGTGCGGCTTGCCGTTGACGTACGGAATGGATGTCATGACGTTGTAGCGGCTCATCGCTACCTTCCTGGCCCCGGGCGGATGGTGCCGGCCCGGTGAGGGGCCGCCGGTTGGGGGGCCTCCTCAGCAGTGGTCAGGACATGCGGAGGAGGCCGGAGAACATCATCATCCGGCCGCGCATGGTCATGCTGTCGCACGTCCTCAGCATGGGAGCAGGGTACACCCGGGCCCCGCGCGATTTACCGCTGCGGGGGCCTCCAGACGACCAGCGCGGTCTGCTGGGGGCGGA
The DNA here is from genome assembly GCF_052078295.1 of Crossiella sp. CA198. NCBI lineage: Bacteria > Bacillati > Actinomycetota > Actinomycetes > Pseudonocardiales > Pseudonocardiaceae > Crossiella > Crossiella sp. CA198. The sequence goes on from NZ_JBQJIM010000005.1 coordinate 396,305, forward strand.
GCGGGACCAGGTCGCGGCGGTAGGAGGCGTGCACGGCGGCGGCCGCGTGGTCGGCGGCGGCGTGCGCGGCGGCGAGCTGGCGGTGCAGTTCCTCGACCTCGGCGCGCAGGCGCTCGGCCTCGGTGGCGAGTTCGATGATCCGTTTGACGCCTGCCAGGTTGACGCCCTCCTCCTGGGAGAGCCGCTGGACTTCCTTGAGCAGCGCGATGTCCCGCGCGGAGTACCGGCGGCCCCCGCCCGCGGTGCGGCCGGGGGACACCAGGCCAAGCCGGTCGTAGGTGCGCAGGGTTTGCGCGTGCAGTCCGGACAGCTGGGCCGCGACCGAGATCACGAACACCGGGCTGTCCTCGGACGCTCCTGGCGGGAACGGGATCCCGCCGCCCTGCTCACCGAACTGGCTCATGGCTCATCCCGTCCCAACAGTGCGGTCAGCGCCGGTCGTGGGTCGAAATCCGCGGTTGCCGCGGCGTAGGCCTCGAGTGCGGCGCGGGCTTGTTCGTCCACAGTGGACGGAACCGCCACCTGCAGGGTGACCAGCAGGTCGCCGAAGGTGCCGTCCTTGCGGGCAACGCCCTTGCCGCGCACCCGGAGCGTGCGGCCGCTCGTGGTGCCTGCCGGCACCCGTACCGACACCTTGCCCTCCAGCGTGGGCACGGTCAACGTGGTGCCCAGCACCAGTTCCGGGAACGTGCACGGGATGGTGACGGTGATGTCGTCGCCGTTGCGGCCGAACAGCTCGTGCGGGGCCACGTGCACCCGGACGAACAGATCGCCTGCCGGCGCGCCGTTGCGACCGGGTTCGCCCTGGCCCGCCAGCCGGATGCGCTGGCCGTCGTCCACGCCCGCCGGGATCCGCACGGTCAGCGAGCGGGTGCGGGTGCTGACCCCGTCGCCGCCGCACTCCCCGCACGGGTCGTCCACGATCCGGCCGGAGCCTCGGCAGTCGCGGCAGGGCTCGCTGAAGGCGAAGGCGCCCTGGCTGCGGCTGACCACGCCGGCGCCGGCACAGGTGCCACAGGTGCGCGGCGAGGTGCCGGGCCGGGCGCCGTTGCCGCCGCAGGTGCCACAGGTGGCCGGGCTGGACAGGCGCAGCGACACGGTGGCTCCCCGGACGGCCTCGGTGAAGTCGATCCGGACCTCGGTCTCCACGTCCTTGCCGCGCTGCGCCCGGGTGGCCCCGGCGGCCTGACCGCCACGACGGCCGAACAGCCCGCCCAGGATGTCGCCGATCCCGCCGGAACCACCGGCCTGGGCAGTGCTGCTCGCCCCGCCGAAGAGGTCGCCGAAGTCGAAACCGCCGGAACCACCGCCACCGCCGAAGCCGCCGCTTGGCCGGAACCCGCCGGAGCCGAAGAGCCTGCGGGCCTCGTCGTACTGCTTGCGCTTGTCGGTGTCCGACAGCACGCCGTAGGCCTCGGAGACGGACTTGAACCTAGCCTCCGCCTTGGCATCGCCCGGGTTCGCGTCCGGGTGCAGCTCACGGGCGAGCTTGCGGTAGGACCTCTTGATGTCCTCACCCGGCGCGTCGGGAGGGACACCCAGTTCGGCGTAGAAGTCCTTCTCGATCCAGTCCCTCGCACTCATCCGGACGCCCCTCCCTTCCCGCTGGTTGTCATTTACTGCTGGGTGTCTTCGCCCGCGCCGGTCTCCGGTGCGGCGTGCCGCCCGGTGGCCTCCGGCGCTGGGGCCGCCGCGCCTGGCTCGTGGTCGGTGACCCCGACCATGGCCGGGCGCAGCACCCGCTCGCCGAAGCGGAAACCGCGGCGCAGCACCGTGGTGACCGTGGGCCCGGCCACCTCGGGCGAGGTGTCGTGCTGCACGGCCTGGTGCACCGAGGGGTCGAACTCCTCGCCGTGCTGGCCGAATGCCTCCAGGCCCGCCTTCTGCAGGGTGGTGACGACCTTGTCCGCCACCGCCTTGAAGGCGCCGGTCAGATCGCCGTGCTGCTCGGCCCGCTCGAAGTCATCGAGCACCGGCAGCAGTTCGGAGACCACGCCTGCCTTGGCGTTGGCCACCACCAGCTCGCGGTCGCGGTCGACCCGCTTGCGGTAGTTGGCGTACTCGGCCTGCAGGCGTTGCAGGTCAGCGGTGCGTTCCTCAAGCTGCTTCTGCAGCTCCACCAGGGCATCGACATCAACCGGCGCCGCCGGGACGGTGGCGTCAGCGACCGCCTCCGCGGCGGCCAGCTCCTCGCTGGCCGCCGCGGAGCGAACCTCGCCGGTCTCCGGGTCGATGCGACGGCGGTCGCGAACCACCACGCGCTCGGATTCTGGCTGCTGTTCGGTCACTTCTTGGTGCCACCCTTGTTGTCGTCCTCGACGATCTCCGCGTCGACCACGTCATCGGCCTTGGCCTGGCCAGGGGTCTCCGCGCCCGGCGCGCCGGGGGCGGCCTGCTCGTTGCCCTGGTACATCGCCGCGCCCATGGCCTGGGACTCGGTGGAGAGCTTCTCCATCGCGGCCTTGATCGCCGGGATGTCGGTGCCCTTCAGCGCTTCCTTGGACTCGGCGAGCGCGGCGTTGACCTTCTCCTTGACCTCGGCCGGGAGCTTCTCGTCGTTGTCCTTGACGAACTTCTCGGTCTGGTAGACCAGGGTCTCGGCCTGGTTGCGGACCTCGGCCTCCTCGCGGCGCTGCTTGTCCTCGTCCGCGTGCGCCTCGGCGTCCTTCATCATCCGGTCGATCTCGTCCTTGCCAAGGGCGGATCCACCGGTGATCTGCATGCCCTGTTCCTTGCCGGTGGCGAGGTCCTTGGCCGAGACGTGCACGATGCCGTTGGCGTCGATGTCGAAGGTGACCTCGATCTGCGGCACGCCACGCGGGGCGGGCGGCAGGCCGGTCAGCTCGAACATGCCGAGCTTCTTGTTGTACGCGGCGATCTCGCGCTCACCCTGGAACACCTGGATCTGCACCGACGGCTGGTTGTCGTCCGCGGTGGTGAAGATCTCCGAGCGCTTGGTCGGGATCGTGGTGTTGCGCTCGATGAGCTTGGTCATCACGCCGCCCTTGGTCTCAATACCAAGGGAGAGCGGGGTGACATCGAGCAGCAGGACGTCCTTGACCTCGCCCTTGAGCACACCGGCCTGCAGGGCCGCGCCGACCGCGACGACCTCGTCCGGGTTCACGCCCTTGTTCGGCTCGCGACCGCCGGTCAGCTCCTTGACCAGCTCGGCCACCGCGGGCATCCGGGTGGAACCGCCGACCAGCACCACGTGGTCGATCGAGCCGACCGGGATGCCGGCGTCCTTGATCACGTTGTTGAACGGCGCGCGGCAGCGGTCCAGCAGGTCGGAGGTGATCCGCTGGAACTCGGCGCGGGTCAGCGACTCGTCCAGGAACAGCGGGTTCTTGTCCGAGTCCACGGTGATGTAGGGCAGGTTGATGTTCGCGGTGGAGGTGCTGGAGAGTTCGATCTTCGCCTTCTCCGCGGCCTCCCGGATCCGCTGCAACGCCATCTTGTCCTTGGTCAGGTCGATGCCGTTGCTGGACTTGAACTTCTCCACCAGCCAGTCGACGATGCGCTGGTCCCAGTCGTCACCGCCGAGGTGGTTGTCACCGGAGGTGGCGCGGACCTCGACCACACCGTCGCCCAGCTCCAGCAGGGACACGTCGAAGGTGCCGCCGCCGAGGTCGAAGACCAGGATGGTCTGTTCCTTCTCGCCCTTGTCCAGCCCGTAGGCCAGCGCGGCCGAGGTGGGCTCGTTGACGATGCGGAGCACGTTCAGGCCGGCGATCTGCCCGGCCTCCTTGGTGGCCTGCCGCTGCGCGTCCTCGAAGTACGCGGGCACGGTGATCACCGCGTCGGTGATCTCCTCGCCAAGGTAGGCCTCGGCGTCGCGCTTGAGCTTCATCAGCACCCTGGCGCTGATCTCCTGCGCGGTGTAGGCCTTGCCGTCGATCTCGGTCTTCCAGTTGGTGCCGATGTGCCGCTTGACCGACCTGATGGTCCGGTCCACGTTCGTCACTGCCTGGTTCTTGGCGGGCTGACCCACCAGGACCTCGCCGTTCTTGGCGAAGGCGACGATGGACGGCGTCGTCCTCGAGCCCTCCGAGTTGGCGATAACCGTCGGCTCACCGCCCTCGAGGACGGTGACGACGGAGTTGGTCGTCCCCAGGTCGATACCGACCGCTCGCGCCATGAATCTTCCCTCCACTGCTGGTCACGCTGTACGTAGGCGAATCGCGCAAGGTTGCCCTTGAGCGATCCTGGCTCAAGTCTGAGCGTAAGCGTCGCTCCTCGTCAAATGCGAGGTTGAGTCCGCCACACTCAAGCTTCTGACTGCTCCAACGGACGGCGCCGCGGCTTTGTTCCGGCCTCGTTTTTGACTGTGTCCCGTGCCACAGCGGAATGCGGGTCGGGGATGACTTCGCGGGGCTGCTGGCTGCGCTGAAGGCAAGGACAAACCGGGACCAGCCGGGCGGAGCTGGCGCCACCGGGGCGGTGCTGATCACCCGGATGGGTGGCGAATTCCGGGATGACGAGCTGATCGACGCCGCCCGGATCCGGGTGGACGCCTACGGACCGGCCACACCGGCCGAGGGCGCCGCCGGGGACACGGCGCTCGTGCGGCTCGACCGGGCCGGGGAGATCACGGTGGCCGCGCCGTGCGCGAGGACGGTGCGGAGGTGCGGGTGCACGCGGTGCTGGGGACGGCCGTCCGGGCGGTGATGGCCGTCCCCAGCGGGCCGGTCTAGCGACCGACCAGCTCCTGCGCCCACCTGGCGGTGGCCTGGAAGAACTCCGAGGCGTTCGGCGCGTAGTTGAAGGAGTGCCCGTAGTTGGGCAGCACGAAGGTGCGCAGCTGGGCGGCCGGCGAGAAGTTGGGCGCCTCGAACTGCTTGAGCGCCTCCGCCGAGGAGCAGTCGCTGCCCAGCAGACCACCGCAGAACACCTGGTCGTTGCCGCCCATGGCGAGCAGCACCGGCACCTTGATCAGCTTGCTCAGCGGCAGGATGGTGCCGAGCAGGATGCCGTCCACCGCCTCACCCGCGGCCAGGCCGTCCTTGTTCGCCTCGTCCTCGGCGACCGCGGCCTCGACCAGCGGGCCGCCGCGGTGGAAGGCGGTGTAGCGCTGCCCGGCCGCGGTGGTCAGGAAGGTCGGGTCCAGCAGCCGGAACGCCGGTTTGGGGTCCAGCAGCACCGGGGTCAGCGTGGTCAGGGTGGGGATGATGCCGGTCAGGTTCAGCCGGTGCAGCTGGCCGGCGATCAGCACGCCGTCCACGTTCTGGTGCTTGGCCGCCACGATCACCGAGATCGCCGAGCCCAGTGAGTGCCCGCCGAGGATGACCTTGCCGAACCTCGGCCCCAGCGAACCGGACTTCATCGCCTTGACCACGTGGTTGACCGCGTTGGCCTGGGTGAAGGCGGTCAGCAGCACGCTCAGCGGCTTGGAGCTGCGCCCGCTGCCGATCCGGTCCAGCGCCAGCGTGGCGAAGCCCGCCTTGTTCTGCGCCTTGCGGTACGAGCGGGTCTCCGGCGTGTGCGCGATGTCCCAGTAGGAGCTGTTGTAGGTGCCGCCGGGAATCAGCACCTGCACGGTGTTGCTGCCGCCTGCCGGGGTGCACAGCCTGCCGTACATGGTCTGGTCCAGGCTGAGCACGGGCAGGTCGAGCAGGGAAACCGGGATGGACAGATCCCGGCAGGCCGGCTCGGCGGCGCCGGCCGGGATGGGGGCGATCAGCGTGCTCAAACCCAGACAGGCGGCCGTGGCCGCACCGATCCGGCGCCAGAACAAACGCACGGGAAGAACCTCCGAATGGATGATTTGCGAAGCAACTAATGACGTGGAACTGCCGTCATCGGCAGGGCGTTCGGATACGGCGCGTTGGTGAACTTCACCCGCACCGGCCGATCCGGCACCGGAACGAGTCGCCATTGCGCGGCGACCGTGGCGATCGCCGTCAGCAGCTCGGTCAGCGCGAAAGAGTTTCCGATGCACTGCCGCATACCGGCGCCGAACGGGATGTACGCGCCCTCGGGCACCGCGGCCGTCCGTTCGGGCGACCACCGGTCCGGGTCAAACCGATCCGGGTCCGGGAAGGACCGTTCGTCGAAATGCATGGTGTACGGGCTCACGATGACCTCATCGCCCGGTTGCAGGCGCAGCCCGCCGAGGTCGACCTCGCGGTTGGCCCGCCGCATCAGCAGCCACAGCGAGTACATCCGCAGGCCCTCGGTGGCCACCCGCCGGGTGTACTCCAGCCGGGGCAGATCGGCGAAGGTCACCGGGCGGCCGCCCAGCACCTCGTCCAGCTCGGCGTGCAGCCGCGCCTCGACCTCGGGGTTGCGGCCCAGTTCGTGGAAGATCCAGCCCAGCGCGAGCGCGCTGGTCTCGATGCCCGCGGTGAGCAGCGTGATGACCTCGTCGAAGACCTGCTGCTCGGTCATGCCCTCGCCGGTGTCGGCGTCCCTGGCCAGTAGCAGCAGGGACAGCAGATCACCGTGGTCCACGCCGTCCCAGCCGGTGATGACCTGGGTGACCACCTCGCGCATCCGGCTGATCGCGGTGTCGAAGGCCCGGTTGCCGGGGATCGGCAGGCGCTCGACGAAGCTGGGCGAGAGCGAGCGGATGATGCCCTGTTTGACGATCACCGGGATGGACCGGCGGGACTCCTCGATCGCGGGCCCGCCCAGTTCGGTGGCGAACAGCGCGGCGCCGACGATGGTGACCGCCAGGCCCTGCATGTCGGCGTCCACCAGCCGGACCTCGCCCGGCCGCCAGGAGCCGGTCAGCTCGGTGGCCGCCCGGATCATGTTCCCGGCGTAGTGCTCGATCCGCCCCTGGCGGAAGGCGGGCAGGATGAGCTTGCGCTGGCGCCGGTGGAACGCGCCGTCCGACATCGCCAGGCCGTTACCCATGTAAGGCCGGAACTTGTCGAACATGGCGCCTTTTCCGAAACTCGCGCCGTCCGTTACCAGCACGCGATGGACCAGTTCAGGACTTGTGATGAAATAAGCCTGGAGTGGTCCCAGATACAGCTTGACAACGTCGCCGTGGTCGCGGAGTCCTGCGGTGAACCGGAATTTTCTGCGCAGCAAGGCCGGTGTGTGCCCAAGTAACGGCCACTGACCGGGTGCTACCCGGACGGGCATTCGCACTCCTTGCGCCGGGAATGGGGAAGTGGCCACACTAGGGCCCATTCGGCCGCAGGCGACAGTACCCGTCCGAGTGGGGTGTCATCCCATTGGTCGATCACCAACCCAGCCGAGAAATCTCGCTATGCTGGTCACCGCTACGAATCGAGGTGTTTCTCCGTGCCGCAGACGCAGGACTGGGTCCCGCCCGGCGTGGACATCACGACGCCGAGCATCGCCCGGGTCTACGACTATGTGCTCGGTGGCAGCCACAACTTCGCGGTCGACCGCGCCACCGCCGACACGCTCAAGCGCATCGCGCCCGGCCTGCGCCGGGTGGCCAGGCTCAACCGCGCCTTCATGGCCAGGGCGGTCCGGTACCAGATGGCCCAGGGCATCCGGCAGTTCCTGGACCTCGGCTCGGGCATCCCGACCGTGGGCAACGTGCACGAGATCGCGCAGCGGATCGACCCGGCCTGCCGGGTGGTCTACCTGGACCGCGATCCGGTCGCGGTCGCGCACAGCGAGCTGATGCTGGAGCACACGCCTGGCACCGGCGTGGTGCACGCGGACATGCGCGAGTTCGAGCTGGTCCTCAACAGCCCTGCGGTCCGGCAGTTGCTCGACTTCACCCAGCCGGTCGGCCTGCTGTGCATGCTGGTGCTGCACTGGCTGCCGGATGAGTCCAAGCCTGCCGGGCTGATGCGCGAGTACCGCGAGGTGCTCGCGCCCGGCAGCCACCTCGCGCTCACCCACGCCACCCACGACGAGCAGAAGCAGGACCTGGAAGACCTCGGCGACGCCATCCGGATCTCCCGCAGCGCGGACCAGGTCACCCCGCGCTCCTACGAGGAGATCCTGACCATGTTCGGCGACTTCGAGCTGGTCGAGCCGGGGCTGGTCGGCTGCGCCGACTGGCGGGCCGAGGGTCCGGGCGACATCGCCGATCCGTCGAGCAACGAATACACCTACGCCGGCGTCGCCAGGAAGCGCTGAGCGAGCCATGCCGGATCTCAGCCTGCAGAAGAGCCCGGCGCCGCCGCCGGAGGACTGGCGGCGCAAGCGCCGCACCCTCGCGCGCAAATGGGCCTACGTGCTGGCCGAGACCGACTACGTGCCGCTGGTGCACACCGAGTTCGAGGACGAACTGGCCGGGCTGGTGGACACCTTGTGCGCCACGGTGCACAGCGAGCAGGCTGGCAACGCGGCGGCCGAGGCGGCAGGCGCCCGGCTGGTCACGCTGAACTGCGCCAGCCAGCAGTCGCTGGCGCTGACCATGGACATCCTGGGCAAGGGCCTGCTGGCGCTGCCGGAGTTCCGCGGTGGCAAGTCGGCCGAACGCGTGGTGGGCGCGCTCGGCGCGCTGGCCGCCGGTTTCCTCGCGGCCGCGCAGCGGGCCACCCTGGAACAGCAGGAGAGCATGAAACTCTCCCTGCTCAAGGCGGTGCGCGATGCCAAGTGGAACCTGCGTGCGGCCGAGGCCCGGTTCGAGGAGGTCGCCACCTGCTCGGCCAGCGGCATCCTGATCACCGATCTGGACGGCACGCTGCTGCGGGTGAACGGCTCGGTCGGCGCCATCCTCGGGCACACCCCGGCCGAGCTGACCGGCCGCAGCCTGTTCGACCTGGTCCCGCCCGAGCACGCGGCCGCGCTGCGCGAGGACTACGCGGCCCTGCTCAACGGCCGGGTGCAGCGGATCAGGCAGTCCCAGAAGCTGCTGCTGCAGGACGGCGACCACGCGGTGGTCACGCTGACCGCCTCTTTACTGCGCGGCGAGGACGCGGCGCCCAGCCAGTTCGTCACCGTGGTGGAGGACGGCACCGAACTGCGGTTGCTGCAGAGCGAGCTGAGCAGGCAGGCGCTGCACGATGTGCTGACCGGGCTGCCCAACCGCCAGTACTTCGGCACCCACCTGGAATCCGTGCTGCGCCAAGCGGATCCGCGTTACGGCGTCACCCTGTTCCACCTCGGCCTGGACGCCTTCGCGGTGGTCCGCGACGGTCTCGGCGAACACGCGGGCGAGCACCTGCTGGTGATGGTCGCCCAGCGGCTCAAGACGGTGGTGGCCGGGGAGAAGGCCATGGTGGCGCGGATCGACGGGTCCGAGTTCGCGGTGCTGGTGGAGAACTGCTCCAGCACCCCGGCCCCGATGACCATGGTGCACATGATCCGGCGCGAGCTGGCCGAACCGACCTACGTGGACGGGCACGGGCTGGCCGCCTCGGTCAGCATCGGCGTGGTGCACCGGCCGCCGCCGGAGAGCACGCCCGCCGAGCTGCTGCGCGGCGCGCATCTGGCGTTGCGCCGGGCCCGCGGCAACGGACCGGGGCAGTGGGAGCAGCTGCACCCCGAGCAGGACCGGCTGGACCGGGAGCGGGACGCGCTGGCCGCCTCGATGCCGGGCGCGTTCGAGAACGGCGCGGTGGAGCCGAGGTACCGGCCGCTGGTGCGGCTGGCCGACGGCCGGGTGCTCGGGGTGGAGGCGTTGCTGAGCTGGGAGCACCCGGAACTCGGGCCGCTGGCGGACCAGCGGTGCCGGGAGCTGGCCGAGTCGACCGGGCTGATGGCCAACCTGGGCGAGTGGCTGCTGCGCACCGGGTGCCGGCAGACCGGCTGGTGGCGGCAGCGGCTGGGCCGGGACCTGGTGCTCGCGCTGAGCCTGACCCCGCACCAGGCGGCGGACGCGGACCTGGTGACCAGGGTGGTCGGCGTGCTGAAGGAGACCGCGTTCCCGGCGACCAGGCTGCTGGTCGAACTGCCCGCGCCGGTGCTGACCGCGGACCGGGGCGAGGCCAGGGACAACCTGCGCACGCTGGCCGACCTCGGCGTGCGCACCGTGCTCAGCGACTTCGGGCTGGCCGCTGGCGACCTGGCCACGCTGAGCGAACTTCCGGTGAACTCGGTCCGGCTCAACCGTGAACTTCTCGGCCGGGCAGGCGCCGCGGGTCCGGCGGTGACCGATTCGCTGCGGGCGCTGCCCGGCCTGGCGCACCGGGCCGGTGCCACCGAGGTGATCGCGGACGGTGTGTCAACCGCTGAGCAGGCAGAATTCTGGCGCGCGGCCGAAGCCGATCTTGCTGTTGGCGCTCATTTCGGACTGCCGTGCAGGCCAGACGAGCTGGCGGCGGCCTTCGGCAGCCCGGCCTGGCGAGTCAAATCTTCGTAACGAAGTTCGCACCTTTTTTCACAAACCCGGTCCCAAGTAGATGGAACTACAGCTAGCTTCCCTGCGTCACCCCTCCGAGGTAACCCAATCGGGTCATGGTGGGGTCTGGGGAAGGAGCTAGATGAGCAAGGCAAGCCTCCGCCGGAGGGTGGGCGCCGCGGTTTCGGTGGCGGGTGTGCTGGTGCTGGGCACCGCGCTGAGCACGGGCATGGCGCCCGCGCAGCCGACCGAGGTCACCGCGGACGCGGTCGTGCAGTCCATGCCGGCTGAGCTGAAGGAAGCGATCCGTCGCGACCTCGGCAAGGACGCCAAGGAGTACGTGGCGACCGCTCGGGCCGCGGACAAGGCCGCGCTGGCCGGTTCGCGACTGCGCAAGGAGCTGGGCGAGAAGTTCGGCGGCGCGTGGTTCGACAAGAACAGCAAGAAGCTGCACGTCGCGGTCACTGACGCCGCCGTGGCCGCCAAGGTGCGGGCCGCCGGTGGCGAGGTGCACCAGCGTGGGGTCTCCGCCGGCGCGCTCGACCGCGCCGCGGACACCATCACCAACTGGGTCAAGGCCCTGCCCGCCGAGAAGAAGGCCGCGTTCCAGGCCGTCGCGGTGGACACCAAGGACGGCAAGCTGGGCGTGACCCTGTCCAGCTCGGAGGCGGGCAAGGCCCTGGCCGCCGAGCTGCCCAAGGTGAACGTCCAGGTCGAGATCGGCCACAAGCAGGAAGAGCTGCAGGCCGAGAAGGACATCCGCGGTGGCGACGGCTACACCGTCTCCGGCGCGGGCAGCAGCCTGCGGCTCTGCTCCCTCGGCTTCAACACCGTGGACAAGCTCGGCCGTGGCCAGATCATCACCGCAGGCCACTGCTTCGACGGCTTTGACGGCCGCAAGGTCAACGTCGAGATCAAGGGCGCGGGCAACCCGGTCGGCGAGGCCATCGGTCTCGGCGAGAACGTCCGGTTCGACAACGCCCCCGACGGCGACGACTCGGCCACCATCAAGGTGACCAACGGCGGCAACAAGCTGCTGCCCGAGGTCAACCGCTACAACGGCAGCGGCCTGAAGCTGGACGGCGTCACCGACCCGATCCAGGGCCAGGAGATCTGCAAGTCCGGCCGCACCACCGGCTGGCAGTGCGGCAACGTGGTCAACGTCGACGTGCAGGTGCGGATCAGCAACCACCTGCTCTCGCTGTTCCAGCACGACGCCTGCAGCATCCCGGGTGACTCCGGCGGCGCTGTGGTCCTGGGTTCCAAGGCGCTGGGCATCACCTCCGGCGGCGCGGCCAACCCGGGCGACAAGTGCCCCACCGCGGGCCAGCCGAAGGACCGCTCCTACGCCGAGTTCGTCGGCAGGGACATCCTGCCCGACTACAAGGGCGACGCCCAGCTCACCGTGCTGACCAGCAACGGTGACGTGGACGAGGACGGCGTGCTCGACATCGACGAGCTGAACGCCGACATCACCAAGATCAAGGACACCAACAACAACGGGGTCGCCGCCTACCGGGACGCCGACGAGCCGAACCTGTCCGCGCCGAAGCTGACCAGCCCGGCCGACAAGGCCCGGATCACCGAGCGCAAGCCGGTGCTCACCGGCACCGCCAAGCCCAACGCCGCGGTCACCCTGTCCTACAAGGGCCAGACCACGGAGATCAAGGCTGACGCGAGCGGCAAGTGGACGCAGGCCACTGGCGCGGAACTGGCCTACGGCGAGCACGAGGTCGGCCTGAAGCAGAAGGTCGGCGAGCTGACCTCACGCGAGGTCAAGTCCAAGTTCACCATCGTTCCGGCGGCTCCGGTCATCACCGAGCCCAAGGAAGGCGCCAAGAGCGAGAACGCCCGTCCGGTCATCTCCGGCACCGGCACCGCCAAGGCCACCGTCACGGTGACCTCCGGCGAGACCAAGCTGGGCGAGACCACCGTGGGCGCCGACGGCAAGTGGACGCTCACCCCGGCCGCGGACCTGGCCAAGGGCAAGCACACCATTTCCGCCAAGCAGACCATCGACAAGGTGGACTCGGACGCGGACACCGTGGCCTACGAGCTGACCAAGGGTGGCGCGGCCCCGCCGACCACCAGCCCCGCCGGCAACGGTGGCGGTAACGGCGGCCTGGCCAAGACCGGTGTGGACGGCGTGGTGCCGATGCTGATCGGTGGCGCCGTTGCCGTCGCCGGTGGCATCGCGCTGCTGGTGTTCTTCCGCCGCCGCAAGGCTGGCGTGCAGTCCTGAAGTGACTGAGTAAACACCGCGAAACGGGCGGTCGTCCTCCGGGACGGCCGCCCGTTTCTTTGCCATACCGCGACCTTCGTAACGAACCCGGCAGCGACCGGCGGAACTGCCCCTTCGGGCGGCTAGCGTTTGGCCACTCCCGTTGTCATGGGCGGGTTTTGGTGGTGGCGAAGAAGGTGCGGGATGCGCAGGGCGCTTGGGTTGTCCGGAGCCGCCTGCCTGCTCGTGCTGGGTGCGATGCCTGCGCAGGCCGCGCAGCAGCCCGGTGAGCAGGCGCTGCTCGCCGCGCACGCCGAGGCGCTGCCGCCGCAGCTGAAACAGGCGTTGCGCCGCGATCTCGGCCTGGACCCGGTGACCTACCTGGCCAACGGCCGCGCGGCCCGGCAGGCCGCGGCCGCCGCCGACCGGCTGCGCGCCGAACTGGGTTCGGCCTTCGGCGGCGCCTGGTTCGAGTCCGGCAACCGGCGGCTGCGGGTCGCGGTCACCGACGAGGCCGCCGCGGACCGGGTCCGGATCGCCGGCGCGGGCGCGCAGGTGCGGCCGGTCAGCGCCGAGGCCCTTGACCAGGCGGTGGACACGGTGGCCCGCTGGTCGGCCACGCTGCCACCGGCCGAGCGGGCCGCGGTCTACGGCATCACCCCGGACGTGCGCGCCGGGAACCTGCGCCTGCTGCTGGCCGACTCCCCCGCAGGCCGCAGGCTCGCGAACTCCTTGCCCCGCCCCGGGGTGTCACTGCGGGTCGAGCACACCGACCTGCCGCCGCAACCGCCCGCGGTGCGCGCGCAGGGCTGCGGCTACGGCCTCAACGCGCTGGACCGGCTCGGCCGCGCGGTCTCCCTCGGCCCGGCGCACTGCGCCCCGCTGGGCTCGGTGGACAAGTTCACCCTGGCCTCCCTGGACGGCGACGGCCCCGGCGACGACCTGGCCTCGATCCGGATCGCCGACCCGCACGCCACCCCACTGCCCGAGGTGGCCGGACCCGGTGGCGCGCAACGGGTCGAGTCGCTCGCCGCGGCCATCCCCGGCGCCCAGGTGTGCGCGGCGGGCCGGGCGGGCTACTCCTGCGGCACGGTGTTCGCCCCGCGCTCGGTATGGCGGCTCGGCGAGTCCGGCGCGATGGCCTTGCGCGGGTTCGAGGTGCACGGGCTGTGCGTGGACGGCGGCGGCGCGCTGCTGGCCGGTGGCGCGGCCCTGGGCTGGACCTCGGCCGCGCACCTTGGCTCGGCGGCCGGTCGCTGCCGCCCCGCGCCCGGCCCCGGCGGACTGACCACGCTGGCGCTGGGCGAATCGCTGACCGCGGACGTGCTGCCCAGTTTCGGCGGCGAGCTGCGGCTGCTGACCACCGAGGGCGACGCGGACGCCGACGGCGTGCGCGATGTGGACGAACTGGCCCCGGACCGCACCCGGCCGCGCGATGCCAACCGGGACAAGCTGGTGGCCTACCTGGACCCGGACGAGCCTCGGCTGCGCGCGCCTGCCCTGCTGGGCCCGCTGGACGGCAGCCGGGGCACCGAGGCGCTGCCGGAGGTGCACGGCACCGCCCGGCCCGGCGCGCGGGTGAGCGTACGCCTGGACGCCAAACCACCGGTGCTGATCACCGCCGACGGCGAGGGCCGCTGGCGGCTGACCCTGCCGGAGCAGCTGTGCCTCGGCGGGCACCAGGTGGCGCTGAAGCAGAGCGTGGACGGGCAGGAGTCCCCGGAGACTGTCGGCAACTTCACCGTGATGCCGCCGCCACCGGTGATCACCGCGCCCGGCCAGGGCGAGCACGGCGACCTGCCCCGGCCGCAGATCGCGGGCAGCGGCAAGCCCAAGGCGCTGGTGACCCTCTCGGTGGACGGCGTGCCAGCCGGGTCGACCACGGTCGGCGCGGACGGCCAGTGGCGGCTGCGGCCCAGCGCCGATCTCAGGCCCGGCGCGCGCTCGATCACCGCGCGGCAGACGGTGACCAGGGTGGACTCGGCCGAGGCGAGCGTGCGTTACCTGGCCGGCGGCGCGGCCCCGCCCAGCCGGGACGCGGTGGAGACCGGCGCGAACCCCGGGCTGGCCGCCGAACTCAAGGGCGGCGGGCACCCGGTGGCGGTGGCGGTGACCCTGGGCGGCGGGCTGCTCCTGCTCGGCCTGCTGCTCGGGCTGCGCCGGTTCCGGCGGCGGGCCGGCGCGGATTAGCGCGTTGTGCGGCCGATGCCGCCTGTTCGGGGGTACCGTTGGCCGTCTGAACCTGGTGGGAGACAGGGAAGGAAGGCCATGGCGGCGGTCGTGCTCACGCCGATGGAGTTTTTCGTGAGCTGGGAAGACCTCGCACCGGGGGCCCGGCCGCTGGTGCTCGACGTCGTGCCCGATCCGGCCAGCGACGAGGAGGCCGAGCAGATCCGCAGGTCGGCCTGGGTGGGCCTGGCGGACAAGGGCCTGGGCTGGCCCGGTCAGCTCAACTCCTGGTACACGGATCTGCTGCACCAGTTCGCCCGCCCGCGCACCGCCATCGACCTGCGCTTCAACCTGGACCGGGAGCGCTCGCTGCGGGCCATGGTCACCGGCAGCGGCGAGTTCGTGGCCTGCGGCAGCGTGATGGACAACCAGATCCGGATCTCCGAGATCGGCCCCACCACCATGCCCGAGGCCGCGGTGGAGCTGCTGCCCGAGCACCCACCCGGCCACGGCGACTCGATCACCGTGCCCAACGATCTGCTCCAGTACGCCGCGGCCCGCGCAGGCAAGTCCTACGACGCCTTCGCGCACCAGCTGGAGCTGGGCGGCATGCCGGCCGGACCGGCTCGCGCGCTGGCCCAGACGGTCAGCGCGGAACGGCTGCGCGGCGGTCAGTTCGGCGCCACCGGCTGGGACCACTGGGGGGAACGCAACCGCGCTGAGCACGTGGTTTCCGTGGTGGACAACATCGAGGGCCGTTACTCGGTGCGCGCGATCGGTCAGTACACGACGGTCGCCCCGGCGGACACCGAGCGCTTGGTCGAGAATCTGTCCGAACTGCTGATCTCGGTCAACTAGCGCCAACCGGTGCGACACCGGACACGCCAGGTGGTTACTGGTGAGTAATATGGCGTAGTCTCCGGGCGAGGCAGGATACCGACGCCGCTATCACCTGGGAGGACTGCCGAGCATGGGTGCTGTGCATATCGTGTTGGGCCTGATTTCTCTGGCCGCCACCCTCGCCTGGGTCGTGCTGCTCTCCAGGGCCGTGGTCCAGATGGTGCGCACCGTGCGGCTAGGTCAGCCCGACCCGACCCGCAACGGTCCGCTGTTCGGCCGCCTCAAGACCATGCTGACCGAGATCCTCGGGCACACCCGGATGCTCAAGTGGGGTGTGGTCGGCGCGGCGCACTGGTTCGTCATGGTCGGCTTCGGCTCGCTGGTGCTGACCCTGGTGGAGGCGCACGGCGAGGTCTTCGACCCCTCCTTCGAGCTGCCCATCATCGGCGGCTGGTCGCTGTGGGGCCTGTTCGTCGAGCTGATCGGCCTGACCACGGTGATCGGCATCCTGGTGCTGATCGCCATCCGCCAGCGCAACCACCCGCGCCGCGCGGACCGCCAGTCCCGCTTCCAGGGCTCCAACTTCTGGCAGGCCTACTTCGTCGAGGGCGTCATCCTCAGCGTGGGCGTCTGCATCTTCGCCATCCGCGCGTTCAAGGCCTCCAGCGGGCTGTTCCACTACCCGGTCTGGGCCACCCCGATCTCGCACGGCCTTGGCGCCGTCCTGCCCAGCGCGGCGATCATGGTCTCCATCTTCGCGGTGCTGAAGATCTTCATCTCGGCCGCCTGGGCGATCACCATCTCGCGCAACCTGAACATGGGCGTGGCCTGGCACCGGTTCACCGCCTTCTTCAACATCTACTTCAAGCGCGAGGCCGACGGTGGCGTGGCGCTGGGCGCGGCCAAGCCGATGATGAGCGGCGGCAAGCCGCTGGACTTCGAGGAGGCCGACCCGGAGAAGGACGTCTTCGGCGCGGGCAAGGTCGAGGACTTCTCCTGGAAGGGCTGGCTGGACTTCACCACCTGCACCGAGTGCGGGCGCTGCCAGTCCCAGTGCCCAGCCTGGAACACCGGCAAGCCGCTCTCACCCAAGCTGGTGATCACGGCGCTGCGCGACCACGCCTACGCCAAGGCCCCGTACCTGCTGGCCGGTGGCCGCAAGGACATGGGCGGCGACGAGATCGGCATCACCGGCGAGGACGCCGAGGCCCGGCTGGCCAAGATCGACGTGCTGGCACTGGCCGAGTCCGAGCGCCCGCTGATCGGCGGCCCGGACGAGCTGGGCGTGATCGACCCCGAGGTGCTGTGGTCCTGCACCACCTGCGGCGCCTGCGTCGAGCAGTGCCCGGTGGACATCGAGCACGTGGACCACATCGTGGACATGCGCCGGTACCAGGTGCTGATCGAGTCGAACTTCCCGAGCGAGCTGGGCGGGATGTTCAAGAACCTGGAGAACAAGGGCAACCCCTGGGGCCAGAACGCCAAGGACCGGCTGGCCTGGACCGAGGGCCTGGACTTCGAGGTGCCGGTCTTCGACGGCGAGCTGGGCGAGGTCGAGTACCTGTTCTGGGTCGGCTGCGCGGGCGCGTTCGAGGACCGGGCGAAGAAGACCACCCGCGCGGTGGCCGAACTGCTGCACCTGGCTGACGTGAAATACACCGTGCTCGGCCCCGAGGAGACCTGCACCGGCGACCCGGCCCGGCGCGCGGGCAACGAGTTCCTGTTCCAGATGCTGGCCCAGCAGAACGTCGAGGTGCTGAACTCGGTCTTCGAGGGCAGGCCCAAGGGCAAGCGCAAGATCGTGGCCACCTGCGCGCACTGCTTCAACTCGCTGGCCAACGAGTACCCGCAGCTGGGCGGCGAGTTCGAGGTCGTGCACCACACCCAGCTGCTCAACCGCCTGGTCCGGGAACGCCGCCTGGTCCCGGTCGCCCCACTGGCCGAGGACATCACCTACCACGACCCGTGCTACCTGGGCAGGCACAACAAGGTCTACACCCCGCCGCGCGAGCTGATCGGCGCCACCGGGGCGGCCTTCCGCGAGATGCCCCGGCACGGCGACCGGTCCATGTGCTGTGGTGCCGGCGGCGCCCGGATGTGGATGGAGGAGCGGATCGGCAAGCGGATCAACGTCGACCGCGTGGACGAGGCCCTGGCCACCGCCCCCACCAAGATCGCCACCGGCTGCCCGTTCTGCCGGGTGATGCTCACCGACGGCGTCACCCAGCGCCAGAGCGAGGGCCAGGGCGCGGGCGTCGAGGTGATCGACGTGTCCCAGCTGCTGCTCAGCGCGGTCAAGCGAGGCGCGCCCGGGACGGCCGAGCCGGACGCCGTCAAGGAGTGAGCCAGGCTGCCCGGCCAGCGCGCTGGCCGGGCTGCTCGACTACTGAGCTAAGGCTTGCGGCCCACCCACAGGTAGCCGCCGTCGTTGCCCGGGTCCCGGTCGCCGCCGACCTCGGGGCGTTGCCGGAACCGCAGCGGCTCGGTCAGCGGGCGCTCCAGCACCACGGTCAGCGTGAGCGCGCATTCCCGGGCGCCGGGTTCGATCGCATGCACCGAGTTGGCCAGCACGGTCGGGCCGGTGGAGACCACCGTCCAGTCGCCGCTGACCCCGGAGATCCGCACGCCTGCCGGTGGGTACAGCGAGACCGCCACCCGCTGGCCGGTGTCGCCGCGGTTGGCCAGGTGCACGGTGATCTTGAGCGGCTCGCCGACCGCCACGGTCTGTGGGTCGCGGTCGGTGCTGATGCCCAGGGTGCCGTCGTAGCGGGACTCGGCGTAGCCCGCGTCCACCCCGCCTACCGTCTCGCCCGCACGGACCCGCAGTTCACGGGTGGTGTAGCTGCCCCAGGTGAAGGCGTTGTCCCGGCCGGGGCGGGTCAAGGTGAGCTGGGCGGGGCCTGCCACTGAACTGGCCTTGAGCTGGAAGCGTCCGGCCGGCAGGTCCGCCAGGGCGTAGCGACCGTCCGCGGCGGAGACCGCGTACCGGGTGACCGGCTTGACCGAGGAGAGCTGCACCTCGGGCAGTGCGGGTTCGCCCTTGTCCTTGCGGCCGTCCCGGTCGGTGTCCTGCCAGACCATGCCGGTGACGGTGGCGCCGCGGATGCCGAAGTCGGCCGGGCGGATGCCCTCGGCGGAGACCAGCACGAACCGGACCGGGCCGGTGGTGGCCGCGTACTCGGCCCGGTGGTGGCTGACCTTGTACAGCCCGAACCGCAGCGCGGGTGAGGTGTACCGGCCGTCCTCGTCGGTGACCGCCTTGCCTGCCGGGCGCAGCCGCAACACGTCATAGAAGCTCACCTCGGCCTCCCACGCGCCGGGTTCGCCGGGCTGGGCCGCGCCGTCGGCGTTGCGGTCGAACCAGACTCTGCCGGTGACCACGCCGGTCGGGGCGGTGTCCTCGGCTTGGGCGGGCATTCCGGTCAGGGACAGCAGACTCACACCGGCCAGGACCACGGCAGTGCGCCGCAGGTTCATCTGGACTCCCATCGGCCTCGAAGTTGGTTGACATCCAACACACGTGCGATGTTGCCCGTTGGTTGTCCACATCGGGGTGGATTCACCCCTCCGGCGGCACCGCGTGCCCGGTGTGCCGGAAACCGCTCTGGAGAGCACGATGTGCGCATGGCGGAGGAGAGCAAACCGGGCGGCGAGAGCACGCTCACCGTGCTGCTGGCACTGATCGTCAACTTCCTGATCGGCATCATGAAGGCGGTCGCCGGGGTGCTCACCGGCTCGGCCGCGCTGCTGGCCGAGGCCGGGCACTCGGTCGCGGACACCTTCACCGAGGGTCTGCTGCTGACCGCGCTGCGCCGCTCCGGCAAGCCCGCCGACGCCCGCCACCCGTTCGGCTACGGCAAGGAGCGCTTCTTCTGGTCGCTGATGGCCGCGGTGGCGATCTTCGCATCGGGCGCGGTGTTCGCGGTGGTGGAGGGCGTGCACACACTGCTCAGCGGTGACGACGAGCAGACCCGGCCGTGGGTGGCCTACCTGGTGCTGGGCCTGGCCTTCGTGCTGGAGTCGGTCTCCTTCATCCAGGCCAGCCGCCAGGTCCGGCGCGAGGCCAAAGCCGAGGGCCGTGGGCTGACTGCCTACCTGCGGCACTCCGACGACCCCACGGTGAAGACGGTGTTCTTCGAGGACACCGCCGCGCTGATCGGCCTGCTGCTGGCCTTCCTCGGCGTGCTGCTGCACCAGCTCACCGGGTCCGCGGTCTGGGACGCGGTGGCCTCGCTGGCCATCGGCGTGCTGCTGGCCGGGGTGGCCTACCTGCTGGGCCGCACCAACCTCGGCCTGCTCATCGGCCGCCAGGCCGATCCGGTGCTGGTGCGCGCGGCCTACCGGCGGATCGAGGCGCAGCCCGAGGTGGAGGTGGTGGTGGACATCCTGAGCATGGTCACCGGCACCGACCGGGTGCTGCTGTGCGCCCGGCTGGACTTCGACGACAGCCTGGGCGCGGCCGACCTGGAACGCGCCTGCGTGCGCATCTCCGCCGAGCTGCACGCCGAGTTCGCCGAGCTGGACGAGGTCTTCCTGGAACCGGTCCCGCGGGCCGATCCCGAGCTGCGGGCCAGGGTGCTCGCCCGCTACGGCGAGCTGTTCCCCCGGCCCGCGGACGGGCACTGACTCAGCTCCGGCGACGCCGGGTCCCGGCGACCAGCACCACGCCGAGCACCAGCAAGGCCAGCCCTGCCCACAGGAACACGGTGGGCGCGGCGCCGGTCTTGGCCAGCGGCGGAGGCGGCGGGGTCGGCCCGCCGGGCACCCGCACCGAGGCGGAATCGGTGTCGGTGACCGGGTTCCCCGGCCGTTCGGTGTCCGGCTGACCGGTCGCGGTGGCGGTGTTGACCATCGTGCCGCTGCCGGGCGCCGCGGCGGTGCAGGTCCAGGTCCGGCTGTCGTTGACCGGCAGCCGGTCAAGGCGGCGGTCGCAGCCGGGCAGGCTCGGGTCGGCCACGGTGACGCCGATCAGGTCGACGGTGCCGGTGTTGCGCACGGTCAGCTTGAACGTCACCGTGCGGCCGGGCGCGGCCTCGTCCTGGTCGGCGGTCTTGGTCAGGTCGATGCCCGGCTTGCCGAGCTTGGCGGTGGCCTGGTCCGTATCGGTCACCGGCCGGCCGGTGGGGTCGGTGCCGGTGGCGGTCACGGTGTTCTCGATGTTGTTGTCCCGCATGGTCACCGTGCAGGTCACCGGCTTGCTCGACTCCCCTGGCGCGAGGTTCCCGACGGTCACCGCGCAGCCGGGCGCGATCGGGTCGGTGAGCACCACGTTGGTCAGCGGCACGTCGCCGGTGTTGCGCACCACCACGGTGAAGGTGGCTTCCTGGCCGGTCAGCAGTGGTTTCGCCGGGCCGGTCTTGGTCACCTCGATGCCGGGGCCGATCACGTCCAGCACCGCGTCGTCGGTGTCGGTCACCGGGCGGCCGGTCGGGTCGTTCCCGGTCACCGCCGCGGTGTTGGTGACGTCCTGCGTGGCGGTGACCGCGCAGGTCCGGGTCTCCACTGCGCCGGCCGGCAGCTGCGGCAGGGTGAACCCGCAGCTCGCCTGCTTGTCGTCGGTGACCCGGACCTCGGTGAGCGGCACGTCGCCGGTGTTACGCACGACGATCGTGTAGGTCACCTGGTCGCCGGGCCGGGCGGTGGCCGGGCTGACCGACTTGTCGATGGTCACCCCAGGGTGCAGCACGTCCACCGGGGCATCGTCCACATCGGACACATCCGGTCCGGTCGGCGGTTTTCCGTTGGCGGTGGCCGTGTTCACCACGTCATCCGCGGGCGCGATCATCGTGCACGGGTAGGTCTCGACCGCCCCGGCGGCCAGTTCCGGGAAGCCGCGGCGGCATTCCGGCGCGAGCTGGTCGGTCACCGTGACGCCGGTCAGCGGCACGTCGCCGGTGTTGCTGACCTTGATCCGGAAGGTCACCGAGTCCCCGGCGCGGAACGGCCCGCCCTCGACGTCCTTGGTGATGGCGATGCCCGGGTGCTGCACATCCACCCGCACGGTGTCCTCGTCGGTCACCGGCGGCCCGACCGGCGGAGTGCCGGTGCCGGTCGCGGTGTTGACGAAGTCGTTGCCGGGCGCGGTGATCACGCAGGTGACGCGCTGCTCCGCGCCCACGGCCAGCTGCGCGATGGTGGTGCCACAGGCAGGCGCGGCCGGGTCGGTGATCACGACGTTGGTCAGCGGCACATCGCCGGTGTTGCGCACCACCACGGTGAAGGTGACCTGGTCGCCCTCGCGCACGGTCTTCTTGTCCGCGGTCTTGGTGACGTCCAAGGCCGGGTGGATCACGTCCACCCGCGCGTCGTCCGTGTCCGTGACCGGCGGCCCCACCGGCGGTGTCCCGGTCACCGCGGCCGTGTTGACCAGGTCGTCCTGCCCCGCGGTCCAGGTGCAGGTGTAGGTCTGGATCTCCCCGGCGGCGAGCTGGTCGATGGTGCGGGCGCAGCCGGGCACGGCCTGGTCGGACACGGTGACCGCGGTCAGCCCGGTGTCGCCGGTGTTGCGCACCCGGATGGTGAAGGTGACGGTGTCCCCGGCCCGCACGGTCTCCGGCGCGGCGCTCTTGTCCAGTTCGACGCCAGGGTGCACCACATCGACCTCTGCACCGTCCACATCGGACACTGGTGGCCCGGTCGGCGGGGTGCCGGTGGTGCTCGCGGTGTTCTGGATGTCGTTGGCGGGCGCGATCATGGTGCAGGTGTAGGTCTGGCTGGCGCCCGGTGCGAGGTCGGGCAGCGTGCGCGCGCAGTCCGGGGCCACCTGGTCGGTGACCGAGACCGCGGTCAGCGGGGCGTCGCCGGTGTTGGTCACGGTGATGCCGAAGGTGACGGTGTCGCCTTCCCGGAACGGCCCGCCGCGCACGTCCTTGGCGATGTTGATGCCGGGGTGCAGCACCGAGACGACCACCTTGCCGTCATCGGTGACCGGCGGGCCGACCGGCGGGGTGCCGGTGGCGGTGGCGGTGTTGGTGAACTCCTGGGCGGGCGCGATCATCGTGCAGGTGATCTCCCGCTCGCCGCCGGCTGGCAGCTCCGCGATGGTGGCGCCGCAGCCCGGCGCGACCGGATCGGTCACCACCACGTTGGTCAGCGGGACGTCCCCGGTATTGCGCACGAGCACGGTGAAGGTGACCTGGTCGCCCTCGCGCACGGTCTTCTTGTCCGCGGACTTGCTGACGTCCAGGGCCGGGTGGATCACATCCACCTTCGCGTCGTCGGTGGCGGTCACCGGCCGCCCGGTCGGGTCGGTGCCGGTGGCCGTGGCGGTGTTGACCAGGTCCTCGCTGCCCGCGGTCCAGGTGCAGGTGTAGGTCTGGCTCGCGCCCGGCGCCAGGTCGGGCAGGGTGCGGGCGCAGGCCGGGACGGCCGGGTCAGCCACGGTGACCGAGGTCAGCGGCGCGTCGCCGGAGTTGGTGACCTTGATCGTGAAGGTCACCTCATCGCCGACCCGGACGGTGCCGGGTTCGGCGGACTTCTCGATTTCCAGCCGCGGGTTCACCACGTCGACCGCGGCGTCGTCGGTCGCGGTGACCGGCGGGCCGACGGGTGGGGTGCCGGTCACGGTGGCCACGTTGGTGAGGTCCTGGGTGGCGGTCATCGTGCAGGTGTAGGTCTGGCTGGCGCCGCTGGCCAGGCTGGCGAACACCCGGTCGCAGGCCGGGGTCAGCGGGTCGGCCACCCGCACGTCGGTGAGGCCGACATCGCCGGTGTTGTCCACCTTGATGGTGAAGGTGACCTGTTCACCGGCCCGCACCTGGGCGGGTTCGGCGGTCTTGGTGATCCGCACCGACGGGTGCTGCACGTCCACCCGCGCGGTGTCCGTGTCGGTCACCGGCGGCCCCACCGGCGGGGTGCCGGTGGCGGTGGCGGTGTTGGCGAAGTCCTCCTGCGGCGCGGTCACCGTGCAGGTGAACCGCTGCTGGCCGCCCACGGCCAACTGGGCGAGGGTGCCGCCGCAGCCGGGCGCGTCCGGGTCGGCCACCACCACATCGGTCAGCGGCACGTCGCCGGTGTTGCGCACCAGCACGGTGAAGGTGACCTGATCGCCGACCCGGACGGTGCCGGGCTCGGCGGTCTTGGTGACCTCGATGGCCGGGTTGATCACGTCCACCCTGGCGTCGTCGGTGTCGGTCACCGGCGGCCCGACCGGCGGGGTGCCGGTGACGGTCGCGGTGTTCACCAGGTCCGTGCTGACCGTGGTGCCGCACGTGTAGGTCTCACTCGCCCCGGGCGCGAGCCGCTCGAACTCCTTGGCGCACACCGGCAACGCCGGATCGGACACGGTGACCCTGGTCAGTTCGCTGTCCCCGGTGTTGGTGACCTTGATGGTGAAGGTGACGGTGTCTCCGGCCCGCACGGTCTCCGGCGATGCGGTCTTCTCGATGTCCACCGCGGGTTTGAGCACCTTGACGGTGGCCTGCGCGCTCGCGTTGACGTCCTGCCCGGAGCGGTCCCGGCCAGTGGCGGTCGCGATATTGGTGGTGGTCTCGGTCAGTCGCGCGGTGCAGGTGTAGGTCTGGCTGCCGCCCGCGGGCAGCGCTCCGGTCAGGGTGCGCGCGCAGTCCGGGGTGCGGTCGTCGGTGATGCGCACCGGGTCCAGCGGCGAGTCGCCGGTGTTGCGCACGGTGATGGTGAACGTGGTCTGGTCCCCGGCCCGGATGGTGCCGGGATCGGCGGTCTTGGTCAGCTCGATGCCGGGCCGCACGATCGGCGCCGGGGCGTCGTCACTGGCTTCCACCTTCAGCCCGAGCGAGTCAAAACCGCTGGCGGTGGCCGTGTTCACGTCGTCGGCCACCGGCGCGGTGGTGGTGCAGGTGAAGGTGCGGCTGGCGCCCGCGGCGAGCACCCCGCCGAGGTTGCGCGCGCAGTCGGGGACCTTGGCGTCGGCCACCTGGAGCCGGGTGAGCGGCACGTCGCCGGAGTTGGTGACCTTGATGGTGAAGGTGACGGTGTCACCCGCGCGGTAGGCGGGCTTGTCCGCGTCCTTGGCCACCGTGATGGCGGGGTGGATCACGTCCACCTTCGCGCTCGAGGTGCCTTCCAGGGGGTCGCCGAGGCTGCTGGTGCCGGTCACGTTGGCCACGTTGGTGACGTCGTCGGCGGGCGCGGTCCCGGTGCAGGTGTAGGTGCTGGACCGCCCGGCCGCCAGCGCGCCGATCACCCGGTCGCAGCCGGGGAAGGCCGGATCGCTCACCTTGACCCCGCTGGCCGCGGCGCCACTGGGATTGGTCACCGTGATGGTGAAGGTGATCTGCTCGCCCGCGTGCACCACGGCCGGGTCCGCGGACTTCTCGATCTGCAACTCGGGCACCGCGACCGAGAACACCAGGTTCTGCGCCAGGTAGGAGTCGCCGTTGGTGACGAAGGATAGGTCGGCGCTGGCCGCCCCGGAGCGGATCGCGGTGGTGCTGAAGGACTTGGCGTCCACGCTCCAGTTGTTCACCGAGTCTGGACTGGACCGCCCGTCGGCCAGCGAGACGAAGAAGTTGTCCGTGTTGCCGGTGCCCGGTTCGGGGATCGAGGTGTTGTTGACCTTGAACTCGTCCCGCGAGATGTTCCGGTCGCCCTCGTAGGCGGTGACGCCGATCCGGGTGGTCGCGGCGGCGGAGCGGAAACCGGTGACGGTGACCGTGGTGGCCGCGTCGCTGCTGTTCTGCCGCACGTGCCCGTCGTAGACGAACACCTCCCGCTTGCTGGGCGCGTTGACCGGATCCCGCTCGGCGTACTTGTAGACCACCACCAGCGACCAGCCCGCCATGCAGCCGAACCCGTTGACGCCCCACACGTTGCCGGTGGTGATGCTCAGGTCAGACCCGGTGGCCGCCCCGGCGAAGGCCGAGGTCACGTCGGCGTAGGCGGAGTAGTACTGGCCGCCGGTGTAGCCGCCAGCCGGGTCCCTGGTCAGTGCGGCCGGGCTGACCTGCTGGGACTTCTCGCCCACGGTGAGCTTGACCTGCTGATCCTCCGGCGAGGCGGCCGCGCCGCTGGGCACGGTGGCCGGGATGAAGCTGCGGTTCTGGCACATCAGGGCCCGCGAACCGTCGTAGGTCCCGGTGTTGCCCGCCCAGTTCAGCCGGGCGAAGTCGACCGTGGCGCCGGCCGGGATGCGCAGGGTGGCCCTGGAGGAGTTGAACGTGCCGGCGTCGCCGTCCACGTCCGACTGGAGCATGAAGTAGTCGTCGTTGTAGTCACCCGAGCTGCCCTGCGGCACCCGCCCGCCGTTGGCCACCCCGGCGCAGGCGGCAGGCGTGGCGTTACGCCACTGCGGTGCGTTGTCCGCCGCGGTCGGACAGCGCAACGAGCCGTTGCCGACCTCCAGGAAGTCGCCGTAGACCACCTGGTCGTAGTTCAGCGCGAACGCCTTGACCACCCCCGCCTGCGCGGGCAGGCCGGCCAGCAGAGCGCCGAAGGCGAGGAGCAGGGCGAGCAGGACCCGGAGCAGCCGCATACCCGGCACACTGGGCCCGCGCCGTTGATCTCACCACCGGAGCACGCCGGACATTCCTCCGATGAGGGGAACGAGTTACCTCTTGGTGGTGGCCCGGTGGAAGTTCAGGTAGGCCCGCGAGGGCGTCGGCCCACGCTGCCCCTGGTAGCGGGAACCGACCGCGGCCGAACCGTAGGGGTTCTCCGCCGGCGAGCTGAGCCGGAACAGGCACAGCTGGCCGATCTTCATCCCCGGCCACAGCGTGATCGGCAGGTTGGCCACGTTGGACAGCTCCAGCGTGATGTGCCCGGTGAAGCCGGGGTCGATGAACCCCGCGGTGGAGTGGGTCAGCAACCCCAGGCGCCCCAGCGAGGACTTGCCCTCCAGCCGCCCGGCGAGATCATCCGGCAGCCCGACCCGCTCGAAGGTGGAGCCGAGCACGAACTCACCGGGGTGCAGCACGAAGGCCTCGTCGTCCTCCTTCTCCACCAGCGAGGTCAGCTCGTCCTGCTGCAACGACGGGTCGATGTGGGTGTACTTGGTGTTG
Organism: Crossiella sp. CA198; assembly: GCF_052078295.1. Classification (NCBI taxonomy): domain Bacteria; kingdom Bacillati; phylum Actinomycetota; class Actinomycetes; order Pseudonocardiales; family Pseudonocardiaceae; genus Crossiella; species Crossiella sp. CA198. The sequence continues at coordinate 422,730 of NZ_JBQJIM010000005.1, forward strand.
TCGAACACCCGGAAGAACCGGTCGAGCCGGACGTCGATGCTGGAGGGCTGGACCAGGTCGACGTCGAACGGATCGAGGTTGAGCCGACCGGCCTCGACCTCCTTGCGCAGGTCGCTGTCACTGAGGAGCACGTGCCCCAGCGTAACCCGGCCCGGCTGGACACAGTCCCGCCCAGTCCCTGTATGCTCGACCGCGCACGATCACGCGGGTGTAGTTCATTGGTAGAACGACAGCTTCCCAAGCTGTAGAGGCGGGTTCGATTCCCGTCACCCGCTCCACTCCGCCCTGGTTTGCTCGCCCTTTTGGGCTCGCCGGGGCGTTTCGCATCTCACTGGGGGCCGAGCCCCCAGGCCCCAGCCGGGGGTGGCCCCCGGACCCCCTGGTTGCGTGGGTGGCTGAGCTTGGGCGGATGGGTTTACGTGGGTGGCTGGTTCTTTGGTGGCGAAGCCCGGATCTTGGGGACGCGAAGGCCCGGATCTCGGTGAGGTCCGGGCCTTGTTGTTTGTCTGGTTGGAGTTCTTGGGGTTAGCGGCCGCCGTTGCGGGAGTACTCGGCGCAGGCGTCGACGTCGTCCAGGGTGATGCTGGGGTGCCGGGTGACGATCTCGGCGGGTGAGAGTCCCTGGCTTAGCAGGGCGTTGACCACCGCGACGGGCACGTTGGTGCCGGTGACGAACGGGACGCCGTGCGCTACCCCCGGGTCATGGGAGATCTGCTCTAGAGCCACCGCGTCAGTGTGCTTCCGGGGCCTGGGGTCGTCAATGGCCCGCGCGGCGGGTTTCGGAGATCCGGAAGGTCGTGATCACCGGGCGTGACCGGGCTTACCGGATATGGCGAAGACCACATTTTTCCGTTCGGAAAATGGTCTTGAACCATCCGGTTTGCCCGGTCCGGAATTACGGTCCTGGCGCGGAGAGAAATGCGGTTGCCGGGTGTTTGACTACGCTCCGCCGCGCAGGTATTCAAGGCAGAAGTCCACGTCGCCGATCTCCAGGTCCGGGTGCTTCAGCACGATCTCCGCGGCGGTGAGACCCTCGCAGACCAGGGCAACCACCGTGGCGACCGCGATCTTGGTGCCGGTGACGACGGGAACCCCACGGAGCACAGCGGGGTCCTGTGAGACCTTGAGAAAAGACATGAAAATATCCTGCGCCTTCGACCGGATTGATGTCGACTGCACATGGTAGCGAAAATTCTCTGCCCACTGGGGCGGTCCTGATCCGCCGACTGGCGGATCAGGACGCCCCGGAAACCCGGCGGAAGCCGGAAACCAATCAGGCCTTGGCCGCGACGGTCTCCGGTCCGGTCGGCTTGTCGGCCTCGTCGGTGCTGAGCGAGTCGATCAACTCGTCACGGTCCGTGGTGCGCTCCGGCTTGATCAGGCCGACCACCAGGAACAGCACCAGCGAGGTCAGCAGCGGGTAGGCGACCAGCGCCTCCTTGGCCACCGTGGTGCCCATCTGCTGCGAGATGTAGAGCACCGCCCACACGCCGAGACCGCCCAGGGTGGAGGAGATCGCCGAACTCGGGCCCATCCGGCGGAACCAGGGCAGCATGCCCAGCATCAGCGGCACCGCGATCGGGCCCATGGTGGCGGCCACTAGGTCGACCACCACCTTGAGCACGCCGCCGTTGGTGTCCAGGGACACCGCCATCAACATGCTCAGCCCGATGAAGCAGAACGTGGTCACCCGCGCCAGTTTCAGCTGGGCGGCGGCGGTCATCCGCTTGGCGCCCTTCCAGATCCTGGGCAGGATGTCCCTGGTGATCACCGCGGTGATCACGTTGGCGTCCGAGGAGACCATCGCCATGGTGTGCGAGAAGAACCCGGCCAGCACCAGACCGATCATGCCCGCGGGCAGCATCACCTTGCCCAGCTCGATGTAGGCGTCCCCGGCGTTGCCCAGGTCCGGCACGATCAGCGGCGCGGCCCACATCGGGAAGAACAGGATCAGCGGCCACACCAGCCACAGCACGCTGGACAGGATCGCCGAGCGCCGGGCCTCGTGCCCCGAGGGCGCGGCCATGTAGCGCTGCGCCAGGTTCCACATGCCGCCGTTGTACTCCAGCGTCTTGATCACGAACAGCGCCATGAAGAAGGTCGCGGTGTAGGGCTCGCGCAGCGGCTCGCTGTTGGCGGCGGGCAGCTTGTCCCAGATCTCCCACATGAACTGGATGCCGCCGAAGTGCGCGGCCACCGCCACGAACATCACGATGCCCGCGGCGCCCTGGATGATGAACTGGCCGAAGTCGGTGAGCGCGTCCGCCCACAGGCCGCCGAGCACCGAGTAGATCATCGTGACCACGCCGACGATCAGGATGCCCCAGACGATCGGCACCCCGGCGAAACCACGCAGCAGGATGGCCACCGCGGACCACTTGGCCGCGATGTCGACCACCTTGAGCACCGAGCCGGACCAGGCCATCAGCTGCTGGGCAGGCACGTTGTAGCGCCGGGCCAGGTACTCCAGCGGCGAGGCCACCCCGTGCTTGGAGCGCAGCCGGTTCCAGCGCGCGGCGAACAGGAACGCCCCGATGCCGATACCGATGCCGATGGTCAGCGCCCACCAGACGTAGACGGTCAGGCCGAGCCGGTAGGCCTCGCTGGCGAAGGCCACGAACATGACGGCGCTGTAGCCGGACATGTGGTGACTGATGCCGGAGAGCCACCACGGCATCTTGCCGCCCGCGGTGAAGAAGTCGATGACGTTGGCGATCCGGCCGCGCGACCACCAGCCGATCGCCACCATGACGAAGAAATACCCAGCGACCACAACCCAGTCGAGGGTGCCCATGACACCTCCAGCATCAGTACCCGCCACGGGCTGGCGGTCCCTAAGTTGTGCTCCGTCTTACGAGGTAACCCTTGGGTTACGGAACGATTTCCCATGAACCGAGTCACATCTGTGACGAACGGTCAGATATGTGAACACGAATGTGATAAAGCGCCGCGGATCTCGCCCACTCGGTCGCTTGCGGTGACACTGTCATCGTGGACCTCGTGACCTGGCCTTTCGTCCTCACCTGCCTCGCGGTGGTGGTCTCTCCCGGACCGTCGCTGGCGGTTATCGTCAATCAGGCGCTGCGCGCCGGGCGCACCACCGGCCTGGCGACCATCGCTGGCAACACCAGCGGGCTGGTGTTCTGGGCCGCGGCCTCCGCGCTGGGGCTGACCGCACTGGTGCGCACCTCCGAGGTGGCCTTCGTGGCGCTCAAGGTGGCCGGCGCGCTCTACCTGTGCTGGCTGGGCGTGCAGACCCTGCTGCACTCGCGCAGGCACCAGGAGCAGCCGCCCGAGGACCTGGCCGCAGGGGAGCGCCCACGGGGCCTGTGGGCGGCCTACCGGGCCGGGCTGCTGGCCAACCTGAGCAACCCCAAGGCCGCCGCGCTCTACCTCGCGCTGCTGCCCCCTTTCCTGCCGCCGGAGGGTTCGGTGCTCGCGGGCACCGCGATGCTGACCGTGGTGCAGATGGCGATCAGCGCGGGCTGGTACGTGCTGGTGGTGCTGGCCGTGGGCGCGGTCCGCCGGGTGCTGTCCAAGCCGGCCGTGCGGGCGCGGTTGGACCAGCTCAGCGGCTTGATCCTGCTCGGCATGGGAGTACGGATGGCCACCCTGACCCGTGCCACACTCTGAGTGAGCCGGGTCACAATCGACACTACCGCCAGAAGGGTGACCAATCCCGCCTTGCTGAGGGTTACTCACAGGTAATACCCTGTTGTTACCGGCCAGTAGGGGACCGGCCCGGAAGGCCAGCACCCCGCACAACACGGGAGCGACGAGATGGGCCACTACAAGAGCAACCTGCGCGACCTCGAGTTCAACCTGTTCGAGGTCTTCAAGATCCAGGAGCGCCTGGGCAAGGCGCCCTTCGAGCAGGCGGACGAGGACACCGCGCGCGGGATTCTCAGTGAGCTGAACAACCTGGCGACCGGCCCGCTGGCCGAGTCCTTCGCCGACGCCGACCGCAACCCGCCGGTCTTCGACCCCAAGACGCACTCGGTGGCGCTGCCCGAGTCGCTGCGGTCCTCCTACGCGGCCCTGCAGGACGGCGACTGGGGCAAGCTCTACCTGCCGGAGGAGCAGGGCGGCTACGGCCTGCCGCGCACCGTGCAGTGGGCGGCCGCCGAGCTGATCCTGGGCGCGAACCCGGCCGTGTTCATGTACCTGACCGGCCCGAGCTTCTCCACCATCGTGCACCGCAACGGCACCGAAGAGCAGCAGCGCTGGGCCCAGATCATGCTGGACAAGGGCTGGACGGCCACCATGGTGCTCACCGAGCCGGACGCCGGTTCCGACGTCGGCGCCGGCCGCACCAAGGCGGTGCTGCAGGAGGACGGCAGCTGGCACCTGGACGGCGTGAAGCGGTTCATCACCTCCGCCGAGCACGACCTCAGCGAGAACATCATGCACCTGGTGCTGGCCCGCCCCGAGGGTCCCGGCATCGAGGCCAAGGCGGGCACCAAGGGCCTGAGCCTGTTCCTGGTGCCCAAGTTCCACTTCGACACCCAGACCGGCGAACTGGGCGAGCGCAACGGCGCCTACGTCACCAACGTCGAGCACAAGATGGGCCTGAAGGCCTCGACCACCTGTGAGCTGACCTTCGGCCAGCACGACCTCCCGGCCAAGGGCTGGCTGCTTGGCGAGGTGCACGACGGCATCGCGCAGATGTTCCAGGTGATCGAGTACGCCCGGATGATGGTCGGCACCAAGGCGATCGCCACCCTGTCCACCGGGTACCTGAACGCGCGCGACTACGCCAAGGAGCGCGTGCAGTCGGCGGACCTGACCCAGATGCTGGACAAGACCGCGCCCCGGGTGACCATCACCAACCACCCGGACGTGCGGCGGATCCTGATGCTGCAGAAGGCCTACACCGAGGGCCTGCGCGCGGTGTACCTCTACACCGCCACCTTCCAGGACTCGATCATCGCCCAGGAGAACACCGAGCTGGCCGAGCGGGTCAACGACCTGCTGCTGCCCATCGTCAAGGGCGTCGGCTCCGAGCGCGCCTACGAGCTGCTCGCGCTGTCCCTGCAGACCCTGGGTGGTTCCGGCTTCCTGCAGGACTACCCGATCGAGCAGTACATCCGGGACGCCAAGATCGACACCCTGTACGAGGGCACCACGGCGATCCAGTCCCTGGACTTCTTCTTCCGCAAGATCGTGCGGGACAAGGGCCAGGCGCTCGGCTTCATCGCGAGCGAGATCCAGAAGACGCTGGAGTCCGAGGTCGGCAACGGCCGCCTGAAGGAGGAGCGCGCGCTGCTCAAGACCGCCCTGGAGGACGTGCAGGGCATGCTGGGCGCGATGATCGGCTTCCTGACCACCGCGCAGGAGGACCCGCGCAACACCTACAAGGTCGGCCAGAACACGGTCCGGCTCTTGATGAGCGCGGGCGACCTGCTGGTCGGCTGGCAGCTGCTCCGCCAGGCCGAGATCGCCATCACCGCGCTGGACGGCGGCGGCGCCTCGGTCAAGGACCAGGCTTTCTACCAGGGCAAGCTGGCCGCGGCCTCGTTCTTCACCAAGAGCGTGCTGCCCGAGCTGACCGCCCGCCGCAAGATCGTGGAGACCACGGACAACGGGCTGATGGACCTGGACGAGGCCGCGTTCTGAGTCGCACCACCTGACGCTGTCGGGGCCGCGCCGGGATTCCCGCGCGGCCCCGCCGCACGTCCGGGGTCAGGCGCGGTGGCAGCGAGCTTCGGCGAAGCAGTAGATCCCGAAGGCGGCCACGCCCAGCCCGACCACGGTGAGCAGGTAGGGGCCGTACTCGGCGTCGGCCAGCGTGCGCAGCGCCGCGTCGAGCCCGCCGGCCTGCTTCGGATCGTGGTTGATCGCGGCCAGTCCGATCAGCACGCCGACCACCCCGTAGGCCACGCCCTTGGCCACGAATCCGGCCTGACCCAGTCGCACGGTGAGCCGCTGGGTGCCCTCGGGCAACCTGCCCAGCTCCAGCTCGTCGGTGAAGGTCCGGCGGATGCCCTTGACCGCGGCGGCCACCCCGACGCCGAGCACGATCAGCGCGAGCACTCCGACCAGGAATTGCCCGTACGGCAAGGACATCAGCCAGCCGGTGATCTCCTGCTGGCTCTGATCTCCTTGGGTGGCACCGGATCCGCTCAGCAACTGCACCGCGACCACGGTCAGCACCGCGGCGGCGAAGCCGTGCGCGGCGGCGGAAATCCGTTTGGTGACCTGCCTTCTGCCGGAGAGCCAGCGGTAGCCGCCGACCGCGGTGAGCAGCTGCCAGATCGCGAAGAAGGCGAGTCCGGCGGCCAGCGCGGCCAGCAGCACACCGCCCAGCGGCTGCTCCGCCAGCGCGGCCAGCGCGCCCTTCTGGTCCGCCTCACCGGCGCTGTCCCCGAAGGCGATCTGGATGGCCAGCCAGGCCACCAGCAGGTGCACGATGCCGAAGCACACCGCACCGATCCGGCCCAGCAGCACAACCCACTGCCTGCCCTGTTCAGCACTCCGCGTGGACACCATGTGCTCGGGGTGTCCACGCGGAGGAGGTCAAAACGGGCTGAATGGCCCAGTCAGGGCGTCGGCGGCCCGCAGACGATCTTGTCCTGCGCCTTGTAGGTCACCGTGCGCCGCTCGGTGCGGCTCTTGCCGGTGGTGATGTCCTTGATCGTCCGGGTGTCGGTGATCGTGAAGCCGTCCAGGCCGGGACTGGGCTTGCAGTCCGGCTTGTCGGTGACGTGCCGGGTGTTGGGCGTGGTGACGTTGCTGCGCTGGCCGTCCTGGCCCTGCACCTCGTAGGTCTTGGTGCCCCACAGCTGCACGGTGATCGAGTTGGAGGTCCAGATGGTCTGCACGTAGATGCCGGTCTTGCTGTCGTTGCGGAACTTCACGTCGATCAGGCTCTGCCCGCTGGGCCCCTGGAAGACCGTGGCCTCCCGGCCTGCCGGGTAGCGGCTGATGTAGTTGCTGTGTTCCTTGTGCTCCACGTCGACCATGCCCGCGTAGTAGGCGGCGTTGTAGATCGTGGTGGCCATCTGGGACACGCCACCGCCGACCCCGCGGCCGGGCAGGCCGTGCTCCAGGATGCCCGCCTCGACGTAGCCGGTGGCCGCGGTGCGCGGGCCGGTGCGGCCGTTGAGGCTGAACGTCTCGCCCGGCTTGACCACCGCGCCGTTGATCTGTTCGGCGGCCCGGCGGATGTTCTGCCCGGAGTCGGCGGCGAAGCCCTTGGTCTCGAACCGGCTGACCAGCTCCTTGACGCCGAGCTGGTTGGCCTGGTCGGTGGTCAGCTTGGCGGGCTGGTCGCCGTACTCGGCCTTGATGGTGCGATTGTCCGTGCGGCGCAACACCTCTGACAGGCCGGCCAGGGTCTTCTCCCAGTCCACGCCCCGGCCGTCCGCGGACTCCTTGACCACCGGCTTGCCGCCCTCGAAGGCGAAGGTGGCGTCCTTGCCCGGCTTCTCGGTGGAGGCCAGCTGCGGCTTGGCGTTCTCGACCACCTTGCCGTTGTCCAGCTTGGGGATCAGGTTGCCGCCCTCGTCGACCTCGAACTTGAGCGCGTTGGCGATCGCGGCTGGCGGCACGTTGGCGTTCTTGCCCTCGCCCTGCACCACAACGGGTCCGGAGACCGCGGGCTTGGCGATCTCCTCCACCGCCTTGCGCACCGACTCGGGCGAACTCTTGACCTGGCTGGCGCTGACCGGCAGCTCGACGACCTTGCCGTCGGCCCAGTCCGCGACCATGGCCGCGCTGGCCTTCTCCACGTCCAGCTTCTGCCCGGACTTCGGGTCCACCGCCACCGGCTTGGCGTTCTGGAAGCGCACGGTGCCCTCGACCGGGTCCCGGTCGGTCTTGCCGCGCAGGCCCTCCAGGGCCGCGGTGAGCTTGGGCCCGTCCGCGCGGGTGACCACGCCGACGTCCCTGGTGCCGAAGAAGGAGGTGAGGCGGGTCAACGGGTTCAGCGGCTGCGCGCCCGCCTGGTCCAGGGTCGCGGGCCAGTCCAGCGTCAGCCCGGCTTCCTGCGGGTTGACGCCTGCCTCGACGTCACCGGCCCGCACGGTCACCGGCTTGGTCAGCCGCGGCTCGATCTGCTGCCGCAGCTTGGCTTCGGCCGCGGCCCGGTCCAGCCCACCGACGTCCACCCCGGCCACGGCCACCCCACGCGGCACATTGCCCTGGGTCAGCAGCAGATCAACCCCGTAGAGCAGGCCGAAGACACCGAACGCGGCGGCCACACCCATGATCGTCCGGCGCTTGCGCCTGCTGCGCCGCTCGTCCGCGCCACCCTCGTCGAACCCGTCGGCAGGTCCGCCCGGCGGCGTCGGCGGCAACGCGGCCACCACGGTCGCGTCCGCCTCCCGCGCGGGGGCGGGCAGGTAGGAGGTGGCGGCCTCGATCTTGGGGATCTGGATGGTGTCGGCATCCGGATCGGGCTGCCGCCCGGCGCCGAGTGGCCGCGGGATGGACTGGGTGGGCTGCTCCACCGGGCGGCCCCGCTGCGGCAGCGCCTGGGTGGGCTGCTCGACCTGCCGGGTCACCTGCTCGAAGGCGCGCGCCGGGATGGCCTGCGTCGGCCCGTCGATGGACCGCGCCTGCAGCTGCTCCATGCCCCGCGGCGGGGTCTGGGGGCGGGCCTGGCCGCGGGGCGGCGTGCCGGGGCCCTGCGGGGCGCCCTGGCCCTCCGGGCCGCGCGGCGGGAGGTGCTGGGTCTGCTCCGCGAAACCCCGCGGCGGCGTGCCGGGAGCCTGGTTCTGGAACCCGCGGGGCGGCGTCCCCGGAGTCAGGCTCGCGAAGCCGCCGGGCGGAGTCCCCGGGGTCTGATTCGCGAAGCCACCGGGCGCCGTGCCCGGGGCCTGGTTCGCGAAGTCCCGCGGCTGCGCTCCCGGGGTCTGGAACCCCGGCGCCTGGAATCCCGGCGGCGGCGTGCCCTGCCCCTGGCCGCCCGGCGGCGGGGTGCCCTGGAAGCCGCGCGGCGTGGGCCCCTGACCGGGTGCGGCGAAGCCACGGGCGGGAGTACCGGGTCCGCGGGGCGAGGTCTGTTCGACCGGGGTGTCCCGCAGCGACGGGTAGGACTGGGACGACTCGGCCGGCCGGATCGGCGCGAACAAGCCCCTGGTCAGCGGCTCGGGCTGGACCGGGGGGTTCGGCGGCGGCGTGCTCTTGACCTGCTCCGGGCTGTCCTGGGCCGATTCGCTCTCGGCCGCCGGAGTGTCCGGGGTGCTGGGCTGCGGAGCCGGGCTCTGCGGGGCCGAACCGGCGCGACCGGCCAGCTCGTCCAGCGGCGAACGCTCGTTCCGGGTGACCGGTTCCTCGGCGGGGCCTGCCGGGTCGTGCTGCGGGGACGACCCGTTCGGCGCAGCCGGCTTGGCCGGTGCGGACAGTCCGGCGAGCCTGGCCAGCTCGTCCTGCGGCGCGGCCCCGTTCCGGACCGGCTCAGCCTGCGCGGACGAGCCGTTGTCCGAGGCCTGCACGGTCACCGTGGCCTCCTCGGCCGCGGCGTCCGCCACGGCCGCTTCGGCGTCGGGACGCGCGGTGAGTTGTTGGGTTTGCGGGTCGAGCCCGTTGGCGGGCGTCCCGTCCTCGGCCGTGGGCTGCTCTACCGGCTGCGGGGCGGACAACACCGTCGTCTGCTCTGACCGCGGGCCGGGCCGCTGCTCTTCCTCCGGCACCGTGTCCCCTTCTGACGTGGGCGCGAGCACGCGCCTGGCTAGCTACCCGGCTGTCACGTCGAGGGCACGCGTCACAGGTACAAACCCGTGCCGTGCTCGGCTTGCTCGCTGGCGACGGCGTGCAGATCGCGCTCGCGCATCACCAGGTAAGCCTGGCCCTGTACCTCGACCTCGAACTGCTCCTCGGGGTTGAAGAGCACCCTGTCACCCACCTTGACAGTACGTACGTGATTCCCGACCCCGAAAACCTCGCCCCATGCCAGCCGTTTGGCCACCTGGGCAGTGGCTGGGATCACGATCCCGCCGCTGCTGCGTCGCTCCCCGCCCTCCTGCGCGATCCGCACCATCACGCGGTCGTGCAGCATCTGGATCTGGAGCTTGGCATCGGGCACCTTCGGAGTTTACTTGCCCCGCCGAGGCCAACGCGGGGCGGCTCTGTCTGCCCTATACCCCGGAGCACGCTGTTGAGCAGGCAACCAGCTCAACAGCGTGCGACAGATCACACCGCGGATTCGTCCATTCCGCCCATAACGAGCGCGAGCCGTACGGGCGCAGCCGACCGGATCTGGACCGGGACTCCCCAGTCCTGCCTGCTCAGACGGCAGGCGGGATGCTCGACACCCTCGTCACAGCTTGCTGCCTGGGCGACCACATGGAGTACACCCGATGGCACATCCGGCGCAATCACCAGCCGCCGCACCAGATCCGTGCCGACCCCCGCGCCCTCGACCAGCAGCTCCGGCGGCGAGGCGGTGACCTCCAGCCGGGTGGACGGCCCGTACCGCTCGTCGAGCTTCTGCCCCGGCGGCGGCACGAACACCACCGCCAGCTCCACCGCCCCCGCGGCCAGCTCACTCGGCGGCCGCCGAACCTGTTGCGCCGCACCGGAGACCAGCCTCGCCGCCACCCCAGGCGGCACCGGCCGCTCCAGCCGGTGCGCGGCGGAGGCCACCACGATCACCTCACCATCGAACACCAGCACGCCGGAGGGCTCGGCCAGCTCGCCCGCGAGCGTGCTCACCTCGCCGGATTCCGGGTCGTAGCGCCGCAGCGCGCCGTTGTAGGTGTCGGCCACCGCGATGCTGCCGTCGGGCAGCACGGCCACCCCGAGCGGGTGCTGCAACAGCGCCTGCTCCGCCGGACCGTCCCGGTGCCCGAAGTCGAAGAGCCCGGTGCCGATCACGGTGCGCACGGTGAGCACGCCGTCTTCATAGGCCAGGTACCGCAACGCCGAGGTCTCGGAATCGGCCAGCCACAACCGTTCCCGCGCCGGATCCACCGCCAGTCCCGAGGTCTGCGCGAAGAACGCCTCGGCCGCGTCCCCGTCCCGCAACCCCTCCACCGTGGTCCCGGCGAAGCGCGAGACCGTGCCCGCCACCGGATCGAACAACCCGATCGTGTGGTTCCCTGCCAACGCGATCACCACCCCGCCCGCGGGTTCCCACCAAGCGAGGTCCCACGGACTGGTGAGGTCGATTTCCGTTGCCACACCGTGGGTATCGCCGTCCCGCCACTGCTCGCCGGTACCGGCCACAGTGGACACGAACCCATCGCTGAGCCGCACCCCGCGCAGCAGATGGTTGACCGTGTCCGCCACCACGACGTCGTACCCGACCCGCTCGGCGACCTCCGGCGGCAACAGCGAAAGTCCAGCGGGCTCAGCGAAACTGGCCGCTCCCGCCGCTCCGTCAGCCCGCCCACGAACCCCGGAACCAATGCGCCGCAACAGGGTCTCCCCATCCGCGGCCAGCTCCGCCAGCGAATGCCTTGCCGAATCCGCCACCAGCAAGGTCTGCCGCGGCGTGACGATCGCCTTGGCGGGGAACCGGAGTTCGGTCGCCGCGGCCACCGGCGGCACGTACGGCCCGTCCCCGCGATGCAGCGTGCCCTTGGCGGTGTGCTCGGCGACCAGCTCGGCCAGCACCCGCCGCAACGCCTCGACATGCCCCTCACCCGCGGCCACGTGCACCACGTAACCCTCGGGATCCACCAGCACCAGCGTCGGCCACGCCTTGACCGCGTATGCCTGCCAGGTCACCAGCTCCGGATCGTCCAGCACCGGATGGTGCACCTCGTACCGCTCCACCGCCGCGGCCAGCGCCACCGGATCCGCCTCATGCGCGAACTTCGGCGAGTGCACCCCGACGGTGACCAGCACATCGGCGAACTCCGCTTCCAGCGGCCGCAGTTCGTCCAGCACGTGCAGGCAGTTGATGCAGCAGAAGGTCCAAAAGTCGAGCAGGGTGATCTTCCCGCGCAGATCCGCGAGCCGGAGGTCCTTGCCGCCGGTGTTCAGCCAGCCACGTCCGGTCAGCTCGGGGGCACGGACACGGGCCCGACGTTTCGCAGTGGTCACATCCGTAGTCAACACAGCGATTGACCAGCGATGTTCCCCGGCCCACCAGGTGAGACGGCAGCATGGCGGCATGAGCGAGTTGCGCTGGGACGAGGTCGCGGACCTGTTCGACCTCGACAACGGGGTGCTGCCGGACGTCGAGATCACCGGAACGACCGTGGCGGACTGGCAGACGGTCTTCGACCTGGTGCGGGCCCGCGGCTGGCAGCACCGGTACGACCCGGAAGTCGGGGACGCCGAACTGCCTGCCGCGGCGGAGATCTTCGCCGGTGGGACGGTGCTGGACGCGCAGTTGAACGTGTGGCCGGCGCCGGAGGTGATGGCGATCTTCCGGTTCTACCGGGTGGAAACGGTGGACTTCGACGTCGATCTGCGGGAGTTGCAGGGGCAGGGGCCGTTGGACGTGTTGTGCGAGTTCTACCGCGCCATCGGGCGGGCGCTGGGCAAGCCGGTGGTGATGACCTTCGAGGGGCATCAGGAGCTGCCGATGATCGGTTACGACGTTGGGCTGGACCGGGTGGTCCGGCTCGCTCCGCCGGACTAGGGAACGCGGTGGCCCACTGGTTCTCGGACCTGCGGCGGTTGTGATGCCGGTCACAGGCTGAACCGGGGCTGGGATTTGCTCGTCTTCGAGTCTGAAGCAAGGGACAAACAGGGACGGATGGGCCGGCTGGGCCCTGATCCGCTGGTGCTGGGTGGCGCTGGTGGGGTGGGGTCCGGGCGGTGCCGGGGTGCTCGGTGGGACGGGGTCAGTCGGTTCGGGCGGTGCCGGGCCGGGTGGTTTCCCCGGGCGCGGAACCGGTGTGGGCCGTCTCTGGAGACCCCGCGGCGCAGGGGCAGTGCTGTCGGGTCTCGGGTGGCCTGTCCATGGGCGGACAGGTCGCCGCGGTCGCGCGCCGGCTACTCCACACCGGCGCGCGGCCGCGGTTCTTTTTCCTTCTCCGCCAACGGGAAGCTCGCCCGTACCCCCACGGCCGGACGACCTTCCCCGCTCGCGCTCATGGCCTGGCTCTCAGTTTCGGCACCGCTGCTGCACCGTGTTCGCCTCCTACACGTCCGGGCGGCGGTGCCGGTTGCCGGGAAAATTGGCCAATATCGCCGAATTTCCGGGGCAACCTCGGGTGTCCTCAGACGTCCAACACTGTTGGCGGACAAGAAGAAGGGGAGCCCGGAAACCGGACTCCCCGGTGGACGGGTCACTCAGTTCAGTCGAGCACCCGCACGGTCACCTGAACCTGGTGCCCGGGGGTGCAGCCCACGGTCACCTGGTACTCGCCCGGCTCGACCGAACCCAGCGCGACGCCGGCGTAGAGCACCGGTCCGGGCTTGGTCAGCGGAGTGGCCGGGAACAGCGAGGACTCCACCCAGGGCGAGTCGAGCCGGGGGCAGAGCCGTTCGGCCACCACGATGTCGACGTCGTTGCCGGGCAACACCCCCTGCCGGTTGCCGGGGATCCCGGCGTAGCTCACCGTCCGGTCCGCGTTGATCTCAATGGTCTGCACCGTGCCTGCGCTGGCCAGTGGCGCGGCGAGCACCGCGGTCCCCAGGGCAATGGCGAACGCGGCGATGGCGGTCTTGCTTCTCATGCTTTTCCTCCCAGTGGCGACACGACGCCCCCGCGTCGTGTTCGCTTCACTGGACGTGCCGGAGGGGCCGTCGGTTGTCGGCGAAATCCGGCGAAACTCGCTGGACTTTCCGGGCAACCGGCGACCCCGCCGGACGCCTAACGGTGTTGTGGCACAAGCGCTTTCAGCTCTGCGCGCCATCCCGGCGGCGGCGCAGCAACCAACCGCCGAGCGCGGCACCGGCCAGCAGTGCGCCGCCACCGGCGAGCACCCCGCCGAGGCCGGTGTCCGTGGTGCCGCCGCCACCGGTTTCCGGGGCGCCCTTCGGCTTGGTCGGCACCGCCGCGCTGGTGCTGGGCCGGGTGCGGGAGGTGACTGGCGGCGAGGCCTGGATGGTGAACTCGCCGCGGTAGGCGACCGGGCCACAGCTGAAGGTCATGGTGTGCTTGCCGCCCTTGACCCCCTTGGGGATGGTGAACTCGCCCATCGCCACTCCGGCGCTGCCGCCGTTGAGCTGGATCTCGCCCATGCCGCTGAGCTTGACCTTGCTCGCCTTGTCCGGCGCGCAGTCGGTGCCGATCATCACCCTGGCCGGCAGGTGGAAGGTGCTGCCCGCGCCGAAGGTGGTCTTCCCGGCTTCGAAGTCCACGGTGTAGGCGTTGGTGCCAGGCTGGGCCATGGCGGCTGGTGCGGCGAGCAGCGCGGCGCCCGCGGCTAGGGCGAGGGTGGCGAGGGCGGTCCTGGTCTGCATGGCGAGTCTCCCCGACTGTCTTGCCGTGACTGGTGACTTCTACACGTTGATCGCGCCCTAGTTGGTTGCCTGTTGACGAGGAAATCCTGGGGAGGATTCTGTGACCAGCGAACTCAACACCTACGACGCCGCCACCGCGGCCGCCTACCGGCAGGCCAGGGAGATCCCGCGGACGGGACTGACGCACTGGCGGGCGGCGATCGAGCGGCACCTCGCCCCGGCCGCGGGCTCGACCGTGCTCGACCTGGGCGCGGGCACCGGGCTGTTCGCCACCGCGCTGGCCGACTGGTTCGGCGTCCGGGTGCTCGCGGTCGAACCCGCCGACGCCATGCGCGCGCACATTCCGGCACACCCGCTGGTGATGGTGGCGCCGGGGGACGCGACGACCATCCCGGCCGAGGCTGGCTCGCTGGCCGGGGCCTGGCTCTCCACGGTCATCCACCACGTGCCGGACCGGGTGGCCGCCGGGCACGAGTTGCGCCGGGTGCTGCGGCCGGGTGCGCCGGTGCTCATCAGGGGTGTCTTCCGGGAGCGGCCGCTGGAGTTGACCGTGCTCCGGCACTTCCCGGAGGGCAGGCGGGCGCTGGCGCGGTTCCCGACCGTGGATGAGGTCTGCGCGGACCTCGGTGTGGCCGGGTTCGAGCAGGTCAGCCTGGAGTCGGTCCCTCAGACAAGTGCACCCGATCTGGGGACAGTGCTCGGCCGGATCCAGCAGAACGGTGACACTTTGCTGCGGGGGCTGAGCGCCGAGGAATACGCCACGGGCCTGGACCGGCTACGGGCTGCGGTGGCGGCTGGGGCCAGCGGGCCGGTCATCGACCGGCTTGACCTGCTGGTTCTGCGCTGACCCCTGGATATGGGAAACCCCGCAGTGCTGCCAGGTCGGGGGTCCGACAGCACCGCGGGGTCATCTAGAACATCGCTACGCCCCCCAAAGGCGTTACACCCGATTGGGTAAGTGACGTGGGTCACTTCAGCGATGCGTGATCGTGCAGGTGAAACAGCACGACCCCGACCGGCGGGAGGCAAGTCGGGGCCGTGCGTCTTCCCCCGTGGGGTCACGGCGACGGGAGGGCTCGCCCAATCGAGGTAGGGCGTCCGCGCCGGACCGGGCTCAGCGGAGGGAGGTCACCTGGGCGGCGGCAATGGCCATCAGTTCGTGCCGCATGGCCGGAGTGGCGGCGGCGTCGATCGCGCGGTTCACGGCTCGCCGGGTGCGGGCCTGTGCACGGCGGGACCGGATCTTCGCGACGAGGTTCATCTGAGTTGCATCCCCTTAGTAAGCATCTCGTTGTCTGTGCCTCAAGTATGCACCACCCAAACCCCGATTGCACACGATTATCCGGTGAGACGGGCCACAGGCCGATGATTCATCGGCAAAGCCTGGGAAGTTACCGGCGATTCGTCCGGTGTTCACCTAGTCACCGGCGGTCAGTAGGAAGCGGCCGAAATGCGGCACGGTGAAGGCGATCCGGCCCCGTTCGGCGGAGTAGACCAGGCCCTTCTTGATCAGAGAGTCACGTGCCGGGGACAGCGAGGAGGGCTTGCGCGCGAGGTGTTCGGCCAGGTGAGCGGTGCCGACCGGCTCGTCCCGGCCTTCGTTGAGCACCGCCATCCCGTGCAGGTACTCCCGTTCGGCCGGGGTGGCCCGCTCGTAGCGGGAGCCGAAGAAGCCCACCGCCAGCTCGCCCGCGGCCTCCGGCTCGGCCACCGCGACGTCCTCGGCGGTGATCGGATCCCCTGGCGCGGCGTCCCAGGCGGCCTTGGCGTAGGCCTGCACGAAGTACGGGTAACCACCGCTGGCCTCGAACAACGCGGCCAGTGCCGCCGGGGCGATGCCCGCTTCCTCGCGTTCGATCGGCGCGGTCACCGCACGGTCGTGCTCGGCCCGGTCCAGCCGGTCGATCTTGACGTAGCGGAACAGCCGCTCGGAGTAGGACTTGCTGGCCGAGAGCACCGCGGGCAGGTGCGGCAGCCCGGCGCCGACCACCACCAGCGGCGCGCCGGACTGGGACAGCTCGTGGCAGGCCGCGCACAGCGCCGAGACGTCCTCCGCCGGCACGTCCTGCATCTCGTCGATGAGCAGCGCCACCCCGGTGCCCACGTCCGCGGCCAGCTCGGCCACGTCGGTGAACAGCTCCACCAGGTCGATCTCGATATCGCCGGAGTCGGCCCGGCCGCTGGCCGCTGGCACGTCGATGCCGGGCTGCCAGCGGTCCCGCAGCTTGGCGCCCTCCGGAGTGGCCCGCAGCGCGAACGCCTTGAGCACGCCGAGCACCTGCTCCACCCGGTCCGGCGCGCGGTGCCGGACCGCCAGCTCGCGCACGGCCCGGTGCAGGGCGGCCGACAACGGCCTGCGCAGCCCGGAGTCCGGGCGGGCCTCGATCTTGCCCGCGCCCCAGCCACGCCGGATGGCCATCGAGCGCAGTTCGCCGAGCAGCACGGTCTTGCCCACCCCGCGCAGCCCGGTCAGCACCAGGCTGCGTTCCGGGCGGCCCCTGGCGATGCGTTCCAGCACCACCTCGAACGCGCCGACCTCCCGGTCCCGGCCGGCGAGTTCGGGCGGCCGCTGGCCTGCCCCTGGGGCGAAGGGATTGCGCACCGGGTCCACGATCGGACCGTATCGGCGTTTCTAGGTCCACTCCGATACGGCGGCAGAAAGAGCGGCCCGCGTGTCGGCGGCGTCAAGATCAGCCCGGCCGGGCTCAGGATCACGTCAACGCGGCCGGGCGCGGTGGATCCGGGACCGCACAGTGCGGCGTGTGCTGACCCTGACTCGCGCCGAGGCCGGTGAGAACCGGCACCGGCTGACCGCCACCACCGGTGTCGCCGCCCTCGGCCTGGACGCGCTCGCCTCGGTTTCCTACGGCCCGCAGGCCATCGTGCTGGCACTGGCCGCGGCCGGGGCGGCTGGCATCGGCTGGACGTTGCCGGTGACCGTGGCGATCGTGCTGCTGCTGGTGGTGCTGGTGGCCGCGTACCGGCAGGTGGTGCACGCCTACCCGGACGGCGGCGGCGCGTACACGGTGGCCCGGCGCAACCTGGGTGAGCGGGCCGGGCTGGTCGCGGCGGCCTCGCTGATCGTGGACTACGTGCTCAACGCGGCGGTGGCCACCGCGGCCGGGGTGGCCGCGCTGACCTCGGCGGTGCCCGGCCTGCTGCCCTGGACCACCGAGCTGTGCCTGGCCGTGCTGGTGCTGGTCACCCTGGTGAACCTGCGCGGGGTGGCCACCAGCGCCCGCGCCTTCGCCGCGCCGACCGCGTTGTTCGTGCTCACGGTGCTGGTGGTGATCGGAATCGGCCTGCTGCGCGGTGCGCCGCTGAACCCGTTGCCCGATCCCGCGCCCGCCCAGACCACCGCGGCGGTGGGCGTGCTGCTGGTGTTGTCCGCCTTCGCCAACGGCTGCGCCTCGCTGACCGGGATCGAGGCGATCGCCAACGCCACCCCGTCCTTCCGCAGCCCGCGCCCGCAACGCGCCGCTGCCGCGCAGACCCTGCTCGGCCTGCTGCTCGGGGTGATGCTGCTGGGCCTGGCCGCCCTGGTCGAGCTGTTCGACCTGCGCCCGGTCGAGGGCCGCACGGTGCAGTCGCTGCTGGTGGAAGGCGCGGTCGGGGACGGCGCGATCTATCTGGTCGTGCAGTTCACCACGGTGCTGCTGCTGGCCCTGTCGGCCAACACCTCCTTCGGCGGCCTGCCGGTGCTGGCCGCCCGGCTGGCCGCCGACCACTACCTGCCGCACGCCTTCGGGCTGCGCGCGGACCGGCTGGTGCACCGGATCGGCGTGCTGGTGCTGGCCGGACTGGCCGCGGCGCTGATCATCGGTTCCGGCGGGCAGCTGGACGTGCTGGTGCCGATGTTCACCATCGGTGTCTTCGTCGGGTTCGCGCTCTGCCAGACCGGGATGGTGCGGCACTGGCTGACTCGCGGCGAACGCGGTTGGCGGCTGTGGCTCAACCTGGTGGGCGCCGTGCTGAGCACGGTGGCCGCGGTGGTGGTGACCATCGTGAAGTTCACCGAGGGCGCCTGGCTGGTGGTGCTGGTGCTGCCGCTGCTGGTGTTCGCGCTGCGCCGGGTGCACCGGGCCTACGCGGTGCTCGGGCGGCAGCTCGGCCTGGGCTCGCTGCCCGAGCTGCCCCGGCCGGAGGCGGCGCTGGTGGTGGTGCCGGTCGCCGGGCTCTCGGTGCTGACCTCGCACTGCCTGAGCACCGCGTTGTCCTTGGGGCACAAGGTGATCGCGGTACACGTGGCCGGTGGCGGACAGCCCGTCGAATGCCAGCGCGAGCTGGGCGCGGACTGGACGGCCTGGCATCCGGAGGTGCCGCTGGTGCTGCTGGAACGGTCCCGCGGCGGACTCGGCGCGACCATCGCGGCCTACGTGCGCGGCATGCCGGACAAGCAGGTGGTGGTGCTGATCGGCGAGCTGCGGCCGCGCAGCGCCTGGATCCGGTTGCTGCTCAACGGTCAGGGCGGTGGCATCGCTCGCGCGGTACGCGGCCGCAGCCAGGCCGCGGTGTGCCGGATGCACTACCGCCTACCTTGATCTAGCACTTTCTAGAACTAAAACTAGAGAGCTGTATACGCCGGAATCGTTGCGAGGCGGGCTCAGGGAGAGTTGGCTGGGTGGCGTGGCTGAAGTTGTGACGAAGGGGACCGGAGAAGTCGAGCGGATCGCCGATCGGGCTCAGTTGTGGGTGACCTTCGCGGTGACCGCCACCGAGCGCGCCGAGGCGGTCCGCCTGCTCGGCGAGAAGATCGAGCGGGTCGAACCACTGCTGACCCAGGATGGCGTCGAGGTGCGCTCCCGGCGGGTCTCGGTGCACCCGTACTGGAGCGGTGACAAGGGCGAACAGGCCGGCGTGCACGCCGAACAGCAGTACCAGCTGCGGGCCGCCGACCAGGCCTCGCTGGAGACGCTGGTGGCCGCGCTGATCGGCCAGGAACCGACCGCGCTCAACGGCCCGGACTGGGAACTGAGCGATCAGGCCGAGGCGGCGCGCGAGGCCCAGGTGCTCGCGGTCGCCGACGCGCGCCGACGGGCCGAGGGCTACGCCGAGGCGCTCGGCGTGCGACTGGGCGCGTTGCTGCGGATCAGCGACGGCGACGATCAGCACTACGCGCCGATGGCCAGGGCGGCCGGGTTCGCCATGGAGGCCGACCGGCTGCCCAGCGTGCAGTCGCTGAATCTGGAACCGCAGGCGGTGGTGGTCAGCGCCCGCTGCACCACCGCGTGGTCGCTGTTGGACTAACGCCAATGCCGCGTAGTTAGTGTTTGGGGCTGGTTGTCAAGCCTGGTGAAACAGCCAACGGAGTCCCTGCTAGAACAGAAATCGACCAAGATCACTGTCGGCAGGAACTCCGTTGGACAACCAGTCTGTC
>NZ_JBQJIM010000060.1:0-16564 GCF_052078295.1 Crossiella sp. CA198
AGACTGGTTGTCCAACGGAGTTCCTGCCGACAGTGATCTTGGTCGATTTCTGTTCTAGCAGGGACTCCGTTGGCTGTTTCACCAGGCTTGACAACCAGCCCCAAACACTAACTACGCGGCATTGCGGTTAGCCCGGGGGACGCGGACCGCTTGCGGCTGAACCGAACGGCTGGTCGGGAGGCGTAGACCAGTTTGCGGCTCGGCTGAAGGGTTGGCCGGGGGCCTGGTCCGGTTGCGCCCCGACCGAACGGTTGGTCGAGGTGCACGACCCGGGCGGATGCGGACTCCGCCGAAGGGTTGGCACAGGTGCGATGCGGGCCGGTCGCCCCGGCCGGCTGGCACGCGGCGGGGCGCAGCTCTGCCTGGTTGGGCGCCCCAACCGAACGGTAGGCAAAGGCGCCTGACGCTGACCGGTTTTGCGGCCCGACCGGATGGTTGGTCAGGATGCGCAACACAAGCTGATCCCGCACCCCGGCCGAACGGTTGGTCGGGACGCATGACGCAGGCTGGTTCCGCATGCCGACCAAACGGTCGGCCGGATGCGCGACACCGACTGATACCGCACCCGACCGAACGGTTGGCGGCCCCATGACGCAGCTGGTTCCGCACGCCGACCGAACGGTTGGTCGGGGCACGTGACTAGACCGGGGCGCGTGACCGGGTCAGGCTGCGTGGCGGGGGCTGGTGGCCATGACCACCGTGGCCTCCGTGACCCAGCCCAGGGCGGTGTAGAGCCGTTCGCCATCCGGGCTGGCGAACAGGATTCCGGTGCTGGCGCCCTGGTTCGCGGCCTCGGTCATCAGGGCACCCATCACCACGCTGCCCAGGCCCCGGCGGCGGTGGGCGTCAGTGGTCACGATCTTGTCCGGGATGGTGTCCGTGCCGATCACGGCGGCCAGGCCGCTGGCGGCGAGGTCCCCTGACTCGTGACGGACCTCGGCCGAGATCACCCGGCCGGTCACCGTGGTGTGGCAGGTGTATCCGGCGGGAGCGGGGCGTCGTGGATGCGTGGCCACTTCCCTGGTCATGATCCATTCGCGATCGGCCCGCAGGGTCAGGCCGGCCGCGCGCAGCACCTGCTCGACCTCCTCGGGGTGGTGCGTCGGGACCGTGAGCAGGGTTGGTTTTTCTTGGGTGGCAACGACATCGGCCAGTGGGCGGATTGATTCGGGGACCGCGTCGACGTGCAGGGTGATCAGTTCGCGGTGGCGGTCGGGCTGGCCGAGCAGGAAGTCCAGGGCGCCGTGGGACTCCACCGGTGGCGCCCAGCCACGGCATTCGCTCCAGCCTTGCTGCCAGCGGCGGATCAGTTCGGTCATGCGGCGCGTCCTCTCGGTCCAGCCGGACCCTAACCGCGCACCGATGCTGTTGCAAGTCATTTGCAATAAGGGCTCGTCAGCAGAACCGGTCGACGTGGTCCGCAGCACTGGACCGCCGGGCGAGCTGGCTCGCACGAAGGGACCCCTCCGGGAGCGGGCCTGCCCGTCAACTCGGCAGATGCACCCGCCCCCGGTGGGAACCGTCCCGGCGCGCCGGGCTCAGGCGTCCTCGGCCTGGGCGCGTTCGGTGGCGTAGAGGCGGAGTAGGTCGTCCAGGGTGTAGCTGCCCGCGGGGGCGGCTCGGATGAGGTGCTGGGCGGCGAGGCGGTCGAGCATGTGGTCGGCGTCGTGGGAGGTGCCGTCGATGAGGGCGGCGACGGTTTCGCCGGAGAAACCGCCGTGCACCAGGCTCAAGCGGCGGAACAGGCGTTGGGTTGGCAGGTCCAGGGTGCCGTAGGAATGGTCGAAGGCGGCCCGCAGGGACAGGTGCTGGTCGCTGTCGACTTCCAGGGCGGCCAGGCGGTTTCCGTTGTGCAGGGCCAGGACGTAGTCGGCGATGCGGTGGTGGGGGTGGTTGACCAGGTTGGCGGCGGCGGCGCTGAGCGCCAGCGGAAGGTGGGCGCAGAGGCGGGCGAGTTCGGCCGCTGCCTTGGGTTCGGCGCGGACCCGGTCGGGGCCGAGCATGCGGGCCAGGGCACGCAGGGAGTCGACCGGGCTGAGCACGTCCAGGTCGAGCAGGTGGGCGCCGTCGCTGGCGGCCAGGCTGCCGAGGCGGTGTCTGCTGGTGATCACCACGAAGCAGCTCGGACTGCCCGGCAGCAGTGGGCGGATCTGGGCGGGGTGGGCGGCGTTGTCCAGTACTACCAGCACTTTGCGGCTGGCCAGCAGGGTTCGGTAGAGGGCGGCGGCCTCATCCGCTTCGGCTGGGACCTCATCGGCGGGGACGCCGAGGGCACGCAGGAATCGGGCCAGCACGCGGCTGGCCGAGACCGGGGCGTTGCCGTGCAGGTTGACGAAAAGCTGGCCGTCCGGGAAGCGGCCGCTGGCCCGGTGTGCCCAGTGCACGGCCAGGGTGGTTTTGCCGACGCCTGCCGCGCCGACGATGGCCGCGGCGTTGACCGTGCCCGCACCGGTGTTGTCCGCCCCGGCGAGGAAGGCGTCCAGCTGGGCCAGGTACCGGTCCCGCCCGGCCAGGCCCGGGATGTCGCTAGGCAACTGGGTGGGCACCGGGGCACCCGGATCCCTTGGGGTGGAACGGGAAACGGTGACCGGCGGCAGCGGCAGTTCGCCGCGCAGCACCCGCAGATGCGCCTCCTGGATCTCCGCGCCGGGGCCCACGCCCAGTTCCTCGGCCAGCCGGGCCCGGATCTCGGTGAACAACCGCAGTGCCTCGGCCTGTCTGCCGCAGCCGGCCAGCGCGAGCATCAGCCGGGCGTGCAGGCCCTCGTGCAGTGGCTCGTCGTGCACCAGTGGGCGCAGCCGTTCCACCGCGGGTTCGTGCCTGCCCAGCGCGATGGACAGATCGGTATAGGTGAGCAGTGCGGCCAGGCGGCGCTGGGACAGGGCGAT
Organism: Crossiella sp. CA198; assembly: GCF_052078295.1. Classification (NCBI taxonomy): domain Bacteria; kingdom Bacillati; phylum Actinomycetota; class Actinomycetes; order Pseudonocardiales; family Pseudonocardiaceae; genus Crossiella; species Crossiella sp. CA198. The sequence continues at coordinate 2,889 of NZ_JBQJIM010000060.1, forward strand.
CGCGGCCGGGTGCTGGCGCAGCCGGGACCCGAGATCGACCAGCACCGGGCCGCGCCAGCGGTGCAGGGCCGAATCGAACAGTTCCAGCGCCGCGCCCGCGTCCTCGGCGGCGCGTTCGGCGTGATGCACCAGCTCGTCGAATTCGAGGAGGTCCAGCTGACCGGCTTCCACCGGCATCCGGTAGCCGTCGCGGACCGCGGTGATCACCGATCCCCTGGCCCGGCCCTCGCGGCCGGGTTGCAGGCCACGGCGTAGCCGGGAGACGTAGGAGTGCACCAGCCCGGCGCAGGTGCGCGGTGGGTTGACGCCCCAGAGGACGTCGATGATCTCGTCCCGGGTCACCACCCGATCGGGTTGCAGGGCCAGCAGGCCCAACAGACATCGTTGTTTGAGCGGACCGATGTCCACCTGGCGGTGTGCCTGGTAGACGGTGAGCGGGCCGAGGATGTTCAGCCGCAGCGGTTTGCGGCCACGGGGCGGGGTGCCGCCGCGTGGCCGGACCTGTTCTCGCCGGATGCCGACCTCAGCTCGTCCCTCCCGTAGTTCTCCGCCTGATCTCCTGCTTAACGAACCATGTTCCAATGTCACGCCCGCAGCCCCCAGCCCTGGCGTTATGCCCTCCGACCACCGCACGACCTCAACAAGTGGCCAATACTGCCAGAGCGCGGACGCATTGACTACGCTCGCCGCTGATCTCAGTTAGTTGATTGCATCGAAATAATCCGGTTATCGTGATCTTAAGGTTCGCACCCCGCTGCCCTCCACCGCGTTTCCACTGCTGCAGCCGGGTGCAGCCGAATGCAGAACCTCCGGCAACACCCCAGCTCAGGGCCTGTTGCGGGGAGGCAGGCAGACGGGTGACGGGCTCCAGTTCCGGTCCAGCCGGGCGGCCAGGCGATCTCGGTACGGTAATGACCGGGCTCCTTACCTGAAACATCGGCAAATTGGGGTGGCCGCGCATGGTTTTTGTGAACGAGCCAGTTGTGAATTCCACGGAGCTGACCGGGCGCGCGAGCGCGGGCGTGCACAAGGCCGTCGATCATTTGTATACGCGGCAACGCCCGGACGGCGCCTGGACGGACCGGCTTTCCTCCTCCACGGTCTCCACCGCACTGGGTTTGCTGGCCCTGGCCAAGGCCGACCGGGAACGCTATCGGGAGCGCCTGAACCGCGGCCTGGCCTGGCTGCGCGCCCACCAGCGCGCCGACGGCGGCTGGAGCATGGCCGACGCGCACCCGCCGAGCAGCCCCGGCATGACCGCCTTCGCCATCGCCGCCTGCCACGAACTGGACCCCGAGGGCAACCGCGAGCGGATCGCCAAGGGGTTCGCCTTCATCGAGGCCAACGGCACCGACGCGGTCATCCCCGGCATGCGTGGCCCCGGCCCGAAAACCTGGCCGGCCGCCGCGCCGTTCGCGCTGTCGCTGGTGGGACTGCGGGACATCACCGAGCAGCCGACGCTGCCGGTGGAGGTGATGTTGCTGCCGCCCAAGCTGCGCAACAAGGTCTCCATCGGCATGCCCGCGGTGCTCGCCCTCGGCCTGATGCAGGCCAGGGTGCTGCCCGCCAGTCCCCCGCGACGGCTGCTGCAACGCCTGGCCCAGCCGCGGGCGCTGGCCTGGCTGCGTGCGGTGATGGCGCCCAACGGCGGCGTGGAGGAGTGCCCGATGCTCTCCGCGCTGATCTTCCTCGGGCTACAGGCCGCCGACCTCGGCCCTGACCTGCAACAGGGTTCCCTCGACTACCTCCTCGACACCCAGCGCGAGGACGGGTCCTGGGCCATCGACCGCGACCTGGAGATCGCGGTGACCTGCTACGCCGTGCACGCACTGGCCGAGCACACCGACGTGGCCGCCGACCCTCGCCTGCGGCCCACCAGGGACTGGCTGCTCTCCACCCAGTGGACCGAACCGTTCCGCCCGTTGAAGATCCCGGCGGGCGGCTGGTCCTGGAACGTGCCCTCGGGCTGGCCGGAATCCGAGGACACCGCGGTGGTCCTGTCCACCCTGGGCCTGCTGGGCCTGGACCGCGAGCATCCCGGGGTGGTGGCCGGACTGCGCTGGCTGCGGGTGCGGCAGAACCGCAACGGTTCCTGGTCGGAGTGGGTGCGCAATTCCTTCATCCTCAACGACAAACCGTGCACCGGGGTCACCGCGCACGTGCTGATGGCCATGCACCAGCACAACGAGCCACGCTCGCGCTGGGCGCCGGTCGACCGCGCGCTGCGCTGGTACCAGAAGGACCAGCTGCCGGATGGATCGCTGCCCTCGCTGTGGTTCCGGGACGGCACGCACGGCACCGCCAAGGTGCTGGAGACCTACGCCGAACTCGGCATCCCGCGGGATCCGGTGGCGCAACGGGCCAAGCAGTGGCTGTGGGACAACCAGGCGCCCTCCGGCGGCTGGCCGCTGACCGTGCAGACCAGCGCGCCGGGTGAGACCGCCGAGGAGACCGCTTGGGCGGTGTACTCGTTGCTGCGGGCCGGAGAATCGCCGTGGGACCCGCGGGTGCTGCGCGCGGTGGACTGGCTGCTGGCCCGGCAGGACGAGCAGGGCACCTGGGCGCCCGCGCCGACCGGGCTGTACTTCGAGGACCTCTGCTACAGCGACGACCTGATCACCCACACCTACACGCTGCGCGCGCTGGCCCGCTGGCTGCGCCAGGCCGAGCGGGCATGACCGGGCTCCCGCCGGGTCCGCGCACACCGGTGCTCGCGCAGACCGTGCTCTCCGCGGTGCGGCCACTGGCCTTCGCCGAATCCTGCCGCCGCAAGTACGGGGACCTGTTCACCATCAAGGTCTTCCCGGTCGGCACCGTGGTGTGCGCGGCCGATCCGGCGGTGATCCGGCGCGCGGTGACCGCGGAATCCTCCACCCTGCTGGCCGGGGACGCCAACCGGGTGATGGACTTCGTGGTCGGGCCGCGGTCGGTGCTGTTGCTGGACGGGCCGGAACACGTGCGTTGCCGTCAGGTGCTGCTGCCGCCCTTTCGCGGCCCCAGTGTGGCCGCCTACCAGGACACCATCGCCGAGATCACCGCCGAGGCGGTGCGGGACTGGCCAGCCGGGGTGCCGGTGCGGTTGATGCCGCGGATGCAGCACCTCACCCTGGAGATCATGATGCGGGTGGTCTTCGGCATCACCGACCTGCGCAGGCTGACCGGATTGCGCGCGCTGGTGCCGCAGCTGCTGCACATGAACCCGGCGGTCGTGCTGTTCCCGTTGCTGCGCAAGGACTGGGGCCGGTGGAGCCCTGGCGGCAAATTCGCCAGGGTGCGGGCCGCGGTGGACGAGATCCTCTTCGCCGAGATCGCCCGGCGGCGGCGCGAGGACACCGACAGCACCGACGTGCTCTCGCTGCTGCTGCGGATGCGGCACGCCGACGGGCAACCTGCCACCGACGAGGAGTTGCGGGACAACCTGATCACCGTGCTCGCGGTCGGCCACGAGACCACCGCGACCACGCTGTCCTGGGCCTTCGAGCGCCTGGTCCGGCACCCGGAATCGTTGGCCCGCCTGCAAAGCGAGCTGGACACCGGTGCGTACGAGTACCTGGACGCGGTGATCAACGAGACGCTGCGGGTACGGCCGGTGGTCGGCGACATCGCCCGGATCCTGGCCGCACCGGCCACCATCGGCGGTTACCGGCTGCCCGCCGGGATCATGCTCGCGCTTTCCCTTGGCCTGCTGCACTCCAGCCCGGAGCGCTACCCCGAACCGGCGGCGTTCCGGCCGGAACGCTTCCTCGATCAGCCGCCGGGACCGGAGTTGTTCCTGCCCTTCGGCGGCGGGCCGCACCGGTGCCTCGGCGCGGCCTTCGCCATGACCACCATGCGCACGGTGATCGCCACCGTGCTGGCGCGGACCCGGCCCCGGGCGGCGGCCCCGGGACCGGAACGGCAGCGGGCCCGTGGCCCGGTGCTCGCGCCCGCCCGAGGGGCGGAGGTGGTCCTGCACCGCCGCACGGCTTTCCGGACCAGGTGAGGAGCACAACATGCAGTCCGCTGATCCCCGACCCGAGCTGGTGCTGGCCGGGCTGGCCGAGGCCGCCGAAGAGAAGTTGCGCACCCGCTGGTCCCGCACGTCCAGCCTGCTGAGCACCATGTGCCACTACGCTTTGGTGCCCTCTGGCAAGTTGTTCCGGCCGATCCTGCTCCTGGAATCCGCCTGCGCGGTGGGCGGTTCGGCCGAGATGGTGCTGCCGGCCGCGGTCGGCGCGGAGTGCGGGCACGTGGCCAGCCTGATCCACGACGACATCATCGACGGCGACGAGCTGCGCCGCGGCCGCCGGTCGGTGCACAGCCGGTTCGGCGCGGGCAACGCGATCGTGGCAGGCGACGCGCTGATCTTCGACCTGTTCGCCGGGCTGGCCGAATGCCGGTGGACCGGGGTGCCGGACAGCCGGGTGGCCGCCGCGCTGGAGGCGGTGGCCCGCTGCGGGCTGGACCTGTGCCGAGGGCAGAGCATGGAGGAGGAGCTGTGCCGGGGCCTGCGCTTCGACCTGGACTCCTACCTGACCATGATCCGGCTCAAGACGGCGGCCTTCTTCCAGGGCGCCTGCGAGAGCGGGGCGATCCTGGCCGGTGGCACGCCGGAGGAGGTGGAGGCGCTGTCCCGGTACGCGCTGGCGCTGGGCACCGCGTTCCAGATCCAGGACGACATCCTGGGCTACACCAACACCACCGAGGAGATGGGCAAGGACAACACCAGCGACAGCCGCAACGGCCGGCTGACCCTGCCGGTGATCCTGGCCTACCGCAACGGCGGCCACCCCGAGCGCAGGCTGCTGCGGCAGGCCCTCACCGGCGAGGAGGACCTGGGCCACCGGCACGAGCTGATCCTGGACATCCTGGACCGGACCGGCGCGCTGGCCGCGGCGAGCAAGATGGCCTGGCACTACGCCGAAGCCTCCGGCACCGCCCTGCTCCGCCTGCCCCCCTCCCCCAGCCGCGACCGCCTGGCCCTGTTCGGCCAGCTCGCCATCGACCGCGACCGCTAACCCCCACCACACCCCGAGTGTTGGCCGAAGTGGGACGCCGAGTTGGCCCAACTGGTACGCCCACTTCGGCCAACTTGGTGTACGAGTTGGGCCAACACTCGGGGTGGGGTCAGCGGCGGAGGGTGGGGTGGTCGCGTTGGCGCATGAAGGCTCGGGCCACGCCGGTGAGGATCACCGCCGGGGCCAGTACGGACACCGCGAGGGCAGGGCGGCCGGCGACGGCGATGAAGCCGGTGGCCAGGATCAGGCGTTCGCCGACCAGGATTTCGTGGGCCTTCAACGCGGCCAGGCGCGGGATCGGGCGCGGGGCCCGGGTGAGGCGGAGTTGGCAGAGTGCGCACAGGGGCAGGGCCAGGGCCAGGAACGGCCACAGCCAGCCCAGGTCCAGCTGTCCGGCCAGCACCAGTGGCCAGCCGACGGCCAGGGCGATCCAGAGTCCATTGAGGACAGTCAACATGCGCAGCGAGGCGGCGTCGCCGTGGCGCACCGGGTAGGTCCGGTAGCCGCCTTCGCGGTCGCTGTCGGTGTCGCAGAGCGCGCCGACCAGGTTGGAGGCCGAATCGTGCAGCCAGAACGCCAGTGCCAGCGGCAGCAGCTCCCACGGTGGTATCGCGGTGCTCGCCGTGGTGCCCACCAGGAAGGCCAGTGCGGTCGGCACCCCGCGCATCAGGTTCCCGGCGATGCCCCGGGCCTTGAAGGTGCGGCTGTAGGAGATTCCCGAGACCACCGCGATCGCGCCGAGCACCAGGTTGAGCGGGTTGAGCACGATGGCGAACACCAGGCCGAGCGCGATGGTGAGGACCATGCCGGTGAAGGCGGTGCGCGGGCTCATCCGGCCGGAGGGGATGGGGCGGTGCGGTTTGGCGGTGGCGTCGAGTTCGCGGTCGAAGTAGTCGCCGCCGTACAGCGACGCGATCCAGCCGCAGGTGGGCGCGGCCCAGGCGGCGAACAACCGCCAGGTCTCCGGGTCGGTCTGGCCAAGGCGGGCGGCCAGCACGGCCCCGGCCAGGCCGACCAGGCCGGCGTAGAACATCGAGTCGGGGCGGCAGATCTCCAGGTGGGCCAGCAGGACCCGTCGGGCGTTCACACGGACTCCCTTCCAGGACAACGGTCATGACCCCGCTCGCGGTGATCGCCGGGGCCGGGGTGGCCGGACTCACCGCCGCGGTGGCGCTGAGTCAGGCTGGCTGGCGGGTGCGGGTCTTCGACCGCGACCCGGTGCTGGAACCACTGGGCGCCGGGCTCGGCCTGACCCCGAACGCCTTGCGCGCCTTGGACGTTCTCGGTCTCGGTGACGCGGTGCGGGACCGGGGCGCGGTGCAGGAGACCGGCGGCATCCGCCGTCAGGACGGTCGCTGGCTGGCCCGCTCGGACCTGGCCTTCATCCGGGCCCGTTTCGGGGACCCGGTGCTCGGCCTGCACCGGCGGGACCTGATCACGTTGCTGGCCAACGCGTTGCCCGAGGGAACGCTGCGCACCGGGGTCACCGTCACCTCGGCCACCCCTGGCGATCACGACCGACTCTCCTTGGTGCGCACCACGCTCGGCGAGCTGACCGCGCACCTGGTGGTGGCCGCCGACGGCATCGGGTCCAAGCTGCGCGGCGCGCTGTTCCCGGAGCACCCCGGGCCGGTCTACGCCGGGTACACCAGCTGGCGGATGGTGGTGCCGATGCCGGACTACCCGGTGGCGGCCACCGAGACCTGGGGCCGCGGCACCCGGTTCGGCGTGATGCACCTGCCCGACGGCCTGCTGCACCTGTCCGCAAACTCGGTCGCGCCGCCCCGGCAACGGGCCAGGGACGAACGCGCCGAGGTGCTGGCCCGCTTCGGCAACTGGCACCCGCCGATCCCGGACCTGCTGGCCGCGGTAAAGCCGGGCGAGGTGCTGCACCACGATGTGGCCGAGCTGGTCCGTCCACTTCCGACATTCCACAGTGGACGGATCGTGCTGGTCGGTGACGCCGCGCATGCCATGACCCCCAACATCGGACCGGCCTGCCTGGCCATGGAGGACGCGGTGACCCTCGGTCTGCTGCTGCCAGCGGCCAGGGAATCAGAGCTGGCAGCGGCCCTGGCCCGGTACACCGCGATGCGGCTGCCGCGGGCGGTGGCACTGGCCCGCCGGTCCCGCCGGGTGGGGCTGGCCGGGCAGTGGACCTGGCCGCCGGCGGTGGCCGCGCGCAATCTGGGCATCCGGCTCGGCGGGCTGCTGCCGAGCAGTGTCACCGCGCGGGCGCTGGATGCTTCGGTGGACTGGTGGCCGCCCGCCAGGCCACCGGCAGCGCGGTCAGCCCGCGGATGAGCTGCTGGGTCTTCCAGACCAGCTCCTCCGCCGGCACCGCCAGGTGCAACCCGGGCAGGCGGGCCAGCAGCCGGTCCAGCGCGACCTGCAACACCATCCGGGCCACCGAGGCGCCCAGGCAGTGGTGCGGGCCGTGACTGAAGGCCAGGTGCGGGTTCTCCGGGCGGTGGAAGTCCACCCGCTCCGGACAGCCGAAGGCGGCCGGATCATGGTTGGCCGCAGCGGGATCCACCAGCACCGGTTCCCCGGCGCGGATGAGCACCCCGCCCACTTCGATGTCCTCGGTGGCGTACCGGGGCAGCCCGGCCCCGGCTTCCAGGGGCACCCAGCGCAGCAGTTCCTCCACCGCGGCCGGCATCAGCTCCGGATCGCCGCGCAGGGCGTCGAGCAGGTCCTGGTTGGTGAGCAGCACGAAGGCGAAGTTGGGGATGTGCGAGGCCGTGGTCTCGTACCCGGCGACCAGCACGGTCATCGCCAGCATGATCAGTTCCGGCTCGGAAAGGTCGGCCTCGCCCTTGGTGACCATCGCGCCCAGCACGTCGTCGGTGCGTTCGGTGCGGCGGCGGCGCAGCAAACCCTCCAGGTAGTCCCACATCTGCCCGGCGACCTCCTCGGAGCGCTCCGGGCTGACCGCCGAGGACAGGGCCAGGTCCGACCATTCGCGGAACTGATCCTGATCGTCGCGCGGGATGCCGAGCACCTCCGAGATCACCGTGTTGGTCAGCGGCAGCGAGTAACCCGCCACCAGGTCCTGCACCGGACCGGCGGCGACCAAGTCGTCCAGGAGGCTCTCGGCGACCTCGATGGTCCTGGGGCGCAAGGCTTCCGCGCGGCGCTGGGTGAAGGCGCGGGCGACCAGGGTGCGGACCCGGCTGTGCTGCGGCGGGTCCATGGTCACGATGCCGGTGGTGGAGTTGTAGGGCATGGAGCGCGGCACGTCCCGGCCGTGCATGGCCTCCCGGGAGAACCGCTGGTCGACCAGCACGAATTTGGCGTCCTGGTAGCGGGTGACCAGCCAGGCCTGTTCGCCGAAGGGCAGGCGCACCCGCAGCACCGGTTCCTCCCGGCGCAGCCGGTCATAGAGCGGGTCCAGGCGCAGGCCTTCCACGGCGAAGGGGAAGGCCCGCGCCTGGGTGGCGGGATCGGCGGTCATCGCAGGCGCCAGCCCAGCAGATCGTCCGGCGCGTCGGCCCGGTCGAACCCGGCCGCGGCCAGTTCGGCGTCCAGTTCCGATTCGGTCACCGGGTAGGCGTCGATCTCCTCGCGTTCCTCGATCCCCGGCTCGTCGCCGACGGTGATCCGGTAGGACCAGCTCAGCCGCAGCACGCCCTCGCGCACCGGGCGGCCCTCGTACTCGATGTCGTAGCGGGCCCGGCCGACCTGGAGGCTGCCCGCGGCGGGCGGGATGGCCTCGGCGGAGGAGGGTTCGGGCCGGTCCTGCAACAACAATCCGCCGGGGTTGAGCGAGTCGGCGCAGACCTGCCACAGTTTCTGCCGCTCCGCCGGGGAGAAGCAGAGCAGCATGCTGATCAGCACCACCGCGTCCACCCGCACCGGCAACCGCACTTCCAGGGCGCTCATCGGCATGACGGTGACCCGGCGTTGCAGATCGGGCCTGCGGGCCAGCCGGGACATCAGCACCGCGCGCATCGGCGCGGCCGGTTCGACCGCGAACACCTCGCCGGCACTGGCATCGGCGATGGTCTCGGTGACCAGGCCGGTGCCCGCGCCCATTTCCAGCACGCCGTTGGCGCAGTCGGCCACCGCCTTGGCCACCGCACGCTGGGTGGGTTCCTTGTACGGCAGGGCGAAGAGTTCGTGGTACTGGGCCATATACGTGTAACGGTCAGTCATGGGATACCACGCCTCTCCGGTTGTCACTGAACATCTCCCGCGCCAGCCTGCCCATGTAGTAGACGATCTCCTCGTGGTTGGTGGAGGTCACGAAGTTGCGGGCGCCCGCCTTGTAGTACAGCGAGGTTTCCTGCTCGCCCACGGTGTGCGCGTAGGACTCGCCGCGGCGCAGCGCCAGGCACATCGCGGGCACGTCGCAGGCCAGCGTGATGTGGTGGCGCACGTGGAACAGGTCGCCTTCGACCTCCACCAGCGGCAGGGTTTCGTTGGCGTACAACGGCGAGGGCTCCCGGCCGGGACTGCTGTAGGCGGGCAGGGTGAGCAGGTCGTACTCGAAGGCGGTGTCCAGCAGGGTCGCGTGCTCGCTCGGCACTCGCGGCAGCAACGATTCGCGCCACCAGCGGCGCAGCTCTTCCTTGGCCTCCACCGTGCCGTAGACGTACTCCACCACCGGGCCGAGCACGTCGGAGTCGGTGAAGGAGCTGTTCAGCCCGTGCTGGAAGGGTTCGGCCGCCGGATCGGTGCTGCGCTCGAACCAGTCGATGAGCGAGCGGATGGTCTCGGACTGGGTGATGCCGCCGAGTTCGCGCAGCGGGCCCCACAGGAAGCGGAACACCGGGTTCTCCGCGACCAGGCGGGAGAAGAAGATGAACCGGTGCATGTACCGGTTGTCCTGCGGGGTCATCGTGTTGTGCGCGATGAGGTACATGAAGTCGTCGTTGTTGCCGCGCACCGTGATCAGCCCGTGTTCGGCCCGTTTTTCCGCGTAGGCGGTGTTGGGCAGGATCAGCATCGGATAGACCGCGACCCGGGAGACGTGGTTGGCCAGCCGGTCATAGCCTTCCATGAAGGACTCGACGGTCTCCCCCGGCGCGCCCCAGATCAGTTCGGCGTAGCAGGCCATGCCTTCCTTGCCAAGCCATTCGGCCAGGCTCTCCCAGTCGTTGACCTTCATGTTGCGCCGCTGCATGCCTTCCAGCGCATCAGGATTGAGGGTCTGCAGGGCCAGGGTGAACGAGCTGTGCAGCCCGGCCTCCTTCATGGCGCTGACGATCTGGTAGAAGAGCTTGGACTTGTTCTTGGCCCAGGAGGTCTCGATGCTCTTGGGGAAACCGAGTCGTTGCCGGATCTCGATGACGTCCTCGACGAATTCCAGGTCGATGGGCAGCATGCCGAAGTTGGCGTCGCACATGACGATGGTGTGCACCTTGTGCTTGGCGAACAGCTCCACCTCCTGGCGCAGCCGTTCCCGAGAGAAGGCCCGCACCCGCTGCCCGACCGCGCCGCCCCAGTAGCAGAAGGAGCAGCGGTAGGGGCAGCCGCGGTTGGTCTCCATCAGCGCCACGTCGTAGCGGAAGTTGCCCTCGTCGTCGGTGAGTTCCAGGGTGCCGGTGAGCACCGGGGAGGCGATGGTGTCCAGGTCCTCGATGCGCGGGCGTTCCTCGGTGGTGACGAAACCGCCGTAGCCGGACTGGAAGGAGATGCCCAGGATGCCGCCGAGTTCGTTGCGGGCCTTGCCGTCCAGGTGCGCGTGCAGGATGTCGCAGAAGGTCAGCTCGCCCTCGCCGTTGACCACGATGTCCACGTCCGGGAACATGCCGAAGACCCGTTTGGCCTGGTTGGCCACGTGGTTGCCGCCGAAGACCACCCAGCCGTCCGGGTTGATCTGCTTGAAGGTCTCGGCCAGCGCGGCGAAGGACCGGTAGTTCCAGCCCAGCACGGAGAAGGCGATGATGTCCGGCGCCTGTTCGGCGAAGAGTTCGCTGGCCATGCCGAAGAGGGTTTTGCCGCCGTCGAAGTTGATGATCCGGATGTCCATGGCGGCGGCCAGCCGCTCGTCCTGCAACGCGGTCGCCTTGAGGTACCCGGCGGCCAGCGGCATGGATTCCAGGGCCATTTCCCAGATTCCCTGCTGGATCAGCCACACCCGTGTCCGCGTCATGGGCTCCGTCCTCACCTCTGTGTCCGAAGTAGACAGTGCGTGCTCACCAGGCGACCGGCAGCGCGCTGGGGCCCTGGTCGAGCAGGCCGGCTCGTTGCGGCAGTTCCGCCACTGGCACGGCCAGCCGCAGGGTGGGGAAGGTCTGGGTCAGCGCGGTGAAGGCTTCCTGGAGTTCGAGCCGTCCGACCGCGGCGCCCAGGCAGTGGTGCACGCCGTGCCCGAAGGCCAGGTGCAGGTTGGCCGGTCGGGTGCGGTCGAAGCGTTCGGAGTCCGGGAAGCGCTGCTCGTCCCGGTTGGCGCAGGCCGGGGGCGCGATCACGGTGTCCCCGGCCTTGATCAGCACCTCGCCGACCCGCACGTCCTCCTGCGCGATGCGCACCAGGCCGCCGATTTCCGAGGCATAGCGCAGGATCTCCTCGATCGCCCCTGGCACCAGCGACGGATCGTCCACCAGGTCCTGGTAATCCTGTGGGTGGGTGAGCAGGGTGAGCGCGCCGAGGCCGATGGTGTTGCCCGCGGTGACGTAACCGGCGATCAGGATGCTCTCGGCCATGGTGAGCAGTTCCCGCTCGTTGAGCCGGTCGTTGTCCTCTTCCCGCACCGAGATCAGGTCGCTCAGCAGGTCAGGCCCGGGGTTGCGTTGTTTGTCCGCGATCAGCCCGGCGCAGTACTCGTCCAGGCTCTTGCCCGCGGCCATCACCTCCTCCTGGCTGAACGCGTCCAGCGACAGGATCGCCTCCGACCAGCGCCGGAAGTCGGCCTGGTCGACCACTGGCACACCGAGCAGTTCGGTGATCACCCCGATGGACATGGGGAAGGCGAAGATCTCCACCAGGTCCGCGGGCGGTCCGGCCGCGGCCAGGTCCCCGGCCAGTCGCTTGGCCAGGTCCTGCACCTTGGGGCGCAAGGCTTCCACCCCGCGCACGGTGAAGGCCTTGGACACCAGCCGCCGCAACCGGGTGTGCCCCGGCGGGTCCTGGAACAGCGAGTCCTCGGTGGCCGCGGCCGCACCCGGCGCGCGCACGCCGAAGCGCAGATCCGAGAGCACAAAACGGATATCGTCGTACCGGGTGACCAGCCAGGCCGGTTCACCGGAGTTGGTGGTGACCCGGCTGACCGGCTCCTGGGCCCGTAGCCGCGCGTACTCCACCGGCGGTTCGGTGACGGACGGGCGGGCGAACGGGAAGGGCGGTGCCCCCATCGGCGTCTCCTTCGTTACCAGGTCACGAGCAGGGCGGCGGGGCTCTGGTCGAGCAGGCCGGTGCGCATCGGGATGCGTTCGGTCGGCAGCACGGTCCGCAGCAACGGGAAAGCCGAGCTGAGCACCTCCAGGGTGACCTGGAGTTCCATCCGGCCCAGCGCGGCGCCAAGGCAGTGGTGGATGCCGTGACCGAAGGCCAGGTGCGGGTTGTCCGGCCGGGTGATGTCGAAGCGGGCCGGTTCGGTGAACAGCTCCGCGTCACAGTTGGCCGCGCCCAGCTCGGCGAAGACGGTGTCGCCCTTGCGGATCAGCGCCGAACCCAGTGGCACGTCCTGTTTGGCGATGCGCATCAGGCCGCGTTTGCCGAACTGGCAGCGCAGGATCTCCTCCACCGCGCCCTCGATCAGCCCGGGATCGGCGACCAGGCGGTCGTACTGGGCGCGGTTGGTGAGCAGGGTGAGCATGCCCAGGGTGATCGCGTTGACCGTGCTGACGTGCCCGGCCACCAGCAGGGTGACCGCCATGGTGCGCAGTTCCCCGGTGCTGAGCCGGTCATCGTCGGTGTCCCGCACCTCGATCAGCGCGCTCATCAGATCGCTGCCGGGTTGCTGCCGCTTGGCCTCGATGAGTTCGGCCACGTACCCGTTGAGGTTCTGCCAGGCCGCGCCGATCTGTTCGGGAGTGTGCGCGGTCATGCTGACCACGGCTTCGGACCAGGCGCGGAACTCCGCCCGGTCCGGCGTGGGCACGCCGAGCAGTTCGCTGATCACGTTGATGGACAACGGGAAGGCGAAGTCGGTGACCAGTTCGGCAGGCGGGTAGTCCTGCGCCATCGCCCCGGCCAGCCGTTCGGCGGTACGCAGCACCGCGGGCCGCAGCTCGGCCATCCGGCGGGCGGTGAAGGCCCTGCCGACCAGGCGGCGCAACCTGCTGTGCCCCGGCGGGTCCTGGAACAGCGACTCCTCCGGCCCGTCCTCGGCGTTGTCCCCGGCCGCGCCGGCGAAGCGGATGCTGAAGCGGGGATCGGCGAGCACGAACCGGACGTCCTCGTAGCGGGTCACCATCCAGGCGTGCGTGCCGTTCTCGGTGACCACCCTGGCCACCGGGTTCTCCGCCTGCAGCCGGGCATAGGCCGCCGGTGGTTCGGTGATCGAGGGCTGCGCCAGCGGCAGGGACACCGCCGGGGCACGCTCGGGTGCGCTCATCCACGTCTCCTCACACCGCCGCCGGGGATCCGGAATCGAGTCCTGACGCTAAGCGGGTTGCCAGAAGTTGTGTCCGTAACTCGCGGGAGTTGACCTTCCCTCGAACGTGAAGAGCCCCGTCGGGTTGGATTGAGTTACCACACACAACCGACCCGACGAGGCCTCCTTCAGTA
>NZ_JBQJIM010000061.1:0-16300 GCF_052078295.1 Crossiella sp. CA198
TTGTCCAACGGAGTTCCTGCCGACAGTGATCTTGGTCGATTTCTGTTCTAGCAGGGACTCCGTTGGCTGTTTCACCAGGCTTGACAACCAGCCCCAAACACTAACTACGCGGCATTGCCCCTAACCCGCCGGCGTGTTGGCCGTTCTGGACGCCGAGTTGGCCCAACTGGTACGCCGAGTTGGCCCAAGTGGGCGTACCAGTTGGCCCAAGTGGTACCAGTTCGGCCAACACGGGGTACGACAACGGCCAACACGCCGACCGGAACGGCCAACACGGGGGCGGGGGGTGGGGGCTACTTCTGCTGCTGGCGGCGGACCATCTCGTTGATCCAGGCCGGGGCGAACGGGGAGGTGCAGTTCGGTGGGGTCGGGTAGTCCTTGAGCACCTCCAGGCGCTCGCCGATGGCCAGGGCGCGGGCGCGGTGTTCGGGGTGTTCGATGCCGATCTGGGCCAGGCAGAAGTTCATCGCCCACTGGAGGCGTTCCGGGGCGTCCTTCATCCGCGCCTCGATGAGGTCGAGCAGGGCCGCCAGGTCCAGGCCCTCGGGCTTCTTGATCACGCGTTCACTGGTCAGCGCCCAGCCCGCGCTGGCCACCACCGGGTCCGGGTCGGCGAACCAGATCTGCCGCAGCTCCTCGGCGTGCGGGCCCTTCTTCACCACGTAACTGACCAGCCAGTCGTGCACCTTGGGCCGGCGGGCCTCGCGCAGCATGACATCCAGCTCGTCCCGCTCGAACGCCTTGGGGCGACAGATCAGCAGCGCCAGCAGCCGGGCCGGGGTCTCCCCCGTCGCCCAGAGCTGCCGGGCGAGGTCCTGCTGGGTTTTCAGCCGTTTCGCGATCGCGCGCAGCTTGCCCAGGTTCACCCCGTGGTCATCGCCGTGCTTCTCGTTCACCGCACGGGCCTTGGGGTCCTCCAGCGCGGCCAGTTCGGCCAGCAGCTCGGGCACGGTCGTCCCGGCCAGGGTCGTCTCGGCCATCACGCTCTCCTCTTCCGTCCCGGGTGCGGCCCAGCCTACGAGGAAAACCGGTGCACCGCGTGCTCAGCAGGCGGTGGCCCCGGCCAGCCAGGTGCGTAGTGCCCACCAGGTGTGCAGGGTGGTGAGCACGTTGGAGCGGCCGGTGTGCGGGGTTTCGCTGAGGTCGATCTCGGTGAGTTCGGCCAGCCGGTCCAGGCGGTAGCGCACGGTGTTGGCGTGGATGTGCAGGGCCGTCGCGGTGGCGGTCAGCCGACGGCCGTGGTCGAGGTAGCACAACGCGGTCGCGGCGATCTCCTGGTGGAAGCCGCTTTTCTCGTCCAGCGGGCGCATCAGTTCCGCGGCCAGGGTCGCCGCCAGGGCCGGGTAGGCGGCCAGCGCGGTTTCCCCGGCCAGGTCGGTGAGCCGGTGCACGCCGGTGGCGGCCACCGCGAGGGCCCGCACGCACATCGGGTAGATCTCGCGCAGCGCGGTCAGCGCGGTGGCCGGTGCGACCACCAGCTGCACCTCGTCCTCATCGGACCAGGACGGCGGCTGCTGGGCCAGCCCGGCCAGGCGTCCTTCGACCAGTCCGTACACCCCGCCGAAGGGTTGCAGGCGGGCTTCCAGGGCTCTGGCCCGGCCCGGATCGGTGACGTCGGAGACCACGCAGTGGTAGTGCTCGGCCGGTCGCAATCCCGCCCGGCCGAGTTCGGCGGCGTCCGGGAAATCGCCGTCGGGCACCAGCAACCGGCGCAGCACCTGGGTGTTCAGATCGCGCGCGGTGCGGGAGAGCTGGAGTTCGGCGGTGTGATAGCCGCTGATGATGTGCCGCTCCACCGCGCCGACGTAGTGGTCCAGGTCGACGATGAAGTCCAGGATGGTCGCGTCGTCGGCGTCGGTGCCACGGGCCAGTTCCACACTCGCCCTGATCAGCTCGGTGCGGCCCGCGTGCACCCCGCGCAACAGGCCGCCGATGGACACGCCCTGGGCGGCCCGGTCCGCGCCGAGCGCCTGCGCCGCGGTGAACTCGCCCTCCTCGTGCGCGTCGCCGCGTTCCAGGTGCGCGATGCCCTCGGCGAGCAGGGTGGCGATGTGCCGCCGGTTCTCCGCCTCCGGCAGCCGGGCCACCTCGGGCGAGTGGGCGCGGGCCGCGTTGGTCACCCTGGCCACGACCCTGTCGTCGGCGGCCACCACCGCCAGCGCGCGCAGGATCACCTCGGACATCCGCCCAGCAACCACAAGCATCCTCCGGAGACGTCGTTGTGTGGCGGCCACAACGGGGTCGACGGCCTTTGGCGGGACGAGCCTATCTTCGCCTCGGCCACTACTGGTTACCTGGGATCACGCGAGCGTAACAGCGCGGTCCCCTGCCCCGTCAGCTCGCGCCAACACCCCCTTCGGCGCGGAAAGGTGTGTTCAGCGTGCCCAATTCCAGTCAGGACACCGGTTCGGGGTTCAGCAGGCGCACGCTGTTGACAGCGGGTGGCGCCCTGGCCGTCGGCGGCACCCTCGGCATGGCCCAGGCGCAGGCCGCGCCGGTCGCCGGGCCCAGCGCGGACGCCGACGTCATCGTGGTCGGCTCGGGTCTGGCCGGGCTGGTGGCGACCTCGGAGCTGGCCGCCGCGGGCAAGCGGGTGCTGTTGCTGGACCAGGAACCCGAGGCGAGCCTGGGCGGTCAGGCGTTCTGGTCACTCGGCGGGCTCTTCCTCATCGACTCCCCCGAGCAGCGCACCGCCGGGATCAAGGACTCCCTGGAACTGGCCCGCAACGACTGGTTCAACACCGCCGGTTTCGACCGGGGCGTGGACAATCCGCTCGGCGAGGACTACTGGGCCAAGCGGTGGGCGGATGCCTATCTGGAGTTCGCCGCCGCGGAGAAGCGGAACTGGTTGCACGGCCTGGGTGTGCGCTGGGTGCCCATCGTCGGCTGGGCCGAACGCGGCGGCATGCTGGCCGACGGGCCGGGCAACTCGGTGCCGCGCTTCCACCTGACCCTGGGCACCGGTCCCGGCGTGATGGAGCCATTCGAGAAACTGGTGCGCGACCAGCACGCCAAGGGCAACGTCTACTTCCGCTTCCGCCACCAGGTCGACGGACTCATCATCTCCGGCGGCGCGGTCACCGGGGTGCGTGGCAGCGTGCTGGCGCACAGCACCGCCGCCCGCGGCACCCCCAGCTCCCGCACCAGGATCGGCGATTTCGAGCTGCGCGCGCCGATGGTCATCGTCACCTCCGGCGGCATCGGCGGCAACCAGGAACTGGTGCGCCGCAACTGGCCCAGCCGCCTCGGCCCGCCGCCCACCCGCATGATCACCGGCGTGCCCGCGCACGTGGACGGCCGGATGCTGGGCATCACCGAACAGGCCGGGGCCAGGGTGGTCAACCGGGACCGGATGTGGCACTACACCGAGGGCATGACCAACCACACCCCGATCTGGCCCGGCCACGGGATCCGGGTGCTGGCCGCGCCGTCCTCGCTGTGGGTGGACGCCACCGGCCGCCGCTTCCCCAGCCCCGGCATGCCCAGCTACGACACCCTCGGCACCCTGGAGCTGATCAAGCGCTCCGGGCACGACTACTCCTGGTTCGTGCTGAACAAGCGGATCATCGACAAGGAGTTCGTGCTCTCCGGGTCCGAGCAGAACCCCGAGCTGACCGCGAAGAACCTGATCGCCTAACTGGCCAGCCGCCTGCTCAACAGCACTCCGCCGCCGGTGAAGGCGTTCATGGACAAGGGCGAGGACTTCGTCATCGCCAACGCGCTGCCGGAACTGGTCGCCGGCATGAACCGGCTCACCGGGAACAGCCTGCTCAACCTGGACTTCCTGCGCAGGCAGATCACCTTGCGGGACGGGCAGGTGGACAACCCGTTCACCAAGGACAGCCAGATCATGGGCATCCGCAACTCGCTGGCCTACTCCGGCGACAGCCTGGCCAGAACCGCGCCACTGCACAAGATCCTGGACCCGGCGGCGGGCCCGCTGATCGCGATCCGGATGAACATCCTCACCCGGAAAACCCTGGGCGGCCTGCAAACCGACCTCTCCGGCCGGGTGCTCGGCGCCAACGGCCAGCCCATTCCCGGGCTGTACGCGGCGGGCGAGGTGGCCGGGTTCGGCGGCGGCGGTGTGCACGGCTACCGGGCCCTGGAGGGCACTTTCCTCGGCGGCTGCCTGTTCTCCGGCAGGCAGGCCGGGCGGGCCGCGGCCAGGGAGGGCGCGTAACGGCTACGGGTACCGCGCGCCGGGTGACTGGGTCGCGGCGTAGGAGGCAAGGCCATCGGCCATCTGCTGCATGACCTGCTGCATCGTGCGCCGCAGCACCCGTCGTAGCCCCCAGCGCGCGGTGTAGCTGCCGTGCCAGTGGATGGCGGTGCCGCCGTCGGCGGTGGGCGCGAGGTCGACCACCGCCCGGTGCGGCGTCGGTGAGCAGGCGCCAGACGACCGCGGGTGGTGCGGTGCTGGTCGCGTCGTAGTTCTGCATGATCGCGAAACTAGGCGAGGGGACCCCGGCGAGCCCCGTCCGCACCGGGGCTCGCCGGGAACAGTTCACTTCGGTTCGAGCACGAACACCGGGATCTGCCGGTCGGTCTTCTCCTGGTACTCCGCGTAGGCGGGGTAGGCCGCGACCGCCCGCTCCCACCACTGCGCCCGCTCCGCGCCGTCGACCTCACGGGCCTGGAAGTCCTTGGTCACGGTCCCGTCCTGCAGCGGGAACTCCGGGTGCGCCTTGAGGTTGTGGTACCAGGTCGGGTGCTCGGGGGCGCCGCCCTTGGAGGCCACCACCGCGTACCGGCCGTCGTGTTCGACCCGCATCACCGGGGTGTAGCGCAGCTTGCCGGACTTCGCGCCGCGCAACGTCAGCAACACGATCGGGGATCCCAGCACCTCGATGCCCTCGGTGGTCCCGGTTTCCAGGATTCGCTTGGTCTGGTCCTGGACCCAGTCGGTCGGACTGAACTCAACGTTGTCGTCTGCCATGTCCCTGATCAACACCCCGCGCCCGGCAGCCATTCCCACCTCACCCGATCGGTGGCGCCACCGGGAGCACCGCGGTGAGCAGCGGCAGCGTGCTCGGCTGGGCCGAGCCACCCGCGGGCTCCACGGTCAGCCCGATCCGCTCCCCCGGCGCGACCCCGTGTGCGACAAGGGTTTTGCCCGTACCCAGCAGTCCGGCCGACCGCGCCCCGGCCACACCGATCACCCACGCCTGGTAGCCGCGCCCCGGCGCCGGGGCGGGCAAGCCGCTGGCGAGCAGGACCACCGCCGCCCGCGCCGGGGAGTGCACCACCGACAGCGTGCCGCCGCCCGGCGCGGTGGCGCTGAGCACCCGGGCGTCCTGGGCGGCCAGCAGCGCGGCGGCCTCGGCGCTGAACTCCTGCGCGGCCACCTGACCGGCCACCTGGTCACCGGGTGCGGTGCTCTGCACGCCGAGCAGCAGCACCGCGACCACCGCCGCCGCGGCCACCAGCAGCACCCGGCGGGAGCTGCGGGTTTCCGGTGCGGGCAGCGGGGTCGCGGGCGGGAACTGGGTGGTGCGGGCGGCCGCGGACAGCACCCGGGCCCGCAGTCCGGGCGGCGGGGGTTCGGCCAGGGCCTCGGCGAACAGGGCTGCGGTCGCGGTGAACTCGGCCACCTCCATCACGCAGCTCGGGCAGTCCCGCAGGTGGCGGTCGTAGTCGGCGTGCTCGGCCGGGGAGAGCGCACCGGCGACAAAAGCACCGGTCAGCGCGTGCGCGTCGGCTGCGGGTTTCATCAGGTCACTCCCAGGCAGTCGCGGAGCCGGATCATGGCGTCCCGCAGGCGCCGTCGCACCGTGGGCACGGGCAGGTTCAGCAGCGCCGCGATCTGCGCGCAGTCCCGTCCCTGGTAGTAGGCCAGGACCAGGCAGTCGCGCTGTTCCCTGGTGAGCCCGGCCAGCTGGCGGCGGAGCTGATGCCTGCGCAGGCTCGCGCCACCGGGTTCCGGTTGCGCTGCTTCGGCTTCCACGGCCTCCGCCGGTCTTGGCCGCGGCACCGGGGTGCCGGTGCGCAGGTGCCGCACGGCGGCCTGGTGCGCGCGGGCCACGATCCAGGCCAGCGCGCTCCCCCGGTCCGGGTCGAACCCGGCCGCCTCCCGCCAGGCGGCCAGTAACACCGCCTCGGTGATCTCCGCCGAGGCCGTCTCGTCCCGCACGAGCTGGCGGACGATGCCCCAGACGGGGCCGATCACCGCGTCGTAGAACCCGGCGAAGGCGGCGCGGTCACCACGGGCGGCCAGCACCAGCAGTTCCTCGGCCGTGGCCGGGGCGGCCTGGCCGGGCTGGGTGGCACGCAGGCGGACGGGCTCCGGCATGACGACTGGCTCCCACTTCCGATCGGTGGACGAACACTCCTTGTTCGCACACCGGAGCACTCCGGTTCAGGCCCGTTTTCCGCCAGCCGCCCCTGGTCAGTCCAGGCAGAACTCGTTGCCCTCCGGATCGGTCATCACGATGTGTCCTGCCCCCATCGGCGGTTCCGGATCGTGCCGGAGCACCCGCGTCCCGCCCAGCTCAACAAGCCGCGCGCACTCGGCCTCCAGCGCCGCCATCCGCTCCTCGCCCCGCAAGCCAGGCGCCGCCCGCACATCCAGGTGCACCCGGTTCTTCGCGACCTTTCCTTCGGGCACCTGCTGGAAGAAAACCCGTGGTCCGCGACCGTCCGGGTCCTCGATGGCCGAGCGGGTGTTGCGCTGCTCCGGCGGCACCCCCAGCCGGGCCAGGAATTCCTCCCAGGCGGCCAGCGCATCGGCGCCCTCGGGCAGCTCGACGCCGGGCGGGCCGGGGTGCACGTAGCCCAGCGCCGCGCGCCAGAAGATCGACAGCGCCTTGGGATCGTGCGCGTCGAAGGTGAACTGGACCTCGCGGCTCATCGGGTGGCTCCGTTCGTGTGCAGGTACAGGTCGCGCAGCAGGCTGACCTCGGACAGATGGTGGATCAGTTCGCGGTGGATGTGCAGCACCAGATCGGCCATGGCCAGCTCCGGGTAGGGCTCCTTGTCGCCGACCGGCACCCGGAGTCCTACCGCGCCCAGGCCACGCACCCCGGTCAGCCACAGGTCCAGCTGGGTGTTGAGCTGGTCGAGTGCGGTGGCCGCGTCCCCGGCGTACTCCCAGGTGTCGTAGGCGACCGCCGGGGCGCCGAAGTGCGCGGCGTTGCGCATGGCGAGCACGCCGACGATGACGTGGCCGAGCCGCCAGGCGATGGTGCTGAACGGCGTGGGCGCCGGTTCCGGGTAGGCGTAGTCGATGGTGAAATCGCCGCCGCCGACCGCCATCGGCGTGATCGCGGTGCCGCGCGGGCGCACGCTCCAGGCCTCCGGCACCGGCGACCAGAAGTACTCCTCGTCGGTCAGGCCGTCCAGCCGGGCCCGCACCTGGTGGTTCCAGTGGAACTCCCACTGTTCACGCAACCGCTGGTTCCAGTCGAGTTCGTCCATGGCACCACCCTGACATCCCTAGCGGACAGTATCGGTCCGCTATCTCTGGCAGGGTGCTCGATATGGACCTGACGGGTGACGTGGAGCGGGGCACCACCGAGCGGGTGCTCACCCTGCTCGGCCTGCTGCAACAGCGCCCGGTCTGGACCGGCCCCGAACTGGCCGGACGGCTGGGCGTCACCGCGCGCACGGTGCGCCGCGATGTCGAGCGACTGCGTGCGCTCGGCTACCCGGTGCAGGCCAGCCAGGGGGTCGGCGGCGGCTACCAGCTCGGTCCCGGCCAGGACATGCCGCCGCTGCTGCTGGACGACGCGGAGGCGATCGCCACCGCGGTCTCGCTGCTGGCCGGTGCGGGCGGCGCGGTGGCCGGTGCGGGCGAGGCCGCGTTGCGCGCACTGTCCAAACTGGACCGGGTGCTGCCCACCCGGCTGCGCGGCGAGGTGCGCGCGCTGGCCGATTCGGTGGTCTCCTTCGACGGCGGCCGCACGCCGGTGGACGCCGAGGCGCTGCTGATCCTGGCCCGAGCCTGCCGGGATGAGGTGGAGGCCGGTTTTGCCTACCCGTCCCACGGCGAGGTGCGCGGGCGGCGGGTCGAGCCCTACCGCCTGGTCGCCTCCGACCGGCGCTGGTACCTGCTCGCCTACGACCTGGACCGAGACGGCTGGCGCAGCTTCCGGGTAGACCGGATGACCGAGGTGGCCGCGCGGGCCTGGCGGTTCCGCCCGCGCCCGGTGCCCGACGCGGCGACCTA
Organism: Crossiella sp. CA198; assembly: GCF_052078295.1. Classification (NCBI taxonomy): domain Bacteria; kingdom Bacillati; phylum Actinomycetota; class Actinomycetes; order Pseudonocardiales; family Pseudonocardiaceae; genus Crossiella; species Crossiella sp. CA198. The sequence goes on from NZ_JBQJIM010000061.1 coordinate 8,168, forward strand.
CGTGCAGGAGGGTGTGGCCAGCCGGGTCTACCCGCACCAGGCCCGCTTCCTGGTGCACGCCCCGGCCGAGCTGGTGCGCACCCAGATCCCGGCCGCGGCAGCGGTCGTGCGGCCACGGGAGGACAACCGCTGCGAGGTGCTCAGCGGTGGCGCCAACCTGGACGCGGTGCTGATGCACGTGCTGCTGCTGGGCCATGACTTCCAGGTGCTCGACCCACCCGAACTCGGGCAGCGCGCCCGCGAACTGGCCGAGCGGCTGCGCGCGGCGTCAGGATAGGTGCGCGGGCAGGCCGAACCGGGTCAGGTCGGCGGTGAGGAAGGAGGTCACCTCAGCCACCCGATCACCTTGCAGGGTAAGGATATCCAGGCCACCGGGCCGGTACTGACCCGCTTCCCACAGGTACGTGCCGAAGGCGAGTTGTCCGTTGGCGGTGGTCGGCAGGAACCGCCAGCCGTAGCGCAGCGGGCCGTCGAGCAGGAAGGCGCGGATCGCGTCCCGGCCGCGGTACCATTCGGGCAGCGGCGGCATCGAGTAGCGCGCGTCCTCGGCCAGCATGGCCACGATCGCGTCCACATCGCCAAGGTGCCAAGCCTCGCTCCAGCGGGCAGCGATCGCCGCGACCGAGTCCTCCCCCAGTTCGCGCAGCACGGTCTGCTGGGTCGGCGCGGCCGAGTCGATCACCTTGCGGGCCCGTTGCAGCGCGCTGTTCACCGAGGCCACCGAGCTGTCCAGTTGACCGGCCACCTCCGCGGCGGAGAAACCGAGCACCTCGCGCAGGATCAGCACCGCCCGCTGGGTCGCGGTCAGGTGCTGCAACGCGGCCACGAAGGCCAGTTCAACGCCCTCGCGGGCCAGGTAGTCCTGCTCGGGCGAGGGGTAAGGCTCCAGCCAGCTGACCTCGGTGGCGGGCATCGCCGGATCCAGGTCCACCGGCAGCTCACGGCGGCCCCGGCGCTCGATCATGGTCAGGCACCGGTTGGTCGCGATCTTGTACAACCAGGCGCGCACGAACCCGCGATCGTCCAGGTTGTCCAGACCCCGCCAGGCCCGCACCAGTGACTCCTGCACCGCGTCCTCGGCGTCGTGCGGCGAGCCGAGCATCCGGTAGCAGTGCGCCAGCAACTCGCCCCGGTAGGGCCGGACCAGCGCCTCGAACGCGTCGGCGTCGCCGCGGCGGGCGGCGGTGAGCAGGTCGGCTGGCGCGGTCACCCGCCCATCTTGCAAGGAAGTTCGCGCCGCCGCGATGAGTTCCGCCGATTCCCCGGGTTCCACCGGTATCAGCCACCCACCAGGAGGACCCGAGATGACCGACGAGACGCAGATCCGCGACCTCATCCAGCGCTGGGCCACCGCGGTGCACGCCGCCGACCTGCCCGCCGACCTGCCCGCCGTGCTGGCCGACCACGCACCCGGCATCGTCATGTTCGACGTGCCACCGCCCGAGCAGGGCCTGCGCGGCCTGGACGCCTACCGGGACAGCTGGCCCGGTTTCTTCGAGTGGCAGTCCGGCGGCGCGCTGTTCGAGATCGAATCCCTGGAGGTCACCGCGGGCGCCGAGGTCGCCTTCGCCTTCGCCCTGCTGCGCTGCGGCACGCCAGCCGACCTCGAACGCGATCCCGGCCGCAGACTGCGCCTGACCCTCGGCCTGACCAAGACCGGCGGCCGCTGGCGCGTCACCCACGAACACCACTCCTTCACCGATCCCAGCAACCCGCCGGAGATCGCCGCCACCGAGGTCCGGGCCGTGCACGAGCAGTGGTCCGCCCAGACCGCGGCCAAGGACCTGGACGGCCTGATGTCCACCATCGCCCCGGAGGTCGTCTCCTACGAGCACGCCGGACCGTTGCGGTACCTCGGCATCGACGCGGTCCGCGAGGTGTGCCGCCACGGCCTGGAATCCTCGCCGGGGCGGATCACCTTCGACACCCCCGATCTCACGGTGCGGGTGGACGGCGATCTGGCTGTGTCGTGGGGAATCGACCGGATCGTCGCCGACGGCGTCGAGGACCGCTCCCGCGGCACCCGGGTCTTCCAGCGCCGCGACGGCGGCTGGCAGCTGATCCACCAGCACCTGTCCCACCCGGCGCCGGAGAAGTAGCGACATCAGAAATCGGCGAACTCCTCCACCAGTTCCGCGCCCGCCTCGACATCCGGGCTGAGCTGGCGGTCGGTCATGCTCGGGTTCAGCCGCGCCGCCGCCAGCTCGTAGGCCCGGCGCAACGGCGTGCCCGGCCTGGGCACGAGATCGCGCATCCGCAGCGCCCGGACCGCCGCGACCAGTTCACAGGCCAGCACCAGTCGGAAGGAGGCCAGGGTTTCCAGGGACTGGCGGGCGGATTGGAAGGCGAAGCTGGAGTGTTCCTCGGTGCCGCGGGAGACCACCGCGTTGCCCAGGCTGGCCAGTTCGGCCAGGGTGCGCATATCGGCCAGGGCGGAGTTGGCGCCGTACTCCAGGATCATCACGCCCGAGCTGCCGCTGGCGCCGTCGGCCAGGAATGGGCGCAGGCCGGTGAACTTGGGTTCGACCAGGCTGGCCAGGCGGGCGGTGGAGAGCTGGCCGGTGTGCAGCAGGGACAACCGCAGGCGATCCAGGGCCTGGCCGAGGTGGGCGCAGTGGAAGCCGCCGTGGTGGTAGACCGCGTCGTTCTCCGCGTCGATCAGCGGGTTCTCCGCGGCGGCGTTGATCTCCACGCCCAGCACCTTGCCCAGGTCGGCGGCGGCGTCCAGCGCGGGGCCGTGCACCTGCGGGTAGCAGCGGTAGCCGAAGGGGTCCTGGATCCGCGCGGCCGGGCGCAGTGGGTCGCCGAGCAGCCTGCGTAGTTCGGCCGCGGTCTGGACCTGGCCGGGGTGCGGGCGGGCCGCGTGCACCCGTTCGGCCAGTGGCTCGTGCGAGGCGTCCACGGCGAGGAAGGACAACGCGGTCACCACGTGCGTGGCCGAGAGCAGGCGATGCGCCTCGTGCCAGGCGAGCGCGGCGATGCCGATGGTCAGCGCGTTGCTGCTCATCAGCGCGAGGGCGTCGCCGGAGTCCAGGGTGATCGGTTCGGGGGCCGGGCCCTCGCCGAGCCAGGGGCGTTCGCCGATCAGGGTCAGGCCGGTCTCGGCCAGCGCGGTCAGGTCGCCGGTGCCGATGGCGCCGAACTCGTGCACCGCGGGGAAAAGCCGGGAGTTGAGCGCGGCCGCGAGCGCCTCGGCCACCGCCGGGCGCAGACCCGCGCCACCGGCGAGCAGCTGGTTGACCCGGACCGCGAGCATCGCGCGCACCTGCTCCTCGGTGAGCAGCCCGCCCAGGCCACCGGCGTGACTGCGCAGCAGCCGCAAACCGTGCTCCGGCAGGCTTTCCGCGTCCACGACCTCCATCCGGTTGGCGCCGACGCCGGTGGTGCGGCCGTACACCGGGCGGTGCAGCACCACCCGCTGGGCGGCCTGCCAGGACGCGTCGAGGCGCTGTCTGCCGACCTCGTCCAGCAGCACCGGGACGTGCCCGCGGGCCACCCGCACCACCTCGGCGGCGGTGGTGGACCACCCGGTGAGCACGACGGGATCAACGGCGGCGGTCGGCGCGGCGGAAACGTCCAGGTGCATGGTCCGGCCTTTCTGGGCGTGCGAGGGCTCCACGTCTCCCGCCGTTTCCGGGATGTGAACTTTTGTGGACGGTCTCTTGACTTCGGTTGACGCACCACAGAGCCTGCATGAACGCATTCACGATTAACAAGAGGTGAATCGTCTTGATCAGTTTCGCGGCTGTGAACAAAAAGTTCGCCGACGGCACCACCGCGGTGCGCGAACTCGACCTGGACGTGCCCGAAGGCCAGCTCACGGTGCTCGTCGGCTCGTCGGGGTGCGGTAAGACCACCACCCTCCGCATGATCAACCGGATGATCGAGGCGACCAGCGGCGAAGTCCTCGTCGGTGGCCGTGACGTGCGGAAACTCAACGCCTCGGCGCTGCGCAAGGGCATCGGCTACGTGATCCAGCAGTCCGGGCTGTTCCCGCACCGGACCATCGCGGACAACATCGCCACCGTGCCCCGGCTGCTCGGCTGGGACCGCGGCCGGATCCGGGACCGGGTCGCCGAACTACTCGACACCGTCGGCCTGGACCGGGAACTCGGGCCGAAGTACCCGCACCAGCTCTCCGGCGGTCAGCAACAGCGAGTCGGCGTGGCCAGGGCACTCGCCGCCGATCCGCCGATCCTCCTGATGGACGAACCATTCGGCGCAGTAGATCCGGTGGTCCGCACGCTTTTGCAGGACGAACTCCTGCGACTCCAGGCCGAATTGCGCAAAACGATCGTATTCGTCACCCATGACATCGACGAGGCGGTCAAACTCGGCGACCGCATCGCGGTCTTCCGCACCGGCGGCCACCTGGTCCAGTTCGCCAGCCCAGCCGAACTGCTCGCCCGGCCCGCGGACGAGTTCGTCACCGACTTCCTGGGCGCCGAACGCGGCCTGAAACTGCTCACCCTGACCACCCTCGCCGAGGTCCCGGTCGAACCGGTGCCAACCGCGACCGCGTCCACCACGGTCGCCGAGGCCCGCCGCGCCACCGACGGCTGGCTGCTGCTGATCACCGGCCAGGGCAAGCCGCTGGGCTGGCTGCACACCGACCGGCTGCCCGCCACCGGCACGCTGGCCGAGGCCGACCCGATCCCGGTCACCGGGCTCACCGCCGGGGACACCCTGCTGGCCGCGCTGGACGCCACCGTGTCCTCCCCCGCCGGGCTCGCGGTGCGCGTGGACGCGGACGGCCGGGTGACCGGGGTGTCCAGCCAGCAGCGGATCAACGAGCGCGCCGCGCGATTCCGGGCCCAGGTGGTCACGCCGTGAAATGGTCCTGGATCCCCGACCACGCGAGCGAACTGGCGCTGACCACCCTGGAGCACAGCGCGATCGCCGCCATTTCTGTCCTTTGTGGACTTCTGCTGGCGCTGCCGCTGGGTGTGCTGGCCGTGCGCTTGCCGGTGCTCAAGGGCGTCGTGCTCGGCATCTCCGGGGTGCTGTTCACCATTCCCTCGCTGGCCCTGTTCATCCTGCTGCTGCCGCTGACCGGGCTCAGCTACCTCACCGCGGTGATCGGCCTGACCACCTACACCCTGGTTGTGTTGGTGCGCAACACGGTCGAGGGCCTGGCCACCGTCCCGCACCACGTCCGCGAGGCCGCCCGCGCGATGGGCTACGGCGGCCTGCGCACCCTGCTCACCGTCGAACTGCCCCTCGCGCTACCGGTGATCATGGCAGGCGTCCGGGTGGCCACGGTGATGGCGATCAGCCTGGTCAGCGTGGCCGGGTTCATCGGGCACGGCGCGCTCGGCCAGTTGTTCATCGACGGGTTCCAGCGTGATTTCGCGGTGCCGGTCATCGCGGGCGTGGCACTGACCCTGCTGCTGGCGCTGGTGGCCGATCTGGCCCTGGTCGGCCTGCAGCACGTGCTCACCCCGTGGACCAGGAGAGGACGGTAGGCATGGGCCAGTTCATCGCCGAGGTACTCGGCTGGTTCGCCGACAGCGCCCGCTGGTCCGGCCCGGAAGGCATCCTGGCCCGCCTGTTCGAGCACCTGCAGTACTCGCTGCTGTCCACCCTGGTCGCGGTGCTGATCGCGTTGCCGATCGGCCTGCTCATCGGCCACACCGGCAAGGGCGCCTTCCTGGCCATCAACCTGAGCAGCTTCGGCCGCGCACTGCCCACCGTGGGCGTGGTGATCCTGGTGTTCCTGATCAGCGGCCTCAACCTGTGGCCGGTGTACGTGGCCCTGGTGGTGCTGGCCATCCCGGTGATCGTCACCAACACCTACGCGGGTATGGCCGCGGTCGACCACGACGTGCGCGACGCCGCCCGCGGCACCGGTCTCAACGGCTGGCAGGTGCTCGTCCAGATCGAACTGCCGCTGGCCGTGCCGCTGATCATGACCGGCGTGCGGCTGGCCGTGGTGCAGGTGGTGGCCACCGCGACCATCGCCGCCTACATCAGTTTCGGCGGTTTCGGCCGCTACGTCTTCGACGGCTTCGCCCAGAACGACCTGCCCCAGGTCTTCGGCGGCGCCCTGCTGATCGCGGTGCTGGCCATCGCGCTCGACCTGGTCCTGAGTGGACTGCAGCGGGTGCTCACCCCACGCGGATCGTTGCTGCGCAACCGAAGGAGCGAATCATGAAGCGCCGAATCGCCGCGGCGACGACCCTGGCCTGCCTGAGTCTCGCGGCGACCGCCTGCGCGGGCGGCCTGACCTCCCTGGACCCCAAGCGCAACCCGATGGGCAAACCCGGCGGCCTTGTCGTGGGCACCGCCAACTTCAGCGAGAACGTCATCCTCGGCCACCTGTACGCGGGAGCGTTGCGGGCCAAGGGAATCACCGCCACGGTCAAGCAGAACCTGGGCTCCCGCGAGATCATCGTGCCCGCGCTCAAACAGGGCGACATCGACGTGCTGCCCGAGTACCAGGGCAGCCTGCTCCAGTTCCTGGACAAGAACGCCCGGCAGAGCGCGGCCGAAGACGTCCAGCAGGCACTGGAAAAGACCGTGCCCCAGGGCGTCAAGGTGCTGCCGTACGCCGCCGCGGAGAACAAGGACGTCTACGTCGTCACCCGCGAGACCGCGGCCCGCTACGGCCTCACAACCCTGGAAGACCTGCGCACGCACGCCAAGGACCTGATCTTCGGCGGCCCCGCCGAGGACAAGACCCGCTACGTCGGCCTGGTCGGGCTGAAGGAGTTGTACGGCGCGGAGTTCAAGGACTTCAGGGCCCTGGACACCGGCGGCCCGCTCACCAGGGGCGCGCTGCGCGGCGGCGACATCCAGGTGGCCAACCTGTTCAGCACCGACGTGACCATCACCAACAACAACTGGGTGATCCTGGCGGACCCGAAGAAACTGGTGCCGGCCCAACACATCGTGCCCCTGGTCAACGAGGCCAAGGCCAGCCCCACCGTCACCGAAGCCCTCGCCGCGCTCAACAGCACCCTCACCACCGAGGAACTCAGTAAGCTCGACGCCAAGGTGGACAACGACAAGGAAGACCCGGACCGCGTCGCCAAGGCCTGGCTCGAACAGCACGGACTCGGCTCCCAGTAAGGAATTGAGAGCGCGATGGACTCGACCGGACTGCGGCAGCTGCTGGGCGGGCGGCGATTGTCCCCCGCCCAGCGACGCATCGCCCGGTACCTGCTGGACCACCCACACGAAGCGGCGTTCCTGGGCACCGTGGACCTGGCTGAAAGAGTAGGTGTCAGCCAGGCCTCGGTAACCCGCTTCGCCTTCGCCCTGGGCTTCGACGCCTTCCCCGAGTTCCGCGCCGCCCTCCGCGCCCTGGTCCTCACCAAACCGGCCAAACCAGCCCCCACCGAGCCCCTCAACGAGATCCAATTGCTGGTAGACACCGAAATCCGCAACCTGCACGCCCTGCGCGACAGCCTCACCGACCTGGGCCCCCTGCACCAGGCCGCCGCCGCCCTGGCCGCCTCCCGCCCCCTCCCGGTCATCGGCCAACGCGTCTCCGCCCCCCTGGCCCACCTCTTCGGCTACTTCGCCGCCAAGGTCCACCTCGACGTCCGAGTCCTGGACATCCCCGGCTCCCTACTGGAGGACGGCCTCACCCGCGCCGTCGACGCCGGCGCCACCTGCGTGCTCGCCTTCGCCCTCCCCCGCTACCCCCGCGAAACCCTGGCCGCCCTGACCTGGGCCAAACAGCTAGGCCTGACCACAGTCCTGGTCACAGACCAACCGATCACCCCCCTGACCGACCACGCCGACCTGGTCCTCACCGCCCCCGTCAGCTCCCAATTCGCCTTCGACTCCCACGCCGCCTCCACCGCCCTATGCGCAGCCCTCCTACACGCGATGCTCGCCGCCCTCCCAGAAAACCAGCAAGCCAGCCTGGAAGCCTTCGAACAGTCCGCAGCCCAACGCGAGGTCTTCCTAGCCGACTAAAACCCAGCCCCGGCGTGTTGGCCGTTGTCGTACGGCGAGTTGGCCGTTATGGACGGCGAGTTGGCCCAAGTCGTACGCCGCGTTGGCCGTTGTGGGACGGCCGCAGGCCGGGGGTGGGGTGAAACCCCCACGACGAGGGCTCTCGCGTGTTCTCCGTACGGCCTGGAGCATGCAGACCACACCCCGATGAGCGGCCCCTGCAACCTG
>NZ_JBQJIM010000062.1:0-14472 GCF_052078295.1 Crossiella sp. CA198
GCTAGACGCAATCCTTTATCAATGTGATCTCAAAGGAACCTCAAACGAGGTTTCAAATATATAAGCTCTACTGGCTTACATCGGCACACTGTTGAGTTCTCAAAGAACACACGCACACCGCACAACCTATCAGCTACTCGCTGACAGCTTGTCCCGGGGCTTGATTGTCCTGGAAGCTTTTCTGTCTTTCTTTTCGCCGCGCCCGTCCCCCGGTCTTTCTTGGGGCCGTTCCGCGCTGGCAGAGAGAAAGTTACGCTCGGGCGAATCTGAAGTCAAATCGCCTGGTCAGGCCCGTGAACACGCGAGCCAGGGCTGCGAAACCGCTGGTCACGGCCTCGCAGCCCGCGCATCCCACGCTAGTGCAGGACGTCGACTCCCGCAGTGTGACGGCGGCCACGTCGAACCACAAGCCACCGACCGTGCAGAAGCGTGTCCAGGGACGGCTGCCACTCCTCGTCGGTGACCTTCTCGTTGTTCACGTAGGCCCCGCCCTCGTTGACCGTGCGCCGGGCCTCGCCCCTGCTCTTGGACAGCCCCACCGCGACCAGCAGATCGACGATGGTCGGCGCGTCGGACAGCTTCACCTGCGCCGTCCCCGCCGAGGACAAGGCGGCCGTCAGCGTCGGCAGGTCCAGCTCCCGCAGGTCGCCCCGGCCGAACAGGGCCTGACTGGCCGCGACCACCATCCGCGTCTGCTCAGCCCCGTGCACCAGGGTGGTGAACTCCTCGGCCAGCCGCTTCTGCGCGGTCCGCAGGTGCGGGGTGTCCGCGGTGACCTGTTCGATCTCGGCCACCTCGTCCCTGCTGAGGAAGGTGAACATGCGCAGGTAGCGGACCGCGTCGGCGTCACCGACGTTCACGAAGTACTGGTACCAGGTGTACGGCGAGGTCAGCTCCGGGTCGAGCCACACGTTGCCGCCCCCGGTGGACTTGCCGAACTTGCGCCCCTCCGAGTCGGTGACCAGCGGCAACGTCAGCGCGTGCACCGCGGCCCGGTCGACTTGGCGGACCAGCCCGACCCCACCGACGATGTTGCCCCACTGGTCGGCGCCGCCGATCTGCAGCGCACAGCCGTGCTTGCGGTGCAGCTGGAGGTAGTCGTGCGACTGGAGCAGCAGGTAGCTGAACTCGGTGTAGGACATGCCGTCGGTCTCCAGCCGGCGCTTGACCGTCTCGCGGCCGAGCATGACGTTGACCGAGAAGTGCTTGCCGACATCCCGCAGGAACGAGATGGCCGACATGTCCTGCGTCCAGCTGAGGTTGTTCTCCACGATCGCCCCGGTGGGCGAGTCGTCGAAGTCGACGAACCGCTCCAGCTGACCGCGGATCCGCGCGGTCCACTCGGCCACGGTGTCCTCGGTGTTCAGCGACCGCTCACCGTTGTCCCGCGGATCCCCGATCATCCCGGTGGCCCCACCCGCCAGCACGATGGGCCGATGCCCGGCCCGCTGGAACCGCCGCAGCCCGAGCAGCGGGATCAGGTTGCCCGCGTGCAGGCTGGGCGCGGTGGGATCGAATCCGCAGTAGAGGGTGAGCGGGCCGGCGTCCAGATCACGCCGCAGTGCGTCGATATCGGTGGTCTGCGCGATCAACCCGCGCCAGGACAACTCGTCGAGGATGTGCTCACTCACCCCAGCATCATCCCCCACCAGGTCAAACCGGTTCACCCTGGTATGCGTGGCGTGGAACTGGGCTGGCGCCGCTTCCCACCCCGCCGGTATGCGCTGACCGACGGTTCACCCCGCAGCCAGAACCGCCACGGAGTGTCCATCCCCACCGCGACCCCGACCCGGGGACCCGCCTCGACCAGGTCGTCCGGGACCGCGGCGGCGGGGGTCAGGCGGACCGGGGAGCCGGGGGTGAGCAGGTCGGCGCCGTTGTGGCCGCGGGTGATGCCCAGGGCGGTGCACAGGTTGGCCGGGCCGCGGGCGAGGTCGGCGTCCGACTTGGCGGTGGGGCGGTTGGCACGGGCCAGGTCGAGGCCGCCGGTGATCTCGGCGGCGCGGAGCAGCACGGCGCCCGGATCACCGTCGGTGAGGCAGACGACGTTGGCGCAGAAGTGCATGCCGTAGACGAAGTAGACGTAGAGGCGGCCGGACGGGCCGAACATGATCTCGTTGCGCGGGGTTTTGCCGCGGTAGCAGTGGGAGGCGGGGTCCGCGGCGCCCCAGTACGCCTCGACCTCGGTGATCCGTGCGGTGACGCCGTTGGCGGTGAGGGTGCAGCCGAGTAGCCGGCGCGCGGTCACGACGGGATCGGCGGAGAGATCGAGGTTGGTCATCAAGCCCGATGGTAGGCGAGCCCCCTGACAACGAACCCCGGCGACAAGTCGCGGGCACGGCGAGAACACAAAGACGAGTGGCTAGCTGGAGAACAATTCACCATCGCCGCCGCGGTTGATTTTGTGATTTTGTTTGGGGGAGGGCCATGCATTAAGCTAGCCCAGCGATTGGGCAGGCTTCATCGCCTGCCCCTTCAGCCCAATCTTGCATGGCCTAGGGGCCCCAAACCAAATCGCGAAATTGACCGCTTGCCAGCAGTCCCGCGCAGGGACCCGGAGCCCGCAGAGTAGTCCGACGGCGGGAGCTAAAAGAAAAAGCGAGCGGACCGAAGCCCACTCGCTCTTCCCATCAGCAGCGAAACTCAGATCTTCGCCCAGTCCCGGGCTTCGGCGAGCACGCCCAGCAACCGCTGGTGCTGCTCCGCCACCCGAACCGGCGCCGTCCCACCGTGCGCGTCCCGCGAAGCGATCGAGCCCTCCACGGTCAGCACCTCCCGAACCGCGGGCGTCAGAGCAGCGTTGATCCCCGCCAGCTCCGTGTCCGACAGCTCCTCCAGGCCCACGCCCCAGGTCTCCGCCGCCTGGACGCAAGCGCCGGCGGCCTCGTGTGCGACCCGGAACGGCACGCCCTGCCGGACCAGCCACTCCGCGATGTCCGTGGCCAGGGTGAACCCGGCGGGCGCCAGCGCGGCCAGCCGATCGGTGTCGAAGGTCAGCGTCGCCATCATTCCGGTCATCGCCGGCAGCAACAGCTCCAGCTGGGTGACCGAGTCGAACAGCGGCTCTTTGTCCTCCTGCAGATCCCGGTTGTATGCCAGCGGCTGGGCCTTCAACGTGGCCAGCAATCCGGAAAGGTTGCCGATCAGCCGTCCGGACTTACCGCGCATCAGCTCCGCGACATCCGGGTTCTTCTTCTGCGGCATGATCGAGCTACCCGTGGCCCAGGCGTCATCCAGTTTGGCGTAACCGAATTCCGCCGTCGTCCAGATGATGACCTCTTCCGCGATCCGGGAGAGGTTGACGCCCAGCATCGCGACCACGAAGGCGAACTCGGCCGCGAAGTCCCGGCTGGCGACGCCGTCGATGGAGTTCTCCACCGGGGCGTCGAAGCCCAGGTCCGAGGCGACCGCCGCCGGGTCCAGGCCCAGCGACGAACCCGCGAGGGCGCCTGAGCCGTATGGCGAGATCGCGGTCCGCTTGTCCCAGTCCCGCAGCCGCGAGACATCCCGCAGCAACGCCTGACCGTGCGCCAGCAGGTGGTGTGCCAGCAGCACCGGCTGGGCGTGCTGCAGGTGCGTGCGACCTGGCATGACCGCCACCGGGTGCTGGGCCGCTTGCGCCGCGAGGGCTTCCACCACGTCCAGGGTGCCCGCGGCGACGCGGCGGGCGGCGTCGCGGAGCCACATCCGGAACAGGGTGGCGATCTGGTCGTTGCGGGAGCGGCCTGCGCGGAGTTTGCCGCCCAGGTCGGTCCCGGCCCGGTCCAGCAGGCCCCGTTCCAGTGCGGTGTGCACGTCCTCGTCGCCAGGGTCCGGGCCGAACGCGCCGGAGACCACGTCGGCTTCCAGGGTGTCCAGCGCGGCCAGCATGGCCGGGAGTTCGGTGTCACTGAGCAGGCCCGCGCGGTGCAGGACCCGGGCGTGCGCCCGGGAACCGGCGATGTCGTAGCGGGCCAGCTGCCAGTCGAAATGGGTGGAGACGCTCAGCGCCGCCATGGCCTCGGCGGGTCCGGAGGCGAACCGGCCACCCCAGAGCGGGGTGGCCCCGTTCTGCTCACTCATGCGCCGGTCCACTGGTTCTTCAGGTCCCGCTTGGCGGCGATCTTGCTGGGCAGGCCCCACAGCTGGATGAAGCCCTTGGCCAGGGACTGGTCGAAGCTGTCGCCCTCGTCGTAGGTGGCCAGGTTGAAGTCGTAGAGCGACTGCTCGCTGCGCCGCCCGGTGACCACCGCGCGACCGCCGTGCAGCACGACCCGGACGTCACCGGTCACGTGCTCCTGGGTGCCTGCCACGAAGTTGTCCAGGGCGTCCTTGAGCGGGGAGAACCACAGGCCGTCGTAGACCAGCTCGGTCCAGCGCTGCTCGACCTGGCGCTTGAACCGGCCCAGGTCGCGCTCCAGGGTGACGTTCTCCAGCTCCTGGTGCGCGGTGATCAGCGCGATCGCGCCGGGGGCCTCGTAGACCTCGCGGCTCTTGATGCCGACCAGGCGGTTCTCCACCATGTCGATCCGGCCGACGCCGTGCGCGCCCGCCCGGCGGTTCAGCTCCTGGATGGCCTGCAGCACGGTGACGGTCTCGCCGTCGATGGCCACCGGGACACCCTTGTCGAAGGTGATGACCAGCTCTTCCGGGTCCCGCGCGACGGTCGGGTCCTCGGTGTAGGAGTAGACGTCCTCGATCGGGCCGTTCCAGATGTCCTCGAGGAAGCCGGTCTCCACCGCGCGGCCCCAGACGTTCTGGTCCACCGAGTACGGCGAGCGCTTGTTGACGTCGATCGGCAGGTTGCGGTCCTCGGCCCAGGCGATGGCCTTCTCCCGGGTCCAGGCGTAGTCGCGGACCGGGGCGATCACCTTGAGGTCCGGCGACAGCGCGCCGATGCCGACCTCGAAGCGCACCTGGTCGTTGCCCTTGCCGGTGCAGCCGTGCGAGACCGTGGTGGCGCCGTGGTACTTGGCCGCCTCCACCAGGTGCTTGACGATCAGCGGCCGGGACAGCGCGGACACCAGCGGGTAGCGGTCCTGGTAGAGCGCGTTGGCCTGCAGCGCGGGCAGGCAGTACTGCTGCGCGTACTCATCACGCGCGTCGGCGACGACCGCTTCGACCGCGCCGCAGGCGATGGCCCGCTTGCGGATGGTCTCCAGGTCCTCGCCGCCCTGGCCGACGTCGACGGCGACCGCCACGACCTCGGCACCGGTCTCCTCGGCGATCCAGCCGATGGCCACCGAGGTGTCCAGCCCGCCGGAGTAGGCCAACACAACCCGCTCGCTCATGAACTTTCTCCTTGTTGCTCACCCGAGTTCTGCGGCGCGGCAGTCGGGACGTCAGTGGGTTGAGGTGTGCCGCCGGCCAGCTCGGTGAACCGGGCGGCGAGTTGTGCGCCGGTGAGCGGCTCCCTTGCCACCACCAGCAGCGTGTCGTCCCCGGCGATGGTGCCGACGACGTCGTTCAGGGCTGCCCGGTCGACCGCGCTGGCGAGGAACTGCGCGGCACCGGGCGGGGTTCGCAGCACGGCGAGGTTGCCGGAGGCGTCGGTGGAGACGAGCAGTTCGCCGAGCACCTTGACCAGCCGGGAGGTCCCGCCCTCGACGGCGCGCACGGGGCTGCCGTCCTCCGGGATCACATACACCGGCGCGCCACCGTCCGCGCCCCGCAGCTTGACCGCGCCCAGCTCGTCCAGGTCGCGGGACAGCGTGGCCTGGGTGGCCTCGATGCCCTCGACCGCGAGGAGCTTGACGAGTTCGGTCTGGCTGCGGATGGCGCGCTGGCGGACCAGTTCGGCGATCCTGGCCTGGCGGGCGACCCTGGTGGCCGCGGTGCTCTGCGTCATCTGCTCAGCCCGCCTGCTCCAGTAGCCACACGAGCAGCGCCTTCTGCGCGTGCAGGCGGTTCTCCGCCTCGTCCCACACCGCGCTGGCCGGGCCGTCGATGACCTCGTCGGTGACCTCCCAGCCGCGGTGCGCCGGCAGGCAGTGCAGCACGATGCTGTCCACGCCGGTGCGGGCCAGCAGCGAGTCGTTGACCTGGTACGGCCGGAACGGGCCGACCCGGTCCTTGCCGTCGTTCTCCTGGCCCATCGAGGTCCAGGTGTCGGTGACCAGCACCTCGGCTCCGGCCACCGCGGCGTCGACCTCGGAGATCAGCTCCACCGAGCCGCCGGTCTCGGCGGCGCGCTGCTTGGCCGAGTCCAGGATCCAGGGCAGCGGGTGGAACCGGTTGGGCGAGGCGATCCGCACGTGCATGCCGGCGGTGGCGCCGCCGACCATGAGCGAGTGCGCCATGTTGTTCGCGCCGTCGCCAAGGTAGGTCAGGGTCAGCCCGGCCAGGCGGCCGAAGCGCTCGCGGATGGTCTGCAGGTCGGCCAGCACCTGGCAGGGGTGGAACTCATCGGTCAGCGCGTTGATCACCGGCACGCTCGCCTGGGAGGCCATCGCCTCGATCCGGGCGTGCGCGAAGGTCCGCCACACCACCACGTCGACGTAGCGGGAGAGCACCCGGGAGGTGTCCTCGATGGTCTCCTCGCGGCCCAGCTGCATGGTGCGGCCGTCCACCACCACGGCGTGCCCGCCGAGCTGGGCGATGCCCACCTCGAAGGAGAGCCTGGTGCGGGTGGAGTTCTTCTCGAAGATCACCGCGGCGGTCTTCGGGCCGGCCATCGCCTTGTTGGCCAGCGGATCGGCCTTGAGCTGATCGGCCAGGTCGAGCAGTTGCTTCTGCTCGTCCGGGTTCAGGTCGTCATCACGCAGGAAGTGGCGCAGGGTCATCGGGTCTCCTCCGCGGCGGCGTCCAGCAGGGCGGGCAGGGCGGTGACGAACTCGTGCGCGTCGGTTTCGGTGAGGATCAGCGGCGGGGCCAGCCTGATCGCGTCCGGCTGGACGTTGTTGATCAGGAATCCGGCCGCGCGGGCCGCGGCGGCCACCGCGGCCGACACTGGCTGGTTAAGCAGGATCGCCTGCAGCAGGCCGGCGCCGCGGACCCCGGCGATGAGCGGGTGGTGCAGGTCCTCGATGCCGGTGGCCAGTTCCTTGCCGAGCGCGCCCGCGTGCTCGACCAGGCCGTCGGCGGCGATGGTGCGCAGCACGGCCAGGCCTGCCGCGCAGCAGACCGGGTTGCCGCCGAAGGTGGTGCCGTGCAGGCCGGGCTTGAGCAGGTCCGCGGCCGCGCCGAAGGCCAGGCAGGCGCCCAGCGGCAGGCCGCCGCCCAGGCCCTTGGCCAGGGTGACCACGTCCGGGGTGATGCCTGCCCGCTGGAAGGCGAACCAGGTGCCGGTGCGGCCGAGGCCGGTCTGCACCTCGTCCAGCACCAGCAGCGCGCCGTGCCTGCTGGTGATCTCGCGGGCGGCCTGCAGGTAGCCCTCCGGCGGCACCCGAACGCCCTGCTCGCCCTGGATGGGCTCCAGGAACACCGCGGCGGTCTTATCGTCCACACTGGACTTCAGGGCCTCGATGTCGCCGTAGGGCACGAATTCCACGCCGGGCGGCATGGGGGCGAACGGTTCCCGCTTGGCAGGCTGGCCGGTGAGGGCGAGCGCGCCCATGGTGCGGCCGTGGAAGCCGCCCTCGGTGGAGATCACCTTGGTGCGCCCGGTCAACCGGCCGAGTTTGAACGCGGCCTCGTTGGCCTCGGCGCCGGAGTTGCAGAACAGCACCCGGCCCTGCTCGGCGATGCCGGTCAGGTCGAGCAGCAGTTCGGCCAGTTCCAGGGTGGGCTCGGCCATGTAGAAGTTGGAGACGTGGCCCAGGGTGGCGATCTGGCTGCTGACCGCCTCCACGATGGCCGGGTGGGCGTGGCCGAGCGCGTTGACCGCGATCCCGCTGAGCAGGTCCAGGTAGCGCTTGCCGTCGGCGTCCCACACGTGCGTGCCTTCGCCGCGGACCAGGGCCAGCGCCGGGGTGCCGTAGTTGTCCATGAAGCTGGACCGCCAGCGCCGCTGACCGTCCTCATTGGACGCGAGATGGTTGATCACGTTGTGGCTCATGCCTTTTCGTCCCCCGGAACTACCATTGTGCCGATGCCGGAGGAGGTGAAGACCTCCAGCAGCACCGAATGGGCCAGCCTGCCGTCGATGACGTGTGCCGCCGGGACGCCGCCGCGCACCGCGCGCAGACAGGCCTCCATCTTGGGCACCATGCCGCTGGCCAGTTCCGGCAGCATGCCTTCGAGCTGGTTCGCGCCGATCTGGGCGATCAGCGAGGAGCGGTCCGGCCAGCGCGCGTAGAGGCCCTCGACGTCGGTGAGCACGACCAGTTTGGCCGCCGCCAGGGCGACCGCGAGCGCGGCGGCCGCGGTGTCCGCGTTGACGTTGTGCGTGACGCCGTCGGCGTCGGGGGCCACCGTGGAGACCACCGGGATCCGGCCCGCGGCCACGATGTCGAGCACCGCGTCCGGGTTGACCGAGACCACGTCGCCGACCAGGCCGAGGTCCACGTGCTCGCCGTCGATGACGGTGCCGCGGCGTTCGGCGGTGAACAGCTGGGCGTCCTCACCGGAGATGCCGACCGCGTACGGGCCGTGCGCGTTGATCAGTCCGACCAGCTCGCGGCTGACCTGGCCGGTGAGCACCATGCGCACCACGTCCATGGTCTCCGGGCTGGTGACCCGCAGGCCACCGCGGAACTCGCCCTCGATGCCGAGCCGGTTGAGCATGGCCGAGATCTGCGGGCCGCCGCCGTGCACCACGACCGGGCGCAGGCCGCACAGCCGCAGGAACACCATGTCCTCGGCGAAGGCCTTCTTCAGCGTCTCGTCGATCATGGCGTTGCCGCCGTACTTGATCACGACCAGCGCGCCGTGGAAGCGCTGCAGCCAGGGCAGCGCCTCAACGAGGACTTCGGCCTTCTCCGCGGCGGCCGCGCTGCGGTCCTGGGCGACCGCGGTGGGGATGGTGGTCATGAGGAGTACGCCGAGTTCTCTTCGACGTAGTCGTGGGAGAGGTCCGTGGTGTAGACGGTGGACCGGCCCGCGCCCATGCCGAGGCTGATGTGCACGTCGATGTCGGTGCCGGACAGGTCGGCCAGTGACCGGTCGTCGCCGCGCATCCCGTTGCGGCACACCGTGATCCCGTTGACGGTGATGTCCATCTTGGACTGGTCCATGGTGATCCCGCTGCGGCCGACGGCCATCGCGATCCGGCCCCAGTTGGGGTCGGAGCCGAACAGCGCGGTCTTGACCAGGTTGTCCTCGGCGACCACCCGCGCGGTCTGCTTGGCCTGCTCGTCGTCGACCGCGCCGACCACGGTGACCTCGACGTACTTGGTCGCGCCTTCGGCGTCGCGCTGGAGCTGGCGGGTGAGGCTGCGGGCCACCGCGGTGAGCACGGCGACGAACTCGGCCGGGTCCGGCGTGCTGCCGGAGGCGCCGGAGGAGAGCAGCAGCAGGGTGTCGTTGGTGGAGGTGCCGCCGTCGACGTCGAGGCTGTTGAAGGTGACGTCCACGGCCGCGCGCAACGCCTTGTCCAGCGAGTCCGCGTCCACCACCGCGTCGGTGGTCAGCACCGCGAGCATGGTGGCCATGTCGGGCGCGCACATGCCCGCGCCCTTGGCGAATCCGCCCACGCTCCAGCCGTCGGGGTGGGTCAGCGCGGCCTGCTTGGGCTTGGAGTCGGTGGTCATCACCGCGGTCGCGGCGGCCAGGCTCGCCTCGGCGCCGCGGCCGAGCGCGGCGTGCACCGCGTCCACACCGGGGATGATCTTGTCCATGGGCAGTCGCTCACCGATCAGGCCGGTGGAGCAGACGCCGATCTCGACCGCGCCCGCGCCGAGTACCGCGGCGACCTTCTCCGCGGTGGCGTGGCTGTCCTGGAAGCCCTCGGGGCCGGTGCACGCGTTCGCGCCACCGGAGTTCAACACGACCGCGCGCAGTCGGCGCTGCTTGAGCACTTCCTGCGACCAGAGCACGGGCGCTGCCTTGACCTGGTTGGTGGTGAACACGCCAGCGGCCACATCGGCAGGCCCGTCGTTCACCACCAGGGTCAGGTCCGGGTTGCCATTGGCTTTGACGCCAACGGGCAGCCCTGCGGCTCGGAATCCAGCGGGCGTGGTCACGCCCGCGGAGATATCCGGGACAAGATCCTCAGAAGAGGTCACGGTGCTACTCCCACGGTTGACAGGCCGGTGGTTTCCGGCAGGCCCAGAGCGAGGTTCATGCACTGCACCGCGGCGCCCGCGGTGCCCTTGGTGAGGTTGTCCACCGCGGCGACCGCGACCAGCCGCCCGGCGTCGGCGTCCACGGTGACCTGCAGGTGCACCGCGTTCGCGCCGAGGGTGGCCGCGGTGACCGGCCACTGGCCCTGCGGCAGCAGGTGGATGAAGGGTTCGGCGTCGTAGGCCTTGACGTAGGTTTCCCGGACCTGCTCGGCGGTCACGCCCTCGGCCAGCGGGGCGGTGCAGGTGGCCAGGATGCCGCGCGCCATCGGCACCAGCACCGGGGTGAAGGAGACAGCGACCGTCTCCCCCGCGATGGCGGAGAGGTTCTGGCTGATCTCGGGGGTGTGCCGGTGCGCGCCGCCGACGCCGTAGGCGCTGGCCGAGCCCATCACCTCGGAGCCGAGCAGGTGCGCCTTGGGGGCCTTGCCCGCGCCGGAGGTGCCGGAAGCGGCCACCACCACGACATCCGGCTTGACCAGTCCGTCCACAAAGGCCGGCGCGAGCGCGACGGACGCGGCGGTCGGATAACAACCCGGGACGGCGATGCGGGTGGCGCCTTGCAGTCGCTCCCGGTGACCGGGCAACTCCGGCAGGCCATAAGGCCAGGTCCCGGCAAACTCGGTGCCGTACCACCGTCGCCAAGCGGTCGGATCTGTGAGACGAAAGTCAGCCCCGCAGTCGATGACGACGGTCTGCCGTTCGTCGACTCCGTTGGCCACCTCCGCCGAATGACCGTGCGGTAGAGCCAAAAACACCACGTCATGGCCCCGAAGCTGTTCTAGCGTGGTGTCCAGCAGAACCCGATCGGCAAGGGGCACGAGGTGGGGGTGGTGAGTCCCCAAACGGGTACCCGCACTACTGCTGGCAGTCAGTGCGCCGATCTCGACCTGGGGGTGTGCGAGCAACAGACGGAGGATTTCTCCGCCCGCGTAGCCGCTGGCACCGGCGACCGCTACCCGAACCGTCATACGAATAATTATGCACACCCTCGCAAGGTCATGCTAGTTAGTTCAGGCACGTCGAAGGAGGTTCGCCATGAGCGGGTTGGAGGCTGGTGCAGTCGCGGCCGTGTTCGACCTCGGTCGTCCACTGGGGCCGTTGACACCCGTTCCCGGTGGTCACAGCCACCGGATGTGGCGACTGGACACCGAACTCGGGTCCTATGCCGTCAAGGAGATGAACCGGCTCGACTCTCCCGAGTGGCTGCCCTGGCTGCGCGCCGCCTGGCGGTTCGAGCGGGCCGCCTGGTCGGCGGGCGTGCGGATGCCGGAACCGGTGATCGCGCCCGGCGGCGATGTGGTGACCGAGGTGCCGGTGGCCGGTGGACCTGCGGCGACGGTGCGCGTGCACCGGTGGGTGGTGGCCGAGCCGACCGCCCAGCCGGTGCGGCCGGAGGTGGGTCACTGGGCCGGGGAGACCATGGCCGAACTGCACCGGCTGACCATGGCGCCACAGCCCCGCTGGGCGTTCCCAGCCGGTTCCGGCGAACAGGCAGAATTGTGGCCGTTACTGGTGGAACAGGCCAAGGTCGCGCACGCGCCGTGGACCGAGGATCTGGCCGGGTTGTCCGCCACGGTCAAGGAGATCTACCGCCTGGTCACGGTGGAGGCCCCGCGCGGCCTGCCCGAGGTGATCGGGCACGCGGACCTGCGGGCCAAGAACATCCTGCTCGCCGTGGACGGCCCGGTGCTGGTCGACTGGGATCTGGCCTGCGCCAGGGTGCCCAGGGAGGAACTGGCGGGCTGCGCGCTGTCCCTGGCCGGCTGGAACCGGCCACAAGGGATGGTGGAGGCCACCGCGCGGGCGGTCATCGACGGTTACCGGCGCAACCACGGCGATTTCCCGGAACCGCTGACCGCGGTGGACGCGGCCGGGGACCTGGGCGTGGAGGTGGACTGGGTGGCCTCGGTGGCCCGGCGCGCGCTCGGCGACGGCGCGCAGGGGGCCGATGACGTGGCCCGATGCCGGGAGATCCTGCCCGGACTGATCGCCGCGCTGCCGAACAAGCTGTCCGCGGCGCAGCAGCTGGCCCGGCTCAGCACGCAAAGACTCTGCTGGTAGCGCAAATTTGCGATTCGGTGCGCATTTTTGTGGCCGGAGGCTGCCAGTTGTGTTGCGATTGCTGCGGGTAGGACGTGCCCGGACGTACCGTGCGGTGGGAGGCGGGTGCGGAAAGGCGGGCACGTGCTGGAGTTCTGGACGGTGATCGCGGTCCCCGCGGGCACAGTGGAGGCTCGGCTGGCCGGGCTGCGCGGGCGGCTGACCGGCCTGCGCGCCGACGGGCTGACCGGGTTCCACCGGGAGCTGGTGCGCGCCCACCGGCGGGCCTACCGCTGGGACCTGTGGGCGGCCTTCGACCTGGTCCGGGGTGGACTGTCCGATCAGGAGTTCACCGCGGCCCGCAACTGGCTGATCCTGCACGGCCGCACCGACTTCGACCGGGTGATCGCCGACCCCGACGAGCTGGCGTGCCTGTGCCCCGACGACCCGGAGGACCTGGACGCCGCGGGCGCGCTGAGCACCCTGGCCGGCGAGCTGCTGACCGAACGCGGCGCACCCGGCCTGGCCACCACCCTGGAATCGCCGGAGCTGTTCGAGACCCCGGCCGGGCTCCGGGTGACCGGCGGCCTCGAACAGCTCCGGACTCACTTTCCGCGGATCGCCAAACGCTATGAGGGCAGCGCGCTGTAGCTAGGCGGAACGCGAGCGGCCCCGGGGTGGCCGCGGACCGGCGATCGTCGGCGCGTCCAGGTCCACCACGACCTCGCCGGTGGGCCGGGTACGCGGTTCGGCCCGGGACGGGGCAGGGGCCGGGATCCGCGGTTCGGACGGCAGTTCCCCGGTGCGGGCGCGGGCGAACCCACGCAGCCCCTCCACCAGCCGGTCCACATCGGACTCCGGCCGCACCACCAGCCGGAGGAAGTCGCTGGTCATCCCCAGCTTGTTGCCACACTCCCTGACGAAGACCCCGTGTTTGGCCAGCAGGTAGTCGCGCAGTTCCGCGCCATGCACCCCACTGGGCAGCTTGACCAGCAGGAAGTTGGCCTGCGATGAGAAGATGGTCAACTCGGGGAACCGTCCGAGCGAGGCGGTCATCAGGAACCGGTCCCGCGCGAGCAACCGCAGACTGTCCCGGTACTCCTCCTGGTGCTCGGCGAGCATGAAGATGACCGCCTCGGCCAGCGAGTTGAGGTTGCACATCGGCAGCGCGCCACCGATCCGCCGGACCAGCGCCGGGTTGGCGATGAGGTAGCCGAACCGGATGCCGTGCAGCCCGAAGTTCTTGCCCAGGCTCTTCAGCACCACCACGTTGGGCCGGATCATCGCCTCCATGGCCACCGAGGCGTCCTTCTCCACCTCGACGAAGTCGATGAAGGACTCATCCACGATGATCAGGTCCAGATGCGCCAGCTCGTCCAGGAACCGGATCACCTCTCGCTTGGGCAGGTAGCCCCCGTCGGGGTTGTTGGGGTTGCACAGCACCGCGACCCGAGAACCGCGGGCGGCGATGAAGCGCAGGTAGGCGTCCACGTCCAGGGCGAACTTGTCCGCCTCGTGCAGCAGGAACATGTCCACCCGCTTGCCCGTTTCCAGGGGCTGGTCGGTCCACCGCCCGAAGGTCGGGATGGGCACCGCGATGCTCTCCCGGATCAGCAGCCGGTCGATCCAGGTGATCAGCTCGGTGGATCCGTTGGCCATCGCCACCGTCGCCGGATTGAGCCCGAGCACCTTGCAGAGCTGACCGGTGATGGTGGCCGCGTCACTGGGATAGAACTTGAGGATCCGCTCCAGGTTCTCGGCCAGCTCGTCGAACATGCGGGGCGTCGGGAAGTACGGGTTGCAGGGAATGCAGAAGTCCACCAATTCCCGCCCACCCATCCCCCGCTGCAACGCGAAGTAGGACGGACTGTGCGCCCCCTGCCGGAGCAACCCGGTGTCCACACCATGCCGCACGAAAACTCCCTTCGCCGTCACGGATAACACGTGCCCCCGAGGAAACCGGTTCACCCACCCACCCCCACCCAGAGTGTTGGCCGTTCTCGTACGCCGAGTTGGCCGTTATGGACGGTGCGTTGGCCGTTATGGACGGCGAGTTGGCCGATGTCGTACGCCGGGTTGGCTGTTACGGGCAGCCGGGCGAAGCCCGAAGCCGGGCGGCCGGGCGGTGATGGGCACCGCGGACGGGCGAAGCCCGCACAGGCAGCGGGGGTGGCTTTTCGAAAACCTTCCCCGAGCGGTTCCCCATCCCCGTCAGCCTGGAGAGGACACACCGCATCCTGGGCAAGCGGCCTGCAACCTGCTTGGCCCTAGCCTCCCAACCGCAACGGGC
>NZ_JBQJIM010000063.1:0-14023 GCF_052078295.1 Crossiella sp. CA198
GCCGCTGCCCGGGATGCGGTGTGTCCTCTCCAGGCTGACGGGGATGGGGAACCGCTCGGGGAAAGTTTTCGAAAAGCCACCCCGGCCGCCTGTCCCGGGCTTCGCCCGACCGCAGTGCCTACGGCGTCCCACAACGGCCAACGTGGCGTACAACAACGGCCAACACACCGTCCACAACGGCCAACTCGGCGTCCACAACGGCCAACTCGGCGTACGACAACGGCCAACACGGTGTGGGGGTGGGTGCTGCGCTGGTCAGTCGGCGGCTAGTTTGACGCCCAGGCCGATGAAGATGCCGCCGGTGGCCACATCAATCCGGCGCTTGGCCGCGCGGCGGCTGCGCAGCCAGCCGCCGATCCGGCCGGCGAGCACGCCGACCGTGCCGTCCACCAGGAACTCCAGCACGATCAGTACCGCGCCCAGGATGGCGAACTGGAGCCACACCTGGCCCAGGGCGGGGTTGATGAACTGGGGCAGGAAGGCGATGGTGAAGGTGACCATTTTCGGGTTGATCAGGTTGGTGAACAGGCCGTTGAGGAAGGCCTTGCGGGCGGTCATGCCGCCGCTGGAGGCCGCCGTGTCCGGGGTTTCCTGGCCGCGGTTGCGGATCATCTGCACGCCGAGGTAGACCAGGTAGATCGCACCCGCGATGCGCACCACGGTGAAGGCGGTCGGTGCGGCCTCGAACAGCGCGGCCAGCCCGACGGCCGCGAGGGCGACGTGCACCGCCTCGCTCACCGCCACCCCGGCGGTGGCGAACAGGCCGGCGCGGGGGCCGCCCTTGATGCCGCAACCGAGTACGAACAGCATGTCCGGCCCGGGGGTCAGCATGGCGACCATCGTCGCCAGCGTGAACAACGCGAGAAGATGCAGGTCGATCGGCATTTCCGGATACTCGCACAGCCTGCCGGGACGACGCCCGGGACTTTTGACAGTCGGCAGGGTCCGGAGCGCGGCGTCCCCGGCCACCGATCGTGCTCGGCGGCCGGGGACGGTGGTGGCTACCTCAGCTGCCCGTGCAGCGCGTGGGCTGGAAGTCCACGTGGTCCAGGGCCGAGCTGCCGTCTACGTCCGCGCCCGGCCAGGCCGCGTTCGGGTCGGCCAGGTCGACCGTGCGCACCTCGGTCAGCTTCAGCGGCGGCTGGAACTTCCCAAGCACCGGCAGGGCCAGGGTCAGCTTCCGCAGACCGTCCGCGGGTGCGTTGGCCTCGACCTGCTTGCCCGCCAGGCTGGTGTGGGTCACCCCGAACGCCTCGAAGTACGGCCGGAAGTCGTACCCGGTGATCCGGGACAGCTGCACCAGCAGGAAGTCGTTGCCGATCATCTCGTCGACGTCCTTCCCACCGTAGGCCGGGGCGCCCGAGTACGGGTACAGCGAGAGGCCCAGATCGCCGCGGCGTTCGTTCCAGCTCTTCTCCTCGGCCGCCCAGGCGGTGAAGGTGCGGGCCGCGCCGTAGAGCGCGGTGTAGATGTCGGGGCCGCTGTCGAGCTTCGTGCCGTTGGCCATTGCCTTGCCCTCCAACAGGATGGGCAGGGTCAGGTAGAAGGTCAGCCGGGTGTGGCGGTTGGTGTAGGTCCCTTCCTCGCCCCAGACCGCGTCGGTGAGGGTGCTCTTGGCCGTCGCCGAGGCCGGGTAGGACTGGATGACCCGGCAGTCGGGACCGTAGACCACCCGCTTGCCGTCCTTGCGCACATCGCCCATCGCCGAGCGGTGGCTGGCGAACAGCGAGACGAACCCGTCCTCGGAGTACCAGGTCAGCGGATCGTCGACCTTGCCGTCGCCGCGGGCGGGGCGCACCTTGCGGGCGAAGTTCCACAGCACGAAGTGGGTGAAGATGTCGTTGGAGGTCTCGCCGGAGCGGGGAACGTAGTTGGTCCAGGTGTCGATCTTGCCGGGCTGGCTGCCCGCGCCGGTGTCCGCCCAGCCGATGTTGAGCTGCTGGCGTTGCAGGTTGTGGCCGAGTTCGTGATTCATGCCGGGGCTGACCGGGTAGACGGCGCCGTCACCGCCCATGTCGATCGGGTTCCCCGAGCACAGGTTGCCGCACATCGTGTACAGGTCGTAGTTGACGTGCTGGATTCGCTTGCGGGAGTTGATTTCCGGGTCCAGGCACGGCCACTTGTAGGTCGCGCAGATCTCCTGCACCGGCTTCGGGACGGTGTCCTCAAGCTTGGCGCCCATGACCTTCAGCCCGGCCAGCCGCATTTCCTGGTTGTACCAGGAGTCGCGGATCTCCAGCAGGAACTTCCGCACTCCGCTCGGTCCGGTGTAGAACGTGGTCAGGCCCATGTCGGTGAGACCGACGTCCTCGAAGGTCTTGCGCAGCCGGGACACCGGGACGTGCAGCTGGAAACCGTCGCCCACCAGGTCGGTGTAGTAGGCCTTGGTGGTGGCGATCTCCTTGGCGTAGCGGTCCAACTGGGCCAGGTCGTTCATGTCCAGCACCGCCGGGTGCTGGCTCATCCCGGCGAAGGCGACGTTCACCCCGATGCCGGGCTTCTTGCCGGTGCCGTCCATCCGGATGTAGAGCGGTCCGCCGTAGGGCGAGCTGATCGTCACCGGCTTGTTCGGCGGCAACCGCACCCAGTCGGTGGCCAGGAACTGCGGCCGGGTGTACTTGGACACGCCGTTCTCGACCTCGCCGGTGCGGGTGTTCACCCGGTTCGGGAAGGCCCGCACGTAGACCGGGATGTTCGGATCGTTGGTCAGGGTGAGTGTGCCCGCGCGGCCGGGGATGAGGTCGAACCGGGTGGCGGTCCACTCGTCCAGATCGGTGGCGGTGAAGGTCATCGACCGGTCGGTCTGGGGTGGGAAGCTGAGCTGTGGGCAGGTGCCCTGGGAAACCTGGACCGGGCTGATGCACCAGGCGGTGCCGAGGTCGTTCGCCTTGGTGTTGCCGGGCCAGGCGGTGAGCACAAACCAGTCGGCGAACAGCGCCTGGGTGATCCGCTTCGGGTCCTTCTGGTCGATTGGGTAGTCGATCGCCACCGCGTTGTCGCCGGGCTGGGACCCGCGGGCACCGGTGCGCTGCTTGTCCGCGAGCAGGGCCAGTACCCGCATGGTCTCGTTCTGGTCGTTGGTCTTCGGCGGCGCGAAGACGTTGTGCGCCGAGGCGTTCAGCCCGGCCACCATCGCCTTCACCCGGGTGATGGCGCCCATGAAGGCCGCGGCCCCCGGCGTCGGACTGTCCACACAGGACGTTAGATAGCTGCCGAACAGGCTGTAGTCGGTGACGCATTTGCTGTAGTCGTCCAGCACCAGCGGATTGCCGTTGAGCCGCCGGGCGATCTCGGTGGCGTCCCTGGCGAACTGGTCGTCGGTCACCTTGGCCGGCGCCTGCGCGGACTTGGGCGACTGCCGGATCAGGTTGCGCTGGAAGTAGTTGGTGCCGGTGTCCGGGCTGCCCAGATCACGCATCAGCACGTTGCTGGTCGACTCGCCCGCGCTCGTCTCGCCGAAGACCAGCAGCGGGATCCCGGAGCTGTAGGCCCCCGCGATCTGGGCGCGCAGCACGGGATCGTCGGACCCCTCGGCGTCGCCGACGAACAGCGCCGCCGCGCCGGTCAGGCACGGATTCGCCGTGCCCGGCTTGAAATCGCAGGCGCCGTAGGCGGAATTGCCGCCGTTGACGGTCAGCCTGGGGAAGTTCTTGGCCAGGAACTCCTTCATCGGCTTCTCGCGCGAGGAGGCGGTGTTGGCGATGACGATCTTGCCGCTGAGGTCGCCTGCCGCGGTGCCCGGTTTGCCCAGCAGCCAGGCGGTGGTGCTCAGCACGAGCGGGACCATCCCGGCCTCGTCCATCGGGATGTTCGGCCCGCTCAACGAGGTGTTCACGAACGGGTTGCCCGCGAAGTAGGCCAGCCTGGTCTCGCTGATCGAGGAGCTGCCGACCGCGGCGAGCACCCGGTTGGGCGAGTCACTGCTGCCGCCGTTGTGGGTGCCGGTCAGCAGCGGCTGCAGGTAGGGCGAGAGCTGCCGGATGTGGCCCGAGTTGGGGCCGGGGGTGAAGGTGACGACCGCGCCGTCCGGGATGATCCGGTACGGCAGCGACTCCCGCTTGCCGAGGGCCTTGGGCAGGTGCGCGAGGAGTTCCTGCTGGGTGACCAGCTTGGGGTCACCGGTGGCCAGCGCCCGCGTCATCCGGTCCCCGTCGGCAGGCTTGGTCACCTTGACCGACCGTGAACCCTTGACGCCCTGGTAGGTGGCGGTGATGGCGGTCGTGCCCGGACCCACCCCGGTGACAACGCCCTTGTCCACGGTCGCGACCGCGCGGTCGCCGGTGGTCCACTGCGCGAGCCCACTGATGTCGGTCCGGGTGCCGTCCGGGCGGACCGCGGTCGCGGCGAGTTCCACCTTCTGGCCGACGGTGAGCGGGACCGGGGCCACGGCCCCGTCGATCTGGACCGGAGGCTGAGCAGCCTCGCTGACGAGCAGCTGCTCCCCCGAGGTGCCCGCCACCGCCGCCGGGTCACCGGCCGTGCCGCACCAGCCCAGGAGCACGGCCACCAGCCCGAGCGCGCCAAGCGCCACCCGTTGATTGCGTCTGTCCACGTGATCTCGCCCTTCATCCCCGGACGGCGGATTCACCACCGCGACCGACGTTAGGGGCGGCCCAGCAGGTTTGGCGCGGCGAGAAAGGGGTAAAGGGGTCACTCAATCGGTACCGGAACACCGGGCACTCAGAGTGAGAACGTCTGTCGGACGGAAATAGCGGAATAGCCCGCCCACGCCTGGACGGGCCATTCCGGCGGAGTCAACTCAGGCGCGCACGATGTACTGGCCCATACCGCCACACCCGTTCGGGCTGGTCATGGTGATCACGTAACCGGGCGGGATCGGCGAACCCAGACAGATCCACATGCCATTACGCGGCAGTTCGATATAGCGGCCGGTGCCACCACAGCCATTCGGGCTCAGCATGCTGATGACGTAACCCGGCGGAATGGGCGACCCCAGGCAGGTCCACATGCCATTGCGCGGGAGTTCGATGTACTGACCGGTGCCGCCACAGCCATTCGCGCTGAGCATGCTGATGACATAGCCGTCCGGGAACGGCGAGCCGAGGCAGATCCACTGCCCGTTCCGCGGGAGTTCGAGGTAGCGGCCAGTGCCGCCGCACCCGTTCGGGCTGAGCATGGTGATCACGTACGGGGTGGGAATGGGTGAGCCCAGACAGGTCCATTGCCCGTTGCGAACCGGTTCCAGGTACCAGGAAACGCCGCCGCAGGCGGTGCTCAGCATGGTGATGACGTGACCGGCCGGAATCGGCGAGCCGCCGCAGACCCAGCCGGTGAAGGCCACCCCGGCCGGTGCGGCCCCCGCGGCCTTGATGACCTCGACCTTCTTGTCACCCGCCGCCGCCTGCGCGGTGTCGGTGGCGGCGGCGGGTCCGGTGGCGAGGGCGCCGCCGACCACCACCATGGCGGCAATAGCCGCGAGTTTTCCGACCGTTCTCGACCAGCGGGAGCGCACGCGCGAATAACCGTTCACAGCATTCTCTCCTCAACGAGCAAAAGCCCCGAGAACTACATCCCGGCAAAGACGCGGCTTGGCCGATGACCACCGGCAACACTGACCGTATACGAGCGGTCACCGGTCAGGAAATACGCCGAACCGCCCAATCGGACGGCGTACGATAACGTCGCCAACCGGAGAACGCATCGAATGGCAAGGTACTTTCGGGCAGTCCTGCGCCGGCGGGGCGGACCGGATGGGGGAAAGGACGAAGGTGACGGTCGAGACCAGCGACCAGCGGCCGGCCCGGCTCAGGGACAACCGGGATTTCCGGCTGTGGTGGGGCGGCACGGTGCTCAGCGCGATCGGGGACGAGGTCACCGCGATAGCGTTGCCGCTGCTGGTGCTGCTGATGACCGGCTCGCCACTGCACGCCGGGCTGGTGGGCAGTGTGGAGGCCATCCCGCCGCTGCTGCTGGCGCTGCCAGCGGGCGCGCTGGTGGACCGGATCTCCCGGCGCGGGCTGATGATCGGCTCCTCGGTGCTGAGCATGCTCTCGATCACCTCGATCCCGGTCGCCTACCTGCTGGGGGGCCTGACCCTGCCGCAGCTCTACCTGGTGGCCATCCTCAATAGCGCCGCCGCCACCGTGTACCGCATCGCCAACACCGCCGCACTGCCCCGGATCGTGGGCGAGAGCGAACTCGGTGCGGCCGCCGGGCAGAGCGAGATGATCTGGGGCATCGCCGCGATCATCGCCCCGCCATTGGCCGGGTTGATGTTCGAGGTCACCGGGCCGAGTTCGCCGTTCCTGATCGACGCGATCTCGTTCCTGGCCATCGCGCTGTGCATCCTGGGCATCCGGGCCAAACTCGGCCCGGACCGCGCGCGGTCCGCGGAACCCGTGCGGTGGCGGGCGGAACTGACCGGCGGCGGCCGGATCGCGATGAGCCTGCCGCTGTTGCGCGGCCTCACCATCCTCACCTCGATCGGCGACTTCCTCTTCGCCGGCATCGGCCTGCTGCTGATCGTGCTGGTCAGGAACAACGGCGCCTCGGGCATCGAGATCGGCACCGTGTTCACCTTCGCCGCGGTGGCCAGCATCGCCGGCTCGCTGCTGGCCCCGAAAATGGAGGACCGGCTCGGCCTGCTGCCCACCGTGATCGGCAAGCACTGGCTCACCGCGGCGCTGTTCCCGTTGCTGCTGCTGGATCTGCCCGGCTGGGGCACCGCCCTGGTGTGGGGCGTGATCTGCCTGCAGATCGCGGTGCTCAACGTGATCCAGCTGAAATACCTGATGGGCATCGTGCCGAATGAGCACCTGGGCAAGGTGGAGGGCTTCCTGACCTTCATCTCCGACACCGCCCAGCCACTGGGCTACGCGCTGACCGGTCTGCTGCTGGAGGCCTTCGGCGTGCCGACCACCCTGCTGGTCTACGAAGTGGTGCTGGCACTGCTGGCGATCTACGCCACCCTCACGCCCGAACTGCGACCGAAAGCCTTGCCGGACAACAGTCCTAGGTAGCCGCGCCGAACCACCTCGACAGGTGGCCGAGCAGGTCCCGCTGGTCCTCGCCTGCCCAGGCCACGTGGCCGTCCGGGCGCAGCAGCACCGCGGGCGCGTCCAGTTCCTCGCTGAGGTCCACCACGTGGTCGACCCGGTCCGCCCAGCCCGCGGCCGAGAGCCGCCCGGTCTGATCCAGCAGCAGTCCGCGACCGGCGTGCAGCAGCGAGTAAAGGCGGCCCTGTTTCAGTTCGATGTCCCGCAGCCGCCGCCCGAGCAGCTCGGGCCCGTCACCGAAGTCGTACCGGATCCCGATCGCGATGACCTTCTCGATCAGGTGCCGGTTGACCTCCTCGAAGTCCATCAGCTCCGCCAGCAACCGGCGCACCGCCTGGGCGCCAGGGTCCGGGGACAGCAGCTGCATCTGCGCGCGGGTGTTGTCCAGCACGTCGGCGGCCACCGGACGGCGTTCGGCCTGGTAGCTGTCCAGCAGCCCGGCCGGGGCCCAGCCGTTGACCTCGGCGGCCAGTTTCCAGCCCAGGTTGAACGCGTCCTGCAGGCCCAGGTTGAGCCCCTGCCCACCGGTGGGCGGGTGCACATGCGCGGCGTCGCCCGCCAGCAGCACCCGGCCGGTGCGGTAACGCTCGGCGAGCCGGGTGGCATCGCCGAAACGGGACAGCCAGCGCGGCGAGTGCACACCGAAGTCGGTGCCGCCGATCGCCACCAGCTGCCGCTTGAACTCGTCCAGGGTCGGCGGCACCGACCGGTCCCCGGTGACTCCCTCGGCGGGCACCAGCACCCGGAACACCCCGTCCCCCAACGGCATCGCGCCGAACCGGAACTGGGTCTTGCGGACCTCGGCCATCACCGCGGCCAGTGTCTCCGGCGAGGCGGTCAGCTCCATCTCACCCAGCAGCGTCTCCACCCGGGACGGCTCGCCGGGGAAGCCGACACCGAGCAGCTTGCGCACGGTGCTCCGGCCACCGTCGCAGCCGACCAGGTAGCGCGCCCGCAACCGGCTGCCATCGGCCAGCTCGGCGGTCACCCCGTCCGCGTCCTGGCTCAGCCCGGTCAGCTCACAGCCGCGCCGGATCTCCACCCCGGCTGCCAGCGCGTGCTCGGTCAGCAGCCGCACGGTGACCGGCTGCGGAATGCCGAGCACGTAGGCGTGCGCGCTGTCCAGCCGCGCCGGCGTGGGCTTGGTGATCCCGGCGAAGAACCCGCCGACCGGATGCTGCTTGCCCAGTGCCAGGAACGGTTCCAGCAGTCCGCGCTGGTCCAGCAGCTCGATGCTGCGCGCGTGCAGACCGAGCGAGCGGACCACCTTGGTCGGCGCCGGATCCTTCTCCAGCACGACCGCGTGCACGCCGTGCAACCGCAGTTCACTGGCCAGCATCAGACCGGTCGGCCCGCAGCCGGCGATGATCACGTCAATCATGCGTCCCCCGATTCGCCAAGCTCGCATTTTCGCAGGTACTGGCATCGGCCGCAGATTGTGCAGCAGACAGGGGGCCTTGCCGCAAGGCCCCCTGTGCGTTATAAGTTGAAGTGGGCAAGGAGAGTTCTCCTTGCCATTCTGCTTTTCTGGCCACTGTGGACAGTGGTGGAGGCGGCGCCGCCCCCGCCACGAAAGGGAACCTGGCCCGAAAAGGACGGGCACCGATGGGCCAGGTGCGCGGATGTGTACGGTGTGGCCGCATGGGCACCCGAACAGCCGTGAAGATCTGCGGTCTGACCAGGCCGGACGATGTGGACGCCGCGGTCGAGGCCGGCGCCGACGCGATCGGCTTCGTGCTCTACCCGCCCAGCCCGCGTCACGTCACCCCGGAGCGGGCCGCCGAACTGGCCGCGCGGCTGCCCGCCTTCGTCACCCCGGTGCTGCTGTTCGTGAACACCCCCGCCGCCGAGGTGCTCGCCGCCGCCGCGGCCGTGCCCGGCGCGCTGGTGCAGTTCCACGGCGACGAGACCCCCGCCGACTGCTGGGCGGCCACCGGCCAGGGCCAGCTCGCCTTCCTGCGGGCCGCCCGCATCCCCCTGGACCCCGGCACCCCACCGTTCGACCTGACCGGCTTCGCCCGGCGGTTCGACCGGGCCAGGGCGATCCTGCTGGACGCGCACGTGCCGGGTTACGGCGGCGGCGGCCGCACCTTCGACTGGTCGCTACTGCCTGCCGCACCCGACTCACACCTGGTGCTCAGCGGCGGCCTCACTCCCGGCAATGTAACCGAGGGAATTAGGACGTTGCGTCCGTTGTGCCGGACGCTGTCGGTGGACGTCAGTTCCGGGGTCGAGGCCGCCAAGGGCGTCAAGGACCACGGCAAGATCCGCGAGTTCATCACCGCCGTCCGCGAGGCCTGACACGAGTTGCCGGTCCCGATAGGACAGTCCAAGTAGTCCACACCTCGCCGGCGTGTTGGCCGTTGTCGTACGCCACGTTGGCCGTTGTCGTACCACTTGGGCCAACTGGTACGCCCGCTTGGGCAAAACTGGCGTACCAGTTGGGCCAACTCGCCGTCCAGAACGGCCAACACACCGTACGACAACGGCCAACACGGTGCGCGGGCGTCCAGGGCGGTGGCCTACTGCTGGCCGGGAAAACCGGCGGTGCGGTGACCTGGTCACCGAACCGCCGGACTCCTGCCCCAGCGCGGGACTAGCCTGCCGGGACCGGCAGCGGCATGCCGGGCACGCTCTGGTCGGCCGGGACGACCCCGTCCACCAGGTAGGCGTTCACGATCTTGTCCACCCCGGCGTTGCCGCCGCTGTAGATGCCGTGGTCACCCTCGCCGGTGACGGTCAGCAGCCGCGAGTTCTGGAATGCCGCGCGGGCCCGGCGGGCGCCCTCGATCGCGGTGGCGCCATCGTGCTCGGCCTGCACGATCAGCACCGGCGGCACGCCCTTGCCATCCAGCTTGGGCAGCGGCCGCGGCCGGTCCGGCCAGAACGCGCAGGTCTGGAAGCCCATCCAGCCCGCGCCGTAGAGTGACAGGCCGCGGTCGATCTGCTGCTGCGAGCGGCGGATCAGCGATTCCCGGTCACCGGTCCACGGACCGTCGTTGCACAGGGTGTGCCACAGCGTGGCCAGCATCGCGTCCGGCGCCTCGGCCTTCACCTTGTCCACGGCGTCCTTGACCGACACCGCCGCCTCGGCCTTGGCCTGCGCGGGCACGTCCTGCTCGGTCAGCGTCCTGAGCTGCACCAGCCGCTCGGCCAGGGTGGGGAACTGCGACTTCGCCTTGAGCGAGCCCAGGATGAGGCTGTCCACCAGGCTCGGGTGGATCGTGACCCCGCCGATCTCCACCGGCTTGCGGGCGAGTGCGGCCCGCACCTTCTCGAAGGTCTGCCAGGCGGCCTCACCGGTGGCGCCGAAGTGATATTTGGCGTCGTAGCGGGCGATCCAGGGCAGGAAGTCCTGCCGCCAGCGCCGCTCGAAGGCCGGTGGCTGCCAGTCGAAGGACTGCTGCCAGCTGGCGGTGAACTCGGTCGCGGAGTCCAGCACGAACCGCCCGACCCGGTTCGGGAAGCGCTGCGCGTAGTGCGCGCCCAGCCAGGTGCCAGCCGAGTACCCGATCCAGTTGAACTTGTGCCTGCCCAGCAACACCCGCAGCAGATCCAGGTCCTTGGTCATCTGGAAGGTGTTGATCAGCGGCCCCAGCTCGCCGGATGCCTGCCTGCAGGTCTTCGCGGCCTGCCGCACCGCGTCCACGATCAGGTTCAGGTTGCGCGGATCCCGGTTGCGCGCGTCCAGTTCGGGCGGCGGGCCGGACTGTCCGCCGCAGGTGATGTTGGTGCTCTTGCCGGTGCCCCTGGAGTCGATGCCGATGACCTCCTGGTGCTCGCGCAGCCTGTCCTGGCCGCGGAAGTGCAGCGGCAGCGAACGACCGGGACCGCCGGGTCCACCCGGGTTGGTCAGCACCGAGGCGGTGGTGACGCCGGTGGCGCGCAGCCTGCTGACCGCGATGGTCAGGTCCTCGCGCTCGGTCAGGCGCTCCCAGTCCCGCGGCGTGGCGAACGTGGCGCACTCCAGCAGCCCGGCCTCACCCGGCGGCGTGCCGGGCAGTTCCTCGGTCGTGCAAGGGTGCCAGCCCAGTGCCTGCCCGGCGTAGCGGGCCGGGATGTGCGTTGAGTTCAGCGTTTCCGCCGCCGGTTCGGCCAGCGCCGGGGTCAGCCCGGCGAACAAACCGCCCACGACCACCGGGATCACCCCGGCGACACGCAGCCTTCTACTACTCATGTGTTCCCCCTCTTTCGGTTTCGTTGTACGAGGCCAAGAAACGGCGTCAGCGGGTCATCCGGACCAGCACGTCGACCTGGGCCGGGTTGTAGAGGTCGGTGATGGCCTGGCTCATCGCCTGTATCCCGGTGGCCGCGCCCAGCGGCGCCCCGGCGAACAGGTTCCGCAGCTCCGGCGTGTCCTCGATCATCTGCCTGCTGACCGGCGCCAGCCGCTCGGCCAGGTCCTGCCGGGTCCGCTCATCGGCGTCGGCTGGCAGGGCGTCGAACTCCCTGAGCACCGGATTGGAACTGGTCCGGCGCACCGTCTCCGCGTAGGCCCGCAGCGTGGACGGCGCGAGGATCCGGGTCAGCACGACCACGAAGTCCCGGTCCGCCGCGCTGATCTCGCTGCCCGCCACGGCCTGGGCCAGCTCGGGTCCCAGGTCGGTCGGCGCGGACCGGCGCAGGATCAGGGCCAGCTCGGCCCGCACCCGCTGCAGCCGCTCGATGGTCTCGGCCAGCTCCGCGTCCAGTGACCGCAATGCCTCTTCCGGGTGCTCATCCGCCGTGCCCAGTTCGGCGATCTGGCTGAGCGACAGCCCGAGCCCGGTCAACCGCTTGATGCGCAACACCCGGATCAGGTGAGCCACGCTGTACCGCTTGTAGCCGTTGGCCCGCCGTTCCGGCTCGGCGAGCAGCCCGACGTCGTGGTAGTGCCGCACCGCACGGACGGTCGTGCCCGCCAGTTCGGCCAGCTGCCTGGTGCTCCACCCCACGACGGTCACTCCCCGAGCCCTGCTTCCCCGGCACGATCGAGCCGACAGGGAACAGTCCA
Organism: Crossiella sp. CA198; assembly: GCF_052078295.1. Lineage (NCBI taxonomy): Bacteria > Bacillati > Actinomycetota > Actinomycetes > Pseudonocardiales > Pseudonocardiaceae > Crossiella > Crossiella sp. CA198. The sequence continues at coordinate 12,010 of NZ_JBQJIM010000063.1, forward strand.
AACTATGCCGCTACGGCACGGTCAAGTCCCCGACCCGATCGGCACTGTCCGGATCCGGACAGCGACTCCTCCACTGTGGACAGACCGGGTATCGGCCGGGTGGTTCCGCCCGGTTCAGCGGGTGCCCGCCCGCGCCGGGTCCGACACTGGATCGCATGACGCGACGTGTACCCACCCGGCTACTCGCCACCCTCGCCGCCACCACCCTCTCCGTCGCCACCCTGGTGGCCCTGGCCCCCGCCGCCAGTGCGGCGCCGGACTGCGCGAAGGTCGAGCACTCGGCCAAGGGGATCTGGCAGCGGGTGACCGTGACCAACAACTGCCGCGACAACATCAGCTACGTGGTCCGCCGCGCGCACGGCCCGGACAGCAAATGCACCATCGTGCCCCCGCGGCACCAGCACTACTTCGAGTGGGCCCGCTACGGCGCCCGCTGGCAGGGCATGCGCTGGGACTGCGCCTGATCATCGCTGGTGAGCTGGTTCACACCGGGGTGCGGTCACGTTCCGGGCAGCAGGCTCGTCCATGGGGAAAGCGAAAGGAGCTTTCCCCATGCAGGCCATCATCGTGTGCACCTCCGTCTCGCACGGCAACACCCGCAGGGTCGCCGAAGCCATGGGCCAGGTGCTGGACGCTCGGGTGGTCGCACCCGATCAGGTTGATCCGGCCGCGCTGGCGGACTACGACCTGGTCGGGTTCGGCTCGGGGATCTTCCTGGGGTCCTTCCACCCGCGGCTGCGGGAGTTCGTCCAGGCCCTTCCGGCCCGGCGGCGGCGGCACGCGTTTGTCTTCGCCACCAGTGGTTTCCCCGAGGCCGGGTTCCAGCGCTTCTCCCGTCCGCTGACGACACTGCTGCGGGACAAGGGGTTTGCGGTGGCCGATACCTTCTCCTGTCGCGGGTTCGACACCTGGCTGCCGTTCAAGCTGGTCGGCGGTGTCCGAAAAGGACGGCCGGACGCCGCCGATCTGTTGGCGGCACGGAAGTTCGCCGACGGGCTGCGCACCCGGCTGGACATCACCCCCTGACCAGGGTCACTCGGCGGTGCGGCGGTGGCGCCACTTCGTGGTGTAGGGCAGTGCGAACAGGTACAGGCCGGTGGCCAGCAACAGGAACAGCGGGAGCAGCGGCAGGTAGGACAGCCAGATCACCGGGTCCTCCTGGGCCAGGGCGATGGCGGTGATGACGATGGTCGCGGTGAACACCATGGACAGCCAGCGGTGGAGCTGCCGGATTCGCTTGCTCGCACTCATGGGGACCTCCTCGGAAGCGGGTCGCGGCTGGTGAGTCCAGCGCGTTTTCCCTGGAGGTGACGCTAGGTGCGGTGGGTGCGCCGCCGCTTCTCGATTCCTGATCGGTCTGCTGATCAGGGGCGCTGGCGCACCGCGCCGTCGGCCGCGACGAGCACCCCGGCCTGCGGCTGGCCGCCGCCGCAGTGCGCACCGGCCGGGAAGATCTCCTTCGGCGTGAGCTGGATGTCCTTGTCCACCAGCACCGTGCCCGCGGCGTCGGTGAGCCGGACGCTGAGCCGCACCGGTTCCAGTTTCAGCCCGGCCTGGTCGAGGAAGCCGTTCTTCGCGCCGGTGCGGACCATCTTGGCCGAGCAGGGTTGGTCCGGTCCTCCCGTCGGGCAGGTGGACGGCACGGCCGCGGTGGACTCGTCCAGGGGCACGTCCTTGCCGTCGAGGGTGGCCTTGGCGACCTTGGCGGCCAGTGGCGCCTCGATGTCCAGGCCGATGCCCGCGCGGGCGGCCATGGCCGGGCAGGCGACGCTGGCCGGACCGCCGCCGCAACCGGTGAGCAGGGCGAGCCCGGCCAGTGCCAGTGCCGGTGAGAACTTCCGCATATCAGGCAGACGGAGTGGCGAGCAACCTGGTTGCACCCACCCACCATCGTGATGCTCCTATGGTTGTCAAGTCGTCTGCAGGGCCTGCATGTCGGCCAGGTCGGCCATCAACCGGGGATAGATCTCTCGGGCCAGATAGCGCTTGAGGCAGCGGATAAGGTGCTTCTTGG